>BLMC01000057.1 GCA_011959805.1 Lachnospiraceae bacterium | reverse complement strand
CTCTTGCAAGCAAGCTTGCATCGGATTTCTTGACCTTTTGACCCTGGTATCATATAATTAGCATAAGTTAGATATGGAAATTTCTTAGCAAAAAGGTATAATAGAAAGTGACTATAATGATATTAGAGGGAATGAACCGTCTTATGAAAAACTTTTGTTAATTGGAGGAAATCTATGACCAAAAAGCAGTTTCAATATGATATGCAGCGCGGTTTAGGAAGTTGTGTGTTAGCACTAAAGAATATGAGCGATTCCGAAAAGGAAAGATTTCAGCCACTTGTCTTGTGGGGGTGTTCCCGCGATATGGCTTATGATGCACAGTGTGAGGGATGTAGAAGTTTTTATTTGTATGAATTAATTATGGAGTTTGCGGATATAACACCTTTTCTGGATAGGATTGAGAAAAACTTAATTCATAGTATGCACTCGAGCGGATGGGAGTTTGCACAGGATTGTAATCTGCTGGCATTTTTTGTGTCTGATAGAAATAAACAGGCATGGAGGATATTAACCCATTGCTATGATACATTGTTGCAGATTTTATCAAAGAAACGCACGAAAAAAAGAGATGGTTTGTTTCCAGAGCGGGACAATTTTGAGCATCTATGTGTTTCTCTAGCATGTGAGTGTTTTGATGACCGAGAGCGGAGAACTAAGCTATATAAGATGATTGTTCGCGATTTGGGAATTTTGATTAACGCAAATACATTGTATGATTATGATGATTTTGAGTGGTTTCAGGCAGCTAGTGAGGATACACTAGGAAAAAAAACGATTCAAAAATTATTATATGGAACAAATGTTGATGAGAATATTAAAAACTATGCACATCTTAGAGAGGAGTGTCTTAAAGCAAGAGAATCTGAGCGGGAAAGAAAACAAAAAGTAGAGCCACAGACAGCAGATGAGGTTTATCAACGATTAAAAAATGGAGAAAAAATAGGACAGATGTGCTCTTTAATGTTAGGGCGTACTTTTATGAAACGAGATAAGAAATTGGAAGTTTTGAAGTTGGCAACATATTATAAAGAGGAAGTAGAAGATGAGATGCGTTATAATCTTCTGCGATTGCTTGCGAATAGAGATTGTGCATGGGCGTGTGAATTGTCCTGTTTAATTGCGGATTCACAATCAAAGAATTCTGAACTATCGGAAAGAGCCTTTGTAGCTTTACGGTTTTATCCAAAAGATGTGCGTGTAAAAGATTATGCAATTGCATTTTTGCAAAAGAAAGAACATATTGCAGAAGCGGTATCCATGCTTGCTGCTAATTATGAAGAATCAGACAAGGAACTTTTTGTGGAGGCAGTCAAGCAGATACCAATTACTTATGAGAATGGTTATTGGCACGCAGCATTTTATGATGTTATGGATGTGTTTGCTAGTGGGAAGAAAAAACCCAATGAACTGTTACTTTATATGTATCGAAATACACTGTGTTCTTTCTGTAGGGAATATGTTGTCAGGGAGATGGGACGCAGGCATATGTTGACACGTGAACTGTTAGAAGAAATGCAATATGACAGCAACAGTGATATTAGAAAATATGTGGATAAAAAATTGCGGGTGATTAAAAATAATTTCCAATAAAAGTAAGAAAATAGTAAGAATTTATCAAAGGTTTTGAAAGGTACAGATGGTATAATGTTTTTTAGAAAGATTGAGAGAAAGGGGATTTCTATGAAACATTTAACAATTACTGTACCTTGTTTTAACTCGGAGGATTATTTGGAGCGCTGCGTAGATTCGTTGATTATTGGCGGGGAAAATGTAGAGGTTATCATTGTCAATGACGGTTCAACAGATCGTACTGGGGAGATTGCAGAGCGGTATGCCAAACAGTTCCCTAATATTGTGACTGTAGTACATAAGGAGAATGGTGGACATGGTTCTGGTGTTAATACAGGGCTTGCACTTGCAACAGGAATGTATTTTAAAGTGGTAGATTCTGACGACTGGTTGGAAGAAAAGGCATATAAGACGTTGTTGAAAAAAATAAATGTATGGTGTACACAGGGATTTGGTCCTGATTTGTTAGTATGTGATTATACGTACAATCATTTGGAAGATGGAATAGAGAAAACCATTCAGTTCCAGAATGTTTTTCCAGAGAATAAGGTTTGTACATGGGATAAAATCGGGATGTTTCGTCCCTCTCAATATCTAGTAATGCATGCATTAATTTATCGAACAGATATTCTGAAAAAATCTAGGGTGGTACTGCCGGAACATACATTTTATGTGGATAATTTATTTGCATATTGTCCGTTGCCCTATGTGGAGACGCTTTATTATATGCATCTTAATCTATATCAGTATTATCTAGGAAGAGAGGACCAATCTGTCAATGAAAAAGTGATGATTTCGCGGATTGAACAGCAGATTAAAGTGACAAAAATGGTTGCGGAGAGTGTGGATTTGCATCAGGTAAAAAAGAAATATCCAAAGTTAGCTCATTATATGTGTCGTAATATCTCAATAATGATGGCGATTTCTTCTATTCATTTGCTGCTAAAAGGGGATGAGCAGGCAAAAAATAGACATTTAGAACTCTGGTCGGATATCAAAAAAAGTAATCCAGGATTATACTATAGGTTGCGGTATACAAAGCTTAGTGGCTTTACAAACCTTCCCGGAAAACTTGGAAAGCTCGCTACAGTAGGTGGTTATAGGCTTGCGAGGAGAATTTATCAGTTTCAATAGTAGAAGACAAGGAGAGTGGATTATGGCACATATTTATATTGCACTTGTGGATACCCCGGGATTTTTTGCAGCGCTAATACGCCGATTTTTAAAACAAAGATATATTCATGTGGTGCTTGGTTTTGATGCAAAGTTGCAGGAGGCTTACAGTGTGGGCAGGCGTAACCCAGCAGTTCCAATATTTGCAGGGTTTGAAAGAGAGGATAAGGACAAGATTTTACATACGTTTCCGACAGCATATTATCGGATTTATGAATTGGATTGTACAGACGCACAGAAAAGAGCATTGCAACAAAGAATGCAAGAGGATTATAAGAAGCGGTTTCATATTCACTATGCAGTGATTGGATTGCCTTTTATTTTAATAAACAGTCCTTTTTATATGTACAATCAATATACTTGTTCTTCGTATCTTGCAAGAGTATTACAAGAAAATGGGATTTTTATTGCTAGGAAGCATTTTTCCTTAGTTACACCAAAGGATTTTTATGCATATCAAAATATGCGTGTGGTATTTGAGGGAGAATTGTCTGAGATTGTTTCAGAAATCTCCTACAAATTTCCAGAAAATGTCAGTGGAGGTAGTATGTGTGTATGAAGTATATGAATCAAAAGGAGGTACGTAGACTTGCTGTTCATGTAGGAATTTTTGTCGCTGTTATGCTACTGACTTTCTGGAGTGTTTTTCGTGGACAGGATTTTACAGAGATTGTGGCAGCAGTTCAACAGATGTCAGGAGCATATATGGCAGCGGCAATTCTTTTGGCAATTTTCTTTGTGTCGGCAGAGGGATGTATGATTTGGTATTTGCTCCGAGGAATTGGTGAACAGACGACATTACCACGCTGTATCTCTTACTCGTTTATTGGTTTTTTCTTTTCAGGTATTACACCCTCTGCAACTGGTGGACAACCAATGCAATTGTATTATATGCGTCGAGATGGCAATACACTCTCGGCGTCTTCTGTCGTGCTAATGACAGTTGCTGTAATCTATAAATTTGTACTTGTCTTGATTGGAATTGGAATTGTAATATTTTGGAGAAGACCTTTACAGTCATATTTGCAAGAGTATTATGGATTGTATTTTTTAGGATTGTTCTTAAACGCTGCATTGGTGGTAATTTTGTTGATGGTTATGTTTTCACAAGGAATTATTAGAAGCTGTTTTTATAAGCTTGAAGGACTATTGGTACGCCTTCACGTACTGCGAAAAAAAGAGTCCAGAAAAGAGAAAATGGAGCAGTTTTTGTCTGGCTATCAGAATACAGTTACTTTCTTGCGAAGCCATAAGAAACTGATTGCAATAACCATAGTGGCGACAATAGTACAGCGCTACAGTGTGTTTGTGTTGGCATTTGTAGTGTATTGTGGGTTGGGACTTTCTGGTACAGCGATGCTGGATATTGTGTTTGTGCAGGCAGCAGTTTATATTGCAGTAGATATGCTTCCAATTCCCGGGGCGCAGGGGATTACAGAGGCAATGTATCACAGTGTATTCCAAAAGATTTTTGTGGGAGATTATCTTGTGGTATCGATGTGCATCACAAGGGGGATTAGTTTTTATCTGGTGATGTTAATTGGACTTGCAGTGTTTTGTATGGCGCGTAGACGATAAGGAATTGCACAAAAGATTCTCCGCACTTTGAAGTTGCGTGAAACAAAAAAATCGCGTACATAGATTGGTTGTAGATTGTCTGAGAAAATACTATACTGATAATGCGGCGCGACGCAAGAGAATGAAAGAAGAAAGTGTGAAAAATAAATTTTTTACACGGCGAATTTGTGCTTATGCCCAAATTCACAGATTTCGGTAAGAATGGAGGATTTTTATGAGCTTCGGAAAAAATTTGCAGTTTTTAAGGCGTCTGCGGGGAAATATGACACAAGAGGATTTGGCTGAAAAAATGAATATTAGTCGTCAAACAGTATCAAAATGGGAGTTGGACACAGCACAACCCGAAATGGACAAGGCGATAGAGCTTTGTGGGCTTTTCAATTGTTCATTGGATAATTTGTTCCGTGATGATATGGTCATTTGTAGCGAAGTGTATACAAATTTGCGTGTTGAGACCGTCCCTGCTTTTCGCTATATCAAACATGCTGTTATAAGCGCTATTCCAGAGGGAGATGCTATTGATAGAATATTTACCATTGCCCGTAACTGTGGTGTGGAGAAACCTCGCGTCATTGGCTGGGGGTTCTCAAACGTGTCACAGGAGCAGATAAGTGTTTTTAATATGCATGGTTATGAAGCAGCATGGGTATTGCCTGATGGGATTGTTCCTCCTGATATGGAAATACATAAGCAGTCAGCGCACAAATATGCAGCAGTACACATTGAAAATCCTTTTGAAAACCCCTTTGTGACTATTCCTAATGCCTATAATACACTTATGGAATATATGCATGTGAATGGTCTGGAACGCACAGAAAAAGATGTGATTCCCTGCTTTGAAACGGATGGGGAGAGTATGGATGTTTATATTGCTTGCAAGTAGCATATTTTATTGTGTTTCTGATAATTCTATATAATAGTTTTTGCCTTTTTAATCCCGCGACCAATAAGCCAAGCGGCTGCAAAGCAGACATTTGGTGAATGCCGCGGGATTATTGACTTTGCTTTTATGAGAGTTTGTAATAGACAGGGAAAGGACATAACGAAATAATTATAAAAAATCGCATGAATTATTTGTCTGCATATAGTATAATAAAAAGAAAAAGGTGAGACAAATGGACAATACTTTTTTAACACAGATTACAAATGGAATCATAGAAGATGTTGAGACAGGCAGAAACGGCTCTTTTGTACTTGTTTCCTACAGTGATTGTCCCAAATGCGACAGTCCAGACCAGATGATACGGTTGAATGTTGGAAACAATACTGTGATTTTGGATGAGAATAACAATCGCATTCTGCTAAGAGATTTACAGAAGGGAATGGTTGTAAATGCTGCCTTTTCCAATGCGACGACAAGGAGTATCCCGCCACAATCGGCAGCGTATGTTATTCAAGTGATTGGAAGACCACTTGAAGATCAGGTAACGGTTGGTAGAATTGTTGACATTGATAGACAAAACCGAAGTTTTACGACCATTAGCGATGGAAATATATCCTCCGTTATACGATTTCATTTGGCGGATGATGCTAAAATTTTTAATAGTTTTGGCAGACCAATGCAGTTTGCAAGTCTTGTTCCAGGTTTGCGAGTAAGAGTGCGTCATGCTGCTTTTATGACTATGAGTATTCCGCCGCAGACAACTGCTTTTGAGGTTCGAGTAATCACTGTTTGAAAAATACATGGGAGTAATAAATGACAGAAGAAGATTATATAAAAGAACAAATAAAATTAAGTAGCAGAATCAAGCATGAAAATACAGTGAATCTGTCCCAGGTTCATACAGTTGCAGGTGTAGACCTTGCATATTGGAAAGAAGACGAACAGGAATATGCTGTTTGTTGTATTGTAATAATTAATTATAATACAATGGAAGTATGCGAAAAAGTTAGTTATGCAGATAAGATTAAGGTGCCTTATATCCCAGGGTGTTTAGCATTTCGAGAAGTTCCGCTATTTTTAGAGACTTATAAAAAAGTTACAATAATACCAGATGTGATATTTTTTGATGGAAATGGATATTTGCATCCAAGACATATGGGGTTGGCAACACATGCCGGGATTTTGATTCAAAAGGCAACTGTTGGAATTGCAAAAAGCTATTATAAAGTGGAAGACGTAGACTTTGTTATGCCTGCCAATACAGAGCAGGCATATACAGAGATTGAATTGCATGGGAAACACTATGGGCGTGCTTTGCGCACACATGCTAATGTCAAGCCAATTTTTCTATCAATTGGAAATGCGATTGATATCGAGACGGCGACAAAAATGGCAAATCAACTCACTACAAAAGAAAGTCATGTTCCAGTTCCAACTAGACTTGCAGACTTGATGACGCATGAAAAGCGTAAAGAGTTAACTAAGAAACGGTAAAATACGCTCTACAAGAAATACTGCAATACATGCCGCTAAGGCTACAATAAGCAAGCTTTTTCCTTTGTAAGCGGCGATAATGGCGATGATAAGCCCTGCAAGTGCTGAGTAAAGGCTTGCGGTGGAATACAAAATAGCTGGAAAGGTCATGGCGGCAAGGCATGCATAGGGCACATAGTACAAAAAAGATTTGATATATTGATTAGTAATTTCTTTTTTGGATAGTGCCAGTGGGAGCATGCGAATTAAGTATGTCACTGCCGCCATGACAAAAATATAGAGATAGATATTATGTGTCATTTTAGGATTCTCCTTTGTTGTTTTCGTCGTTGATTGGCTTTAGCCATGCTGCAATTGCCGCGATGACCACCGTTACGATAATAATGACAAAACCAGACGAGACTTTCTTGAGTAGTGGTAGGACAGAGAACAAAAAGCTCAGTCCCATAGCTGACAAAACAACGAATAAAATTGCGCGGTCCTGTCTTGCAGGGGAAATGATAATTGCAAGAAACATTCCATAGATAGCAACGCCAAGAGCACTGATTACAAAAGAGGGTAAAAGAGTTCCTGAAATTGCACCGACGAATGTACCCAAAACCCAGCCAGGTACAGCAACGCTGGTAATGCCATAATGGTACTTAGGTGTTAAAGGAGTGTTTAGGCTGGCATCTAGTGCAAAGATTTCGTCGGTCACACTGTATGCCATAAGATATCGGTGCCAGTTTGCAGCAGAGCGGTCTAATTTTTGTGCAAGAGAAAAGGACATTAGACAATAGCGTAAATTTATGACAAGCTGTGTCAAGGCGATTTCGATATAGGTCCCGCCTGCGGCAATAATTCCAAGGGCAGAAAACTGTCCGGCAGAGGTTACGTTCGTCAGTGATATTAACACTGCCTGTATAATACTTAAACCATTGGTGGCTGCTTCCATTCCAAATGCAAACGATACTGCAAAGTAGCCTAGGGCAACTGGAATCCCATCTCGCAGTCCATTTCTATAATCTTTTGTTTTCAAAAATATCTCCTCATTTCTATTGCGTGTTTTGTCCCTATTTTGTTCATTTTTTAAATCACTATATGATACAATAAGTTAATAGGTTTGTCAATTGTGCGATTGCAGTTAAATAATTAATAACAGGTCAGTATTTAATAAAATAGTAAATCTTTTTCTTGTCCGCATAGGGAAAAAGGATTGATGGATATATTTTTATTGAACATGGAGCATACAGGTTTGGTTCGATAAATCAATTTGTAAGGAAGCAGTTGAAGTGGAGATTGGTAACCTTTAACCCTTAATTTCATTGATTTTAGGCTGGGTTGCGGTAGTCAAAAGTAGTCGTATATGCTATACTTAAGACATAGAAATGGTAAGAAATTACTGGTTGGCAAAATCAATAGCTGGAAAACTATATGTTTGTCGTTTGGAGAATAGAGAGATTATAGTTCAATGAACTAAGGCTAGACTTGATTTATGAGTTAATATTTTGATGTGTGAATCGAGTAGAGAAGATTTATCTTTCCCTATTCGTCGCGCCGGGCACCCGTCAGCTTACGTTGACATATTTCCTTTGGTGCTGGTGTGCATAAATGGAAACACAAATATAATTTGCGGCGCTTATATTTGTAGGCCCGCAAAAGCGGGCAGATGGGAGTTAGAGTGGAAACTGCATTGGTGGGAGATGATTAGATGAAAATCAGGGAAATAATGGAAACATTGCAATTAAATAAACTGTTAGATAAAGGCGACAGAAAACAAAATCAGTTGATGACACAATGGGGAGAGCTTATCGAAAGAGAACAGATAGATGTCGTTTTGACAGAGTACCCTAGACCACAACTTGCACGGAAAAATTATACCATTTTAAACGGCATTTGGAAATATGCCATTATGAATGAAGACGCTAGACCTGTAATTTGGGACGGTGATATTCGCGTGCCATTTTCGCCAGAGACGTATCTCTCAGGAGTACAGCGTCAGTTAAAGCCAAATGAGTATCTGTGGTATGAACGACGGTTAATAATTGACAGAATACCAATGGAAAAAAGGTTACTTTTAAACTTTGGTGCTTGTGATGAACGCTGTCGTGTTTATGTGAATGACACTTTGGCTGGGGTTCATTCGGGTGGTTATCAGGCATTTACAATTGATATTACAGATTGTATACAAGTTGGAAAGAATATTTTGCGAATCTGTGTACAGGACAAAAGTGATACTTCGTATCATGGGCGCGGAAAACAAGCGCTAAAAAATGGTGGAATGTTCTATACTGCGCAGAGTGGTTTGTGGCAGACTGTATGGTGCGAGTGGGTTCCTCAAATCTATATTCAGGAGTTGCGCATTACTCCAGATTATGATAATAATCGCGTAATATTAGAGATAGAATCAAACAAATGTTTAGAAAAAATAATTTCCGAGGAAATGGTTTCCTGTAAGATTCTGTTATTTGACCAGAATCAGATTGTAAATGAGATAAAAACTAATGTTCTTGTAAGTGAAAAAGCTGTTATTGTGATAAATATTTCAGATAAAAAAAGCTGGACACCAGAGCACCCATTTTTGTATGATATTCGTATTGTCTATGGCGAGGACATGGTGGAGAGCTATTTTGGTATGCGTCTTTTTACCGCTGAGCCAGATAGCAAAGGAGTTCCAAGGTTGTGTTTGAACCATCTGCCTTACTTTCAGAAAGGAATCCTTGACCAAGGATATTATCCCGAAAGCTTGCTGACGCCAGTGAGTGACGAGGCGATGATTTTTGATATTGAGACTGCCAAGGCAAAGGGATTTAATATGATACGCAAACATTGCAAAATAGAGCCAATGCGGTGGTATTATCACTGCGATAGACTTGGAATGCTTGTCTGGCAGGATATGATTAATGGTGGAACTACTTATAATTTAGTAAAAACTTGCTATATTCCCACTGTGCTGTTTCCGCTGCGCCATAAGCGGGATAATGATTATAGCTATACTTCTCGGGCGAATAAAATCGGCAGAGAGGAGTGGAAAAAAGAGTGTATTGAGACAATAAAACAGCTTTACAATTGCACCTCTATCTGTACTTGGGTACTGTTTAACGAGGGTTGGGGACAGTTTGATGCAAAAGAAAATACTGATATGGTGCGAGCGGTGGACAACACACGCTTAATTGATGCGCATAGCGGTTGGTTTGACCAAGATGCAGGCGATTTTAAGAGTGAGCATATCTATTTCTTTGAACTTGTAGTAAAGAAGGGCATAAAACCATATGTTATATCAGAATTTGGCGGGATTTCTCTTGCTATTGCAGACCACACATATTCTGACCGTTTTTTTGGCTATGGAAGTCAAGGGGATAAAGAAGCATTAAAATCTGCATACAATGAATTGGATAAGCGGGTACAGGAATTGAAAAAGGAAGGCTTGTGTGCATCTGTCTATACACAGTTGACAGATATTGAGGAAGAAATCAATGGTATTATGACTTATGACCGGAAAGTAGTGAAGTTGTGAAAACGATTGCGATTATAGAAGATGATGTGCACATTGGAAATATTATTGAGGAATGTTTGCACAAAGAAGGGTATCAGACTTGTCGTGCATACTCTGGTACAGAGGCACAGTATTTGCTGGCGGATAACAGTTTGAGAAAAAGACTGGATTTGATTTTGCTTGATTTAATGCTGCCTGGCATAACTGGAGAGGAACTTTTGCTACAGATTCAAGGGATTCCAGTGATTGTTATTAGTGCGAAGGTAGGGGTGGATGACAAGGTAGAAGCACTTCTTGGCGGTGCGGTAGATTATATTACAAAACCATTTGCAATCAAAGAATTGTTGGCGCGCATTACGGTACAATTGCGACGGACAGAGATTAATTTGGAGAATATAGTCGGGCAGAATTTAATTGTAGGAGACCTTGTATTGGATATTATGACGCATGAGGTTTCTACCAAAGGTTGTCACAATACTACAGTCCATTTGACAAGGACAGAATTTGCGATTTTGCGGTTGTTAATGCAAAATAAGCAACAGATTTTATCGAAGGCGGCGATTCTTGATAGAATTTGTGAAGATACACCAGACTGTACAGATAGTTCTTTGAAACAGCATATTAGCAATCTTAGAAAGAAACTTTTGGAGATAAATAGCAAGGAAAATATTGAGTCCGTTTGGGGGATTGGATTTCGGTTAAATTAAAAGTGTGATTTAGTATCTTTACCAAATCTTTACGAATTTCTTTACCAATTTCTTGAAATTCATATTTTATCATGTTCTTACAATAAAGTCTGAAAAGGAGTGAAAAATATGGATTATAGTTTGACAACAAATGGGCTTTGTAAATATTATAAAGATTTCAAAGCACTCAACAATCTATCAATGCATGTGCCAAAAGGCGCTATCTATGGTTTGGTGGGAAAAAACGGGGCAGGCAAGACGACCCTGATTCGCTTAATCTGTGGATTACAGAGACCGACAGCGGGGGAGTTCACCTTGTATGGTGTAAAAAGTACGGATTGTAAAATTGGTAAAACTCGTCGCAGGATGGGGGCAGTGGTGGAGACGCCATCCATTTATTTGGATACAACAGCAAGAGAAAATATTAGGGAGCAGTATCGTGTGCTTGGCATGTCTTCCTTTGATGGTGTTGACGAGCTGATAACTTTTGTGGGATTGGAAAATACAGGAACAAAACGAGTACGCAATTTTTCTCTTGGGATGCGTCAGCGTCTCGGAATTGCGATTGCGCTGTGCGGCAGACCTGATTTTTTAATACTCGATGAGCCAGTCAATGGACTTGACCCACAAGGGATTATAGAAATCAGAGAGTTGATACTGCGACTCAATCGCGAAAGGCAAATTACAGTGTTGATATCAAGTCATATTCTTGACGAGTTGTCACGGCTTGCCACATATTACGGTTTTATTGACAAAGGCAGTATAGTGAAGGAAATCAGTGCTGCGAAACTAAAAGCGGAGTGTAGAAAATGTGTACATCTGACTGTGAACGATACAACACATATCTGTCCAGTGTTTGACAAGAGAGGATTGGATTACAATGTGATATCTATGACAGAGGTTGATGTTTATGGAGAGATTAAGGCAGGGGATTTAGTTCATGCGCTTGATGAAGTGGATTGCGAGACCATTTCCATACATGAGAAAAATGAAAGTTTAGAGACCTATTATATGAATCTTGTGGGAGGTGGAATGGATGCGTAATTTATTGTCAGCAAATTTTGCAAGGCTTAGGCGCAGCAGACTATTCTGGTTTTTGGAGGCAGGGGTGTTTTTATGGGGTGTGTTTGCGTATTATATGCTCAAAATAAATCTAAGAAATGGGTATGCATTTGACAATGGTAATACTTATTTGTTTAATCAAATGACGTTCATAGGAATTACGACTGCATGTTTTAGTGGATTTTTTATAGGTACAGAATATAGTGATGGCACAATGCGCAACAAGCTTAGTGTAGGACACAGTAGAATACATGTGTATCTGGCAAATTTAATTACCGTGTTTTTTGTTGCAATTGCACAGTTTGTAGTTTATATTTTGGCGTCATTTACAGCGGGGACACTGTTGGTAGGAGACTTTGTGTGGAGCAAATTATATAGACCAGTGGAGACAATCGCAATCTCACTATTGTCGCTTATAACAAGCTCTGTAATTGCAGTTTTAATTTCGATGGTGATTATTGAAAAATCCAAGGCAGTTTTGCTCAATGTATTGTTGTCAATGTTGCTTCTTATCGTAGGTGCGTCTGCGCTAAAAGGAGTGATGCAACCTGAGATGGTGAAACGAATGTATTTTCCAGAAACAAAACAGTATAAATATATTTATACAGAAAGTATTTCAGAGATTTTGGACGACGCATCAATAGTCATTGAAGAAGTTTCTAATCCGAAATATTTGAGGGGAGCAGAAAGGAAATTATATGAATGTGTTTCTGCAATACTTCCCACTGCACAGGCGCTTTCCTGTGGCATTGATGCACATAATTTTATCAGGTTTTCTGCATTTCATGTGCTAGGTACTTTGATGGTTGGACTGATTCTTACAAGTGGCGGAATACTGGTATTTCAGCGAATAGATTTAAAATAAGGAGTATAAAATGATGCTTTCATGGGCCTCGCTTTGTGTTATATCGCTGGCAATTTCTGTTGTGCTTGGAATAAAACTGTTATTGTTGTATCGAGATATGGAGGAAATTGGTGCGCAGTTTGGCGAACGCATGCGCAAAGATACTAATAATATCATCTATGTTCCCGGAAATGACAAGCACTTGAAGGCATTTGCAGAATTATTGAATCGAGAACTTGAATTGTTGTATGAGAAACGACGCATATATCAGAATGGGGACCGAGAGTTAAAGGAAGCAGTTACCAATATCTCTCATGATTTGCGCACTCCGCTTACTGCGATTTATGGGTATCTGGAACTGTTGGAAACAGAACTTGATTTGGGAAACTCGCCTAGGAATGATATTGAAAAAAAGGAAATACATTATCTTGCACAGATACGCAATCGGGCAGATGCGATGCGCGCATTGACAGAAGAATTATTTCGGTATTCTATTACAGTATCACAACCGCAGGAGAATACCAATATAAATAAAGAAAAAGTAATACTAAATCGTTTTCTTGCAGATTGTCTGTTATCTTACTATGACATTTTTTATCAAAATAATATCGAACCAGAAATAAGTATTATTGACGAGGAAATTGTGCGTTTTTTGGATGCTGGGGCATTAAGGCGAATTTTCTACAATATATTGGATAATGCAGTGAAATACAGCAGACCAGTAGATACAAATAATAGTACAGATTTTTTAAAAGCAAGACTATCTGTAAGTTTGTTGGCAGAAGGGACAATTATTTTTCGCAATCGTGCACAAAATTTGGACAGGGTTTCTGTGGAGCGCCTTTTTGACCGTTTTTATACTGTTGAGACCGGAAGGAATGCGACAGGACTTGGGCTTTCGATTGCAAAGCATTTAGTAGAGCGCATGGGAGGAAGCATTTCGGCAGCGTATATAGAGGGAGAATTGGTGATTATGTTGCAATTTTAGAAAAGCGAGTAGGGAAGATAAATCTTCCCTTACTCGCTGCGCGATCCATGCAAAAACAGTCATGGATTAGCGTACTATGACTGTTTTGACGCATTTATACTGTTTTTAAATCAAATCCAAAATAATTTACTGCATTGTTATAGGAAATTCCTTTTACAATATCTTCTAATGCTTCCATATCATCAGGATACTCACCATTTTCAACCCATGTTCCAATTAAATTACACATGATACGTCGGAAATATTCATGTCTAGTATAGGAGAGAAAACTTCTAGAATCTGTCAACATACCGACAAATCCTGAAAGATTTCCAAGGCTTGCCAAGGAAATCATTTGGTCTTGCATACCCGTCTTGTGGTCATTGAACCACCATGCGCTGCCTTGCTGGATTTTTGCACATGCAGAGGAATCTTGAAAGCAGCCAAGGATTGTTCCGATGGCTTGATTATCGTTTGGATTCAGACTGTAAATGATTGTCTTTGGCAGTTCATCGGTCTTGACTAATGCATTCAAGAAATCTGCGAGTTCAGCGGACGGCGTATTGTTGTTAATACAATCGTATCCTGTATCAGGACCTAGTTGGTTATAACGCAAAGTGTTGTTGTCACGTTTACAGCCATAGTGGAGTTGCATTACCCAGTTTAAGCGATGGTATTGTTTTCCGACAAAGAGCATAAATGCAGTTTTGTATTGCAGTTCTTCTTGTCTGGTGAGAGTAGCACCACTTTTTCTTTTTGCAAAAATTGTTTCGATTTCGTCGTCTGAAGCAGGCTGGTACATTACATATTCCAGTCCGTGATCAGAGACATTGCAACCCATAGAATCAAAGAAATCAAGTCTTTTTTGCAGCGCATTTTTTAAATCTGCAAAAGTATTGATGGAGACACCACTCACTTCTGCAAGTTTTGCGAGATAGTCAAAATAGTCTGGTTTCTCAATATTCATTGCTTTGTCTGGTCTCCAAGCAGGAAGGACTTGTACATCAAAGGTATCGTCATCTGCAATTTGTTTATGATATTCAAGCGAATCGATAGGGTCGTCGGTCGTGCAGATTAATGTTACATTTGAGCGCTTGATTAGACCGCGTACACGCATGCTGTCATCTTTAAGTTTTTCGTTGCAGAGGTTCCATACTTCATCAGCGGTATTTTTGTTAAGAACCCCTGTGTAGTCAAAGTAGCGTTGTAGTTCCAAATGTGTCCAATGAAAGAGTGGGTTGCCAATCGCCTTGCCAACACATTCTGCCCACTTGAAAAATTTTTCTTTGTCGGACGCATCTCCTGTAATAAATTTTTCTTCTACACCACAAGAGCGCATAAAGCGCCATTTGTAGTGGTCGCCTCCAAGCCATACTTGGGTGATGTTGTCAAATTTCCGGTTTTCTGCAATTTCTGCAGGATTGATATGACAGTGATAGTCAAGTATCGGTGTCTTCTCCGCATAATTGTGAAAAAGACTACTTGCCATGTTGTTTTGGAGCAAAAAGTCTTGATCCATAAAAGTTTTCATGATGATTCCTCCATTTTTTATATTAAAGAGTAGTGCCTCTTTTGATCAGTTCGCCGGAAAAAATTACTTTTTGAGGCATTTCATTGTCAGTTAGGATACCAATCAATGTTTTGACAATATGATGGCATAGTATTTCTAATCGATTGTCGACGCTGGTGAGTTCTGGGTCACAGCAATTGCTAAGAATCGAGTTATTATATCCTATGATAGATAGTTCGTCCGGTATAGAAAGACCTTTTTTATGGGCAAATTTAACAGTACCGATGGCAAGATTGTCATCAGCAGCGACAACAGCTTGATATTTTAGGGAATGGTCAAGGTCTGATAAAAAGTCTGCAATTGCCAAAAGATCTGTATGGCTTCCTGGAAAGTATTGGATATATTCCATACGAAGAGGAAGTCCTTTCTGCGTCAGTGCACTCTGATAACCGGATAGCTTTCGTAGAGTAGAGTAAGATCGAGAATTATACAAATAAAGAATATCCTGGATACCTGCATCGATAAGATAGGTAGTAGCTTGCATTGTCGATTTAAAATCATCGCAGAGGCTACAATATACATTTTCACAGTCAAAATCTGCATTCAATAATAGAATTGGAATTTCTTTGGCGGCTTCTCGAATGTAATCGTTTTCTGTGTCATTGTCAGCAACAAAATTAGAACCGACAAGAATAACACTGTCAACTTTTTTGTTGACAAGAAGATTTAGATATTTTTGTTTATCTTCTAGTTTGTAACCAGTACAACATAAAATACAGTTGTAATTATTTTCTCGTAATTCCTGTTCTATATAATAGATAGCATTTGCAAGATAAAGATCGGAAGAGTCGGCACACAAAATGCCGATTGTGTTCATTGAGTTTAAGCCAAGCCCTCTGGCAAAAGCGTTTGGAGTATAACCACATTCCTCGATAACAGCAAGAACTTTCTGGCGTGTCTGATCGCTGACATTTTCTGAACCGTTTAGCACACGCGATACAGTGGCTATAGATACACCAGCTTTTTCAGAAACATCATATATTGTCATGAAAGCCTCCTTTCTAGTAATGTAACAGGATATGAAAGCACTATCATTGAATTAAGTTTACTATGAAAATATATGAAAATCAAGTAAAAGATTTACCTGTCATTTGACAATCTGAAAATATGGTCGTTGTTTATATTTTAATAGTATTTTGCGCTTTGTAGGTATAAATAATAACAGATATTGCACATATTTTGAAAATGCTAAAATTTTGTTATCTTGTTGATGGTCAAATCAGATTGGGGATATTACATGGTATTGAAAGAGCTTACATTAACCAAGTGTTTACATTGAGAACATTAGTTTCTAAGAACTTATTAAAATTATTAAAAACTCTTTCTAATTTAATAAGGTTGTCTAAAAATTTTGGCATATAATAAGATAAACATTTGATACAAAAATGATGTTGAGAGCTTATTTATATAAATACATGGTGATAAAATATAGGGTCTGTTGAATAATTACATATTTTTTGTCAAGAATAGAGAAGTGAGTCTGTGTGTATTGCATAATAATTGCTTTATATATAATAAAAAATATATTAATAAGTAACAGTTTAAAATGACGAGACTAATTAAAAAAACATAAAAACTTACAAAAATGAAGACTTTATATGATATTTTTCTACAGAAAAGGATAATTTTTTTTGAAGCGTTGCGCCATTATAGAAAATCATGTAGAATTAATAACAGACACGCTTTTGCCAGAAAGTCCTTGTACAGGTAAATATCTGATTATTTAGGGCTGTTGGTTTCTGATTAAATGGTTAAAATTTTTAATGGAGGATTATTAAGTATGAGGTATATTGGTTCGGGACTAGAAAGAAAATATTATCCGCCTACAGATGAAGTTGCTGGATTTTCGGTTCGACCCGGAAAGTTTTTGGAGAACGGAGCGATTAGGGTTGACGAGGGAGTAAATTTTACCATTCATTCCAACGGGGCAAAATCTTGCAACCTCTGCTTGTTTCGCGTGGGGGAGAATGAACCTTATGCAGTGATACCATTTCCGGATTCCTGTCGCATGGGTGATACGTATTCTATGGTAGTTTATGGATTGAAGCCTAGAGAGTTTGAATATGCGTATCAATTTGATGGAGAGTACAATACCAGTAAGGGGCTACTGTTCGATAAAACAAAATACATTCTTGACCCTTATGCTAGATCTGTAGCAGGTCAAGAAATATGGGGGAAAGAAAAACCTGTTTCAGAACGGATCTATAAGGCGCGAGTAGTTGACGGCGGGTATGACTGGGGAAATTTTAAGAATACCAGTTTGGAGCCAAAAGATTTGATTATCTATGAGATGCATGTGAGAGGATTTACGCAGGACAAATCCTCAGGAGTTGAACATAGGGGAACTTATGAGGGGATTCGAGAGAAGATTCCCTATTTGTTGGAACTTGGCATCAATGCAGTGGAACTCATGCCAGTTTTTGAGTTTGATGAGACAGAGGATGTACGAATTGTCGATGGTGAGAAACTGATCAATTATTGGGGGTACAGTCCAGTATGTTTTTTTGCGCCGAATGTTGCCTACGCATCAGATACACGCGCTGGAAAAGCTGGAAATGAATTTCGGAGTCTAATTCATGAATTGAATGCAAATGGGATAGAAGTAATCTTGGATGTTGTGTTTAATCATACTGCAGAGGGAAACGAGATGGGACCATGTTTCTCGTTTAAAGGTATCGACAACAACATTTACTATATGTTGACTCCCGATGGAAAGTATTATAATTTTAGTGGGTGCGGTAACGTAATGAACTGCAATCATCCAATTGTACAGCAGTTTATTCTGGAATGTCTACGTTATTGGGTAGTTTCTTATCGTGTTGATGGATTTCGCTTTGACCTTGCTTCGATTATGGGACGAAATGAAGATGGTTCTCCTATGAGTAAGCCGCCATTATTACAAAGCCTTGCGTTTGATCCAGTGCTTGGCAGTGTGAAATTGATTGCCGAAGCGTGGGATGCAGGTGGACTTTATCAGGTGGGAAGTTTTCCATCATGGAACCGTTGGGCAGAATGGAACGGAAGGTATCGCGATGATATGCGCTGTTTTCTAAAAGGAGATTATGGTATGGCGCAGGCAGCAATTAACCGTATTACAGGTTCTTTTGATTTATATGGAAAAGAAAACCGCGGTGAGAATGCAACAGTTAATTTTCTAAATTGTCATGATGGTTTTACACTGTATGATATGTATGCGTACAATCAAAAACACAATGAGAAAAATGGTTGGAACAATACAGATGGGGCAAATGACAACAACAGCTGGAATTGCGGTGTAGAGGGCGATACAGATGACCCTGAAGTTCTAACATTGAGAGACCGTCTTAGGAAAAATGCGTTTGCAATTTTGATGTGTAGCAGAGGGGCAGCGATGTTTCTTGCAGGAGATGAGTTCTGCAATACGCAATTTGGCAACAACAATGCTTATTGTCAGGATAATATTGTTTCTTGGCTTGATTGGACACGAAAAGAAGAGTATAGTGAAATGTTTGCTTTTTGCAAGTTTATGATTAATCTGCGCAAAAATCATCCGATTTTGAGAGGACGCTCTGGGCCAAGTGGATGTGGTTTCCCTGAGGTTTCTATTCATAACAAAACAGCATGGAACAGCAGTTGCGGACCAGATACACGTACAATTGGTATTATGTTTGCTGGACGTACAGAAGGAAATCGAGAGGATGATATTATTTATATAGGGGTAAACGCTTTCTGGGAAAAAGAGGAAGTACAACTTCCAAAACTACCACTTGGAAGAAAGTGGCGTATTATTATGAATACAGAATTTAAACATACCACGGATACAGATTATCATAAACTGACAAATTGGGTGACAAAAGATTCTCTCATAATGTATCCACGGTCTGTTGTAATAGCAATTGTTGATAAAAATTAAATGAAAATATTATTCATATAAAAAATACCCTGATTGGGTATTTTTTATATTCGCTGTATAGTTCTTTTTCGCGTCCGTGTGCAACGAGTAGGGAAGTTTATTTTGCCTACTTGCGCCAGGCACCTGTCAGCTTCTGCTGACAAATTTCACTTGGGTGCTTGTGTACATAAAAACAAAGAAGCCTGATAATTCAGGCTTCCTGTTGTGTAAAAGGGGAATTCTTCCGGAATTGCTAATTAGCAAGTCTAACATCTCTGCTAAACATATTATTATGATACAATGAAACAAGCCTGTAATCTATAACTATATTGCAAAAATATAACAATATATTAGCCAATAATTTAAGAATGCAATCAGTATTCTTATTGTGACGCACAAGTTAGATTTGCTAATATAGAATAAGTTTGTACGCCAAAATAAAAATAATTTAATTTTTCTGCAAATTAGTTTCTACACAAGGGTTCAAAAATTGTTTTTCTGCCGATATATCCTGATATTCGTACAAAAAAGATTCCGAGAAAAGACCCGCAACTGTCAATTATTACATCGTGTGCCGAGCAGCCACGTCCGCGAACAAAATATTGATGCAATTCATCGAGAGAAGCAAAACCTACACATAAAATTCCGCTGGTGAGTATTAGCCAGAATCCTCTTACACCATAGACATACAATGGAAATGATACGCAGACAGCAAGGAGAAAATATTCTGCAAAGTGGGCAAGCTTTCGCACAGAATAATGTATTTTTTGAATACTGCGTGAAATCTGTGTGTCTGTCAGCTCTAGGTCAAGGGCTTTGTCTACAAAGGATATAGCAGTGTAGGAGACATTGTAACTTAGTTTGGAGCTGGTGGTGCCATCTTGCGCAGAGAGGGAAAATATAAGATACATCATCAGTAACGCTGGGGTAAAGGACAAAGGTTTTAATAGAAAATGAAGTAAGAATTTCATAATAAATCTCCTAGTAAATATTTGAAACAGTTAACTATCCTTATAGTAACCAGAAAGCGTCAGAACAAGCAAGAAAATTTTTATAAAAATTTATTTGAGTTGTTCTCTTAAAATAGTGTGAAATTAAAATTTCACCATCCTGAT
>BLMC01000056.1 GCA_011959805.1 Lachnospiraceae bacterium | reverse complement strand
AAATTGTATTTGGTCAAGGAGATAACAAAAGGGAAAAGACAGTAGATGAATATTCTGGTTCAGTTGTTTATGGAATCGCTGGTTATACGGGAATAGGAGCAAGCAAGCCAACTGTTAAGGCAACTATAACGGATAACGGTGTGCTAAAGATTACAAAGGGCAAAGAAGGAGAAGCCATTAACATTACAATCACAACTGAAAGTGGCTTTTCAAAGCTTGTTCCTATTACATTAGAACATCCAAATCCTGTTAAGAGACTTACTGCAATAGACCCTAAATTTGAATTAGACATGGGTTCTACATATGCTGGTGAGAAAGCAAAAGAGAATTATTCTTTTAATGCAGAGGAAAAGAGAGTTCAAAAAAGTGTTACGATAAAAATAGAAACTATAGATGGAAAAGATGATAATGGCAATGAAAAACCGACAACTGATGATCTTGTATGGACTTCTAATAAAAAGACAATTGCAGATGTAAAACGTACAGGATATGATACTGCCGTAATCTATACAACTGGAAATATTGGTACTGCTAAGATTACTGTTAAATCAACAAGTGGGAAATCAGCATCATTTACAGTTACTGTAGTAGCAACACCTAGTGATATTAAATTAGGTGACGCTATGACATATACCGGAAAACCTATAACGATACCTGCTATTCTTACAGGCGAAAACGGTTTAACACTTCCTACTGGAAAAACAAAATTGACATATGATTTAAAGGATATTGAAGGTGGTATAGCAGCAGATAAGGCTAAGAGATTCTATACTGCTGTAAATAAGAGTAAGGGAATATTTACTCCTAAACTACTTTTATCAGATGATGGAAATAAAACTTATGATAATGAAGTAATTGTTGGTGTAACCGTTAAAGGTGTTCTTAAAAACGGAAGAACAGTAGTTTTTGAAAAAAGTGCAGATGCTCAGTTAACAATCAAACAAAGTAATGTGAAAGACCTTATAGTTAATATTGGACAATATAAAGATAGCGAGTGGGAGATAAAAGGAACTTTAAGTAAAGATGAGACCAAGAAAACATTCACTGATCTTTATGTAGGAAATACATATAAATTTATGCCAATACCTGGAGAAGGAAGCAGCGAAGGAGCTGCAGAGTCTATAGTATGGGCTTCTACTGGAAAAGGTATTAAATCAGTAATGGATGGTGTAGACTATAAGTCAGAGCTTACAGGTAGTACAAATGCGACTGTTAAGGCAACTTATTATGAATTGGTAAAAACTAATAAGGTAACACCAAAAAAGAAGATGAAGACTATTACAATTAAACCAATTCAAATGGCACAGTCTCTTGTACTTGATAAGCCAGTTCAAGTAGTTAGTACAGGTGTAGACAAAAGAAATAATAATGAGAACTCTGCATTACTTAGGGATGCTAAAGTAACTATTAAAGTAAAAGCTTTGAACCCTAAGAACTCAAAAGATAAGATTCAATGGAAGGTTCTTACCGCTGATGACACCAACACAGATGATAAGACACCTAGGAAACCTATTGAGGGTATAAAAGTAACATCAGCTATTAGAAATGGTTATACCTCTGTTGATAATAAGGTAGTTGATACTAATGGTAATGAGGTTCCAAGTGCATCAGCGTCATATGATGCAAAAAATAAGAGTCTCAAGATTACAATTCCTAAAGGGACAAAGGCTGGAAGTGTTATCAAGGTAGGTGCATATGCACAAGGCGGTGCAGTAGCATATGGATATATTTATATTGTAAAACCAACCGCTAAGATTTCTAGCGTAGGGGTAAGTGCTGATGCGACGCCAACTCAAAAGAATGGTAGAAGTGTTAAAAATAATTGGGATCTTAAGTTAGATAAGTATGCTAACATTTCTGCAAAACTTACAATTACTGGAGCAACAACGGAAGTAGAGAACCTTGGTGCAAAATGGACTATTGGGGATACAAGTGCTTATGAGCATGAATATTTAACATATACTCTTGATAAAAAGTCAGCACTCATTGTTCGGGTTGACAAAAATGGTAAGATAACACCAATAAAACCCGGAAAAGCTACCATTACAATTAAGACTGCATCTGGTAAGAAATCCGCAAAAGTTATTATTAATATAGTTTCATAGAGGAAATAAATTGTAAAAAATCTTTTAAGCAAAAACACTTTCAGGTATAAAACCTGGAAGTGTTTTTTGATATAAAACTATTGGATAAGTAATTTAAGTATTTACACTTAATAACATTTTTATTGGATTACAAACTTTTATATCTAATTCGTAACATAGAAAAAGAACCCCTATTTTATTGTGTTTTAATAAGGGTTCTTTAACAATTATCTACAGTCTAAAATATCTATAATAGACATCTCTTTTTATCAGATTATTCAACAATAATCTTAACCTTTGCAGATTTGTTAGATAATGTCTTAATTGTAACTGTAGCAGTTCCTTTCTTAAGAGGTGTAACATTACCATTCGCATCAACCTTAACAACTAAAGCTGATTTCTTATCTAATGAGTATGTAACAGGCTCTGTCTGATATGCCGTTGTTGTACTGTAAGTATCACTTCCTAATGTTGTTGCACCCATAGCCGTCTCTCTACCTGTATATGGAACAGCCTTACCATCCTCAAATACTTTTGTATCAAGTTTTGCAGAAAGTTTTAATGTGTCTTCGGCAAGCTTCATTGTTTGCGTATTATCTTTCTTTGTACCTGCTTCTTTTGCTTCTCCACCATTTTTTGAAGCCATTGGAATAACCTTTGTAGTCTGCTCTGTTATGTAAATATATCCATATGCAACTACACCAACTTGTGTATAAGCACCAACTTTAATTACGCTACCAGCTTTAAAGTTACCCGGAACATTAACCTTGATAGATTTATTGTTCTGACTAGCAACAAGATTATTATTAACTGTCGTAGAATTTGTTGCTGGCATACCAAATACACTTGTATTTTCACCATCAAATGCCATTACTTTCCAGTTAACATCTCCGTAATTTGCTTTCTTAGGAACAATATCCTTGATTGCAAATGTAACTGCCTGTGGCTTTGCTGTATTCTTCGCTGGATTCTTTACTACAACAGGTTTTGCAAAAGTAATCGATGTAGCATTCTGAACTGGTGTAATATTAATTGTCTTTGTATTCTTTATAGCCTTTGGTTTTGCTTTAGTACGATCAATTGTTATATAGGATGCTTTAACTGTAGTTTTTGCATTACTTGTAAAATCAGTTGTAAGTTGTGCAGCGTTTGCACTATAATTTACACCCTTACCTGATACTGTCCAAGCAACAGAACCAATTTGGTTTTGTGAAGCGGAATCACTAGATTTTGCTTCCATAAAGTATTTCTGACCAACATAGAACTTAATATCTTCTGTTTTGCCATTAATCTTCAGGCCTTTTAATCCATTAAATGTAATCGCCCAAGTCTCTTTCGTATTCTTTCCATTATTTTTAGCCATAGTGTACATAGTGGTATAAGTATGATCCTTGCCCTCATTCTGTACTCTCTGGAATATATCAATACTAACATCTTTTACATTGCTTTGTTTTAAAGCAATTGTATGTGATTTAACCGATAATGATTTTGTTTTTTTATAACCTTGAGTTGGGTCCTTATATGTTGTTGTTACATTTACTGTTGTATCTACAGTCTGATTTGAATTATCTAAATCTATATTAGTTAGTAAATTTGCTGGTGTAACTGTAGCGACATCCTTCTTTGCACTAACTTTTGCATTGGCATCTTTCTTAGTACCAATCTTAGCAATTTCCCATTTAAGCTTTGTTGTACCAAGAGGAAGTTTCTGCCCCTTATCACCTAACAGTACAGCAGTTAAAGTAATTGGCTGTCCTGAATATCCAGTGTTAGCACCTTCAAATTTAACATTAAATGGTGTCGCATGTACTGTAACTGTAACAGCTGCGCTCTTACCGCTAGAAGCTTTTACTGTAATCTTTGCTGTTCCAACACCTTTTGCAATAATTGTTGCTTTTTCGCCATCTCCTTCAGACTGTACATCTGCTATTGCTGGTTTATTAGAAGACCAAATAAGCTCATCGGTAGAAGCCTCAATTCCTTTTTTTCCATCCTTATTTGTAATTTTATCGGAAATGTCTATATCATAAGTTATTTTTTCTTCTATTCCTAAATCTAATATAGGTTTATCAGTAATCTTATCAATCTTTGTAACTGGATTTGGTGTAACCAATGTAATCTGTGCTGAAGTATGAACACCATTTTCACTTACAATATCGATATCAATAGTCTTATTAGCATCACCTTTGCTAATCTTTAATATTCCCGCTTCTGTAAGGGTAGCTGTTACTCCTTTAGCCTTTAATGCCTTAGCATCAGGAATTGAATAAGTAAGATTTACATTGCTTGAACTTGCAAGTTCTTTTGTCTTATCATTATACTCTAATATTGTATATTTTCTAAGATCATATTGACGTTTTCCGTTTGCAAACTTATTAAATGGTTTAAAATCTAAATCCTTATCTTCTACATTAAACTTAATTCCTGCAACAGTATTCTTTACTGTTACAGTTGCTTCTGCAATAAAGTCACCCGGAGTTGGTCTTGCTATAGGATTACCATTACCATCAGTATATACTTGGCCGTCTGCTTCAATCCAAGCATATATTTTTGTCTGCCCGCCTGAAACTGATTTTACAACAGCCTTACTTCCTGTTTTTGTATCATTTTGTTCATTTGATCCAAAAGATGCAACATTATAATCATCACTAAACCAACGAATCTGGTCTTCAATCTTCTTTTTTTGTTCTAATGTTATAGGATCTGCCCATTCCATTTCTTCTGACCCAGCGTCATAATCATCAAACACAACTCTAGCCTGTATTGGCTTAACTTGGTCTGGTGCGTCAAACGCTAATGTCGTCTGATCCAGTGAAATCCCTAAAATCTGAGGGATCTTATCAAGAACTTCACCAGGGATCTCTGTCGCCTGTGTACTCGTATTTGTACTCGTACTTGTACCTGTACTTGTATTCGTATCTAACTTAATACTTCCTTCGCCATTCTCCGCTCCGGCGCCGCTTTGGTCAAGCCCATACGCTTCTGGGAGAATCCCTTCTGCTGCCGATGCCGTCATTGGTGTAGTGATAACCATGGCGCCCACCAATAAGTATGCCATTATTTTCTTAATGATTTGATTTTTCATAGCACCTTCTCCTCCATCTACTATTTAACCTTTTCATAACCTTCCAACAGTTAGATATCTGCACCGGGCGAGAAGCCACGGCATTTCTTCCGGCCCGGCGTTGCCGTCATGAAAGCGTATCGCTGCTGAACCGTTATACTTTATATATCATATACCCAAATGAGAAGTCTCGCAAGCTTTTTTTATAAATATCTGCAAATTTAGTCAACTTGTACACCTTTATATTGATTATTCGTCATACTGAAATCAGTTTTCCTCATGATATTCAATATATTCAATAGGCTGTGGTTTTAACCGTTCGGCATACCATTGCCAACGCTCCATCAACCCCTGTTCGTTATTGACTGCCAACGCATAACTTCCCTTTGTGTCTACGACCTCACACCTCTCCTTAATTATATCGGTATCAAGGAGATTAATATTTAGTATGAACATGGCATCTTCGCCAAAATTCGCACTTCCAAATTCTGTTAGTATCATTTTTTCAGAACCCATCATATACTGTAAAATCTCCGCTTGTCTGTGGCTCAACCCATCTGTAATAAAATATATATTTTCTCCACTGGACAATCTTCGGACCCACTCAGCAATTTGAGGTGCAGCGCCCGACTGCTTCTGATTCCGAACCACTACATAATGGTCTACAATCTCTGTATAAATGTGATTCCATGCAACGATAGGAAGCACAAGCGCAATCACTAGTCTTAATGTGACCAGACGACTTTCCTTATTGCCTGATGAACCTACTTTTGCCAGCAACACAAAGCCTGCCGCAAGTGGCACTACATATCTTGCCACCTCCTTTATCTTACCTGTGGGAGATTCATAATTCCAAAATATTCTACCAAATACTACAGCATGTATTAATTCATACTCAGTGCGCTGCAACTGATCATAGGCATATTGACAATATGCACCAGCTGCCAAATAAGCTCCTAAATAAACGACCCAAAACAAAATCCAATATCTATCTGCCACCATTCGGTCAACACTGTAAATTAATACAAATCCAATAAGATATTCTATATATCTGCCATTGATTAAGTCATCTACTTTAAAGAACCCTTCTTTATAAAGAGCATTTATCATAAAAGCACTGGCAAATGACAAAAACATACTTAATAGAAATATATGTGCCTCATAATCAACACGAATTCTTGTACTAATATCATGGTCCTTTCCTCTTACTACTCTAATAAGTCTTCTACAACCATCCACAAACAAAAAGATAGCATTTAAAAGTAAATCTCTCAAGCCCCAACAGATAACAAGTCCTGTAGCTGCGGCAAGATAGTACCACTTTCCTACAATGCTTGTTCCAAGACGAATCAATCCATACTTTGTAAACACTTTCTTTAACACGCCAATCTGTCCTGACAATTCATTAATCGCAAGAATTGATTCTCTGCCACCTTCAGGAGTTTCTACCAAGTTCAATCCGATCGACACTGCTCCACAAATTATGACTATTGCCAAAGCCATCAACGCCAATCCCAGTTTGATTTTTCCTTTGTCAAGAATATACAACCATAGGATTACTACAACAATCATAATAAAAATTGCAAACATTGATTTTGTTAGAACTGTGGACAAAATTTCTCCTATGCTTTCTGACGTTTTCCCTAAATAGTTTACATTCCGAACATAAGACTTTACCATACTATGTAACAAATACAATATATATGTACTGCCCAGAAATGATATAGCTTGTTTCAAACTATTTCTTTTCATTAATCTAAGCAAGATCACCATCAAGATTGCTGTAATAATTAATCCCAGCGTTCTCTGATGGACTGTATACATATAAACTGTTACAAATGCTAAGCCTATATGGTTTGTCACACTTGGTTTATCTATGACTCGCATCATTGTATAGGCAAACACCCAGAAAAGAAATGACAATGTACATTCTGTCAATGTAACATGCGTATAGAGCATATTTGATGGATAAATAGCAGCTACAAAGCAAACTGCTGGAATCATTACCCAATTTAGGTGTTTCATATAACGCTCTGCAACTTTTACAGATAATAGATAGCCTAATACAACAAAAAGAATATTAAAAACAACAGCAGTCTTATACAGTTCTGTCCAACTATATCCTCGAAATGCGGCCACCTTTTGCACAATGCAAAGTATCAAGCTATATCCATAGGAATAATAATTGATTCTTCCTGTTAAATCTGTCCAGTCCTTTCCAGAAAGCAGCATACTGTTTGACCAATAGCCAAATTCATCGTCCAAAATAATAGGCATTGTCAACTCGCCAAGCTTATATGCTCCCATCCAGACAATCACTGCAGCAAATAGGTATTTTATTACTTTTTCTTTTCTAAATAGTCCAAATAGCGTCTCCTTAATTCTTTGTTTACTTACTACCATTGTTACTTGTCATCTTTCCTTTTCTCGCCCTCCGGGTCCAGCAGTCCCAGCTCAAGCTTTTTTACCCGATATTGTATATCCTCGAGCAGTTTGCGGTTCGCTGATATAATGTCTGCTTGCATCCCTGTCACAAGTGTCTGGAAGCCAATAATGACCATCATAGCAGCAAGGATCAAGGATTGTGTATGACCTGAACCGTTTCCTGTAAAGAAGAAATACAGAAATCTGATCCCTACCGCTGTACCAAACAGTATAAATAGACTGCTAATCAGTGTAAAGATCTTCATCGGCTTGTACATTAGGACCGCACGTAATATAGTAAGCACAGATTTTTTGATATAACTCCCTGTAGAATTCATCAACCTCGATTTGCGCAACTCAGGATTTGTATGTACTGGAACAGAAGTGATTGCCATTTTATTTCTGCCGGCCTGCACGATTGTCTCCAGAGTGTAAGTGTATTCATTATGTACATTTACCCGCATTGCGGCTTTCTTACTGTAAGCTCTAAAACCGCTTGGCGCATCTGGTATGTTTGTCTTCGATGCTGCGCGCACTACCCAGCTTCCAAAGCGTTGCAGCTTCTTCTTAATCCAAGAAAATTCCTGGATTTCATCAATCGGCCGTTCTCCAATGACAATGTCCGCTTCTCTTTTCAAAATTGGCTGTATTAATTTCTCGATATCTGCACCACAATACTGATTATCTGCATCTGTATTTACAATAATATCTGCACCATGTCGCAGAGCAAGATCAATCCCAGCAAGAAATCCCTTTGCCAACCCTAGATTTCGTTTGAAATGCACAATATAATGTACCCCCCAATCCAGGGCGATACGTTCCGTGTCATCATCACTCCCATCATTGATAATCAGATACTCGATCTCATCAATTCCATCAATGTGGCGCGGAAGGTCATTTAACGCGATCTCTAGTGTCTCTGCCTCATTGTAACAGGGGATTTGTATGATCAGTTTCATCCTTCGCCTCCCAATGTCTTTCGTCCACCTGCATTTCTGTACCGCCTGCAAAACAGTATCTCTACCGCTGCAGGTCCCATTATATCAAACTTTTTTGTTTTGTCCATGCTATTTTTCTAATATACATAAATTACCACAATTGTGCAACCCTTTCTTTTGTAAAACTTTTATTCAACTTTTTGTATACATAACATGCACCACAAATACAGACACGCAATCACTAGTAAAATAAGCTTCTACACTTACTCACAAATTCGCAAGAAAACAGATTTAAGTAAACAACAATTCATTTGGAATGTTACATTTTCTCAGTCAGTTCTATTAATTTTTTCACAAATATTTCATCTGATTCCTCTCTCCGAATAAAAGAACTGTTGATACCATTTTTCTGTATCCGCTCAATCCAGAGCAACGCCATCTCTCTGCTGATTCCCTTTTCCAACATTCCATAATAGATATAAGCAAGTTCGTTCGATACATTTGTATTAAAAACCGCAGGATCATCTGAATTAATACATACTATCACATTTTGATCGCCATTCATTTGATTCATTTGATAAAATTGGCTATCCTCTAAAACTTCTAAGTCTGCAATAGCTGTGTTTGAAGAAGGGTTAACTTCCACAACAATCCCTTTTCTACTAAGTTTTTTCTTCATAATCTCTTGCAACTTTTCAATAATAATCACATCTTGTTCTGTAACTTCACAGTGAATTGGGCGTTCCATCTCCTTCACAAAGATTTTACAATGTCTGGCGGCTGCCAACAAACTGGGATTCCACTCAATTCGTTCCTTCGCCCGCAATTTTTTACACAAATTTTCTTCTACTGATATCCAATCCACAGATTCAAAATCATTCTCGCTATCATGGAACAATTGATGATATCCATCTATGAGTAGCTCTATTCTAATTCCTCCTTCTTTGCACCCATATATTCTTCTTGACAACTCATAAATCTGCTTTTCCATATAGGTTAATATTGCTGCCTGAAAATCACTATAATTTTTGCTCAATGCATCATATGCCCACAGATAATTTTCGAGCGCTTCTATGTTTGGAATGATAATGACTGGATTTTGTTCTTTCCATTTTGCCACTGGTACACCAAGAGCAATCCCATGGCCTATTCGATCGCCCGCATGAAATTTCAAGTGTTCGACGACCTCATCGATTCTACGCAACCCAGACAATATATGTCGAAAATCTTCGCCAGCATGAAAAGTAAATCCAAGACTCTGCATATATTCTCCACTTATACTGTCTTTTCCAATTAGCTCAATTCCACTATCTCGCGCTTTTTCATAAATTGGGGCGAACACCCATACGGGCGTCGCATTTTCCAAACTTGCAGCATCTATCCCTACCAAAAATTTACTTACCTCAACAACTTTAGACCGCAATTGCTTAAATACTTCGATTTGTTTTTGATAAGATTTCTGAATCTGCCCAAAATGAAGATACGAACACTCCATCCTTCCATTTTGTAAGCATTTCTCCGAAACGATCTCGTCCTCTTGCTTTAGAAAATGTATTACCAAACCTGCCCGTGGAATCCGTTTTACCGGCACCCCTTCCTCGCAATATTCTGTTACAAGAATCTTCTTATATGCATTAAGAAAATTGGTTACATCTTTTTTAAAGTCACTGTAGGATTCTGGCATGGAAGTACGAAACTCAATTTTACTTAAATATTGGTTCTGAAATTGTTCCCGAATTGCATGTTCCCAAAAATTTTTAATATTTGCATGATTCAATGCGGAATTTATTCCATAGTGTTCCTGCTGGAAATAATCGAGTCCTTTGATTGTTTTTTGCTGTACACTGACATGAAATAGAAAATTCCGAACACGCAAGTATTGTAGAAAACATTGCTTTCGTAAACATTTTTTGCTATCCTGATGATAAATCTCATAAAGCATATAATATAAAAATATATTTTCATCCAAAGTATGAACCACTACACTATCCTCTGCTATCTGTTTACAAAGTCCACTGGATAATGTTTCTTCCGAAAAAATATAATGCAAGTCATTCCAAAGTTTCATATAATATGCAATAATTTCTTTTACTCTATTTTCCTTGTCTTGAAATGCGCTATAAAAGAAATCTTCAAATGGTTGCCCTTCTTGAAACCTTTTTACAAATATTCGGATTTCTCTTCCCTCTTGTTCATCTAGGTCCTTTTCTTTTGTCAAAATCAAATATGCTCTAACAATTCCGCATCCCAAAATATAATATATCATATGTTCATTCTGTTCTGCTGTACCGTTCACAAATCTTGTCTGTTGAAGCATTTTACCTTTCTCTACTGTCAACGGTTCCATCAAAGAATTCCATATGCTAGGAAATGTTCTTGAAACGCCTTTATGAAGGTGATTTTCCGCAACACCGCCCTCCAATACACGAGAAAGCTGCTTATCCGCTACCTCTATATTCCCATAAAAACCATCAAGACAGTTGATATTCTTCTCTTCCTGATTCAAAACCATATAGAGAATTGCGATAACATCCATTGGAACATGGCAGTTTAAACTGTGAAATAACATTATTTTATTATTTTCTGCAAATCCACCAAATAACTCTTTGTCCTCCTTGTTCTTCCAGTACTTAAATACAATCTGTCCATCTCTATGAGAAATGAGAGATTTTGCCATTCGTTCCATTGTGCGCAGATACAATTTCATTGTGTTCTTAAACTCTTGTACATCATACAAATAACATTTCTCAAGGTACAAGTAAATCTCATCATAAGAATAAAGATTATAATTCTGACGAATGTATCCCACCAACTGACTTCTTAAATTATCCCGCACTTTTTTTGCTTCCTTTATATTGTTGTCTTCCATTGCCTCCAAATACTTCTGAATTAAATCCTGTTGGAATGATTCCATAGAAGTCAAAGGATAGCACAAAACTCCCAGAAAGCGATTGATTGAATCATTAATCATTTTAATACCCCTGCTATTTTATTTGGAAAATAGTTTTTCAAACTCTTCTGCTGTAATCTGAACATCAGAATTCTTATTTAGACAATCAATAAAGTTATTAAGTGCTGCATCATCTGCATCTTCATTTGCCGCTAACAATTGTTTGGTGATGTCTGCCAACAATTCCGCACGCGCAAAAACTGTTCCGGTGGTATCACTTGCAATTTTATACTTATAATAGCATTGTAATGAAAATATAAAATATGGATGCTCTGTCATCCACTCTTGATTCCCTTCCACGTCCGCAAAGGCTTCCTGAAGAATATTCCATAACCTCTGCGCCTCAAATCTGCCATACCAGACGCGATTGTTCGTTGCCAAATTCTTAAGTTCATCACATATTTTCCGATATGCTTCTAATGATACTCCTTGTTCAAGTTCACCATTACTTTCGGGATTATCTTTTCCCAAAATCCACCAAATGCTCTCCTTGGTCTGCTTCAATATTGTATTTGATTCTCCATGGTAGGTCATTCTAAAATCTTTCCAGATATCATTTGCCTTCTTAATATTTAATATTAATTTGTCCTTTGTCCACAATAATTTATTCTGAATATCTGTAAGTGTTTTATTTATCTCCTTCTTTAAATACTCTGCCACAGATTCTATCATTTCCGAATCCCATAACTTTTTTGCATCAATTGCTTGCAAAATCGCAACTCTTCTTTCCATGTCTCTATTGTTAGCAGATTCTTTTTTCTCATATTGAAATTTTATATCATTATCTTGCTGATCTATCATTGGTTGAAGTAGTTGTGAGATGGTATTTATCAGAATACGATATATCTGCTGTTTCATAAACTCTTCTATATTTATGTTCTTAACAACCTCATCACACTCTTTATCAAACAATGTCATAACAACATTTTGTAATGCCAATCCCGACAGTCTGCTTTGGATATAGGAATACTGTTCCCAAAAAGTAGGATAATATCTTGCCGCCATCTGCAAAGGTTTTATTGCATTTGTCCATGCCAGCGAGGATATTGCACTCCAAAACGAAATAATCACATCTTGTTCTAATGATGTTGTAAAATACGTTCCATCCTGCTTTAGGTGTACTATACGTTCTAAGGGAAGATATCGATAATATGTCATATTGAAAATGACATCTCCTTTTTGCAAGAAACTTTTGTTTAGCAAGTACAACTTTTCTTCTTTTCTATATACTTCACTTTTCTTTTTATCTATCCAACCTCTATCTAAAACATTTATAGCTCGCTCTGCAATTTCAGGATTGAAAAATAGATCTTCCATAGCCCTATTCTTTAATATAATATAGCTTTCATCCTTCTCAACAACCCTCCTATAATTATTGTCCTCATTTGAATTTCCATATAAAAGCCGCGCCGCAAAATCCACCAAAAGGAACAATGAAAAACGATCTACTGCCTTTTCAATGTAAAAAGTTTTTTGTGATTCTTTTTTGTTTTGTTCATTCTGTTCCTTCTCCCTATAAATAATATTCACTGCATTGTCAAAAAATACTTTGCTGTCTTTTCCTTCCTCCCCCACAACGTATAAATAATTATAAATTTCATCTCGATGCTGATTATAAACTGGTTTGGAAGCAACAATAGTATCCAACAATAATTTCTTCTCTACCAAATATTCCCCTTCTTCTTCCTTTCTTTTTGCTACAATATCACTTAATACATTGTAGACATTATTCAGTCCTCGAGAAGTATCATCAAATAAATGATATATATAAGGAAGCGGCTTTTTTTCGTTCTCGTCCTCCATATAGCAAAAATACGATGGATCAATCCAGTTAAGTAATGCCTGGTTTAACAAATCAGATAATTTTATCCCTATATTGCTCTTTGTTTCTTGCTTCTCTGAGGTGTCAGCAATACAGTAGCTCCCTTTTTTCTCTAAGGACCAGTGTTTAATTTGATACCGATATGCTGGAGGTAATATCTTTTTCAAATATTCATATGCAAGATCCTGTTTGCTTTTTAAAATAGTATTATCACCAATAGCACTATTCAACGTATCTCCATCTAGTACATTATCCCGCCTTAAAAAATCCAAAGTTAATGCTTCCTCAAACGTATTCAAATCTCCTGAAATAATTGTAACTATATTTTCATTAGATAAATACGATAAAAGTGTCTTAACCACATCTGCACATCGATATGTGCTTAGATCTATATCATCAATAAACAAAAAAAGTAGATTTTTATTTTTATCTGTTTCGTTATTAGAATTTACCAAGCCTGAAATAAGCTGATTAAATTTTTTAATAAACTCAATATCGGAATTAAACACCTCCGCTGAACTTTTCACATAATCATTCTCTGTAGTGTACTCTTGCAGCAAAATATTGCGATATTCTTTCTGTATATAAGTATATTGCCTAATTGCCTCATCACAGCTTTTCTTAAGTGGGTCTTTTCGAATACATTCTGTTTCTTTTTCCTTTTCCTGATTACGACTTTTAATAAACTCACTAAGCATTCCTAAAATAGTCGCCATCAATGTACTTGATTCAGACATATTTTCTGGCACAATAATTGGAAGAATAATATCCTTATAATCTGACTTTTTTTCTAATCTCGCTTTAATCGTCTTTAATATTGATGTTTTGCCTGCTCCTCGAACGCCTATTATACCAATGTTATTTGTTTTTTGATTTGTGTATTCACCCTCTGATTTTATATTATTTGGGTGCGATTCCTTTTCAACTCTGAACTGTTCAATCTGGTCATAAATATGCTTATATCCAGGCAAAATCAATTCTGCTTCTTCTGTCGTCAAATTGCGTGCTCCAATTTTGTTTTTATTTGTTTTTTGTGTATCCATATTTTTCTCCTTTTCTTTTGTAAGATTTTCACTGGCCAATTCTGTCCCTTGAAAACCACATTAAACTTAGTTATATTTAGATAATAGTAAGAATTTTATTTCTTTATCGTTACTTGCCAAAATCTAGGCATTCTTATTGACTACGCGCTTTATGTATCGTCATATCTTGTATCACAAAATATAAAATGGAGGTTTTTACAAATGAAACATTTTAATTTAGGAAAGTTGTTATTAACGTTAGCTCTTGTAATCTTAATTCAAAATGGTACTGTCATAATATACAATACAACAGGGGACTATTCGGAAGAAGGAGGCATCTCAACTTTTAGTGATAAACCTTATTTAGAAGATAATTATTCTTGAAAAATAACTTTATCACGATAGAACTTTTCATCAAATGTCTGTCTACAAAAATGGCTGAGTAAAATGCACTGTTGTAAACTCTCAGTCATTATTTTTTTGTTTATTGATTGCCCTATATTTTTTCGTTGTTCATTTTCATTCCACCAAATATTATAAAGACAATCTGCAATTATCCAAACTCTTTTTTGCATTAATGATTCTCTAAGTGCTCTTTTACTCAAACTTGTGGACAATTTATAGTTCTCTATATTTCCTAATTCATTTACAAGACACACTATAGCAAATTCATACATTGAGATACAATTTGATAGTGCACTCCTTTTATCATACCACTCTAAAAAATTTAACAAAAATTCTATAAAAATTTCCTTTTTGTCATCCTCTATCCCTTGTATTTTTTACGAATACAAAGCATTTCCATTTCTGTTAAATACACTTCCTCCAAATCATACAAATTTTTTATCTTTAATGTACAGTGAAGTGCCTCTTCTTCCCTCGCTATAAACTCCTTCCTTGTAATTTTACCTTCCATCCAATCCAATGATGCTTCCGCTTCCAAAAAATATTGTTTATTTTCTGGTATATCCATAGAAACTCGCTCTTTCATTAATTTTAATAGCATTCTAGCTTTGTCTGGATTACGATTGTTGCGGCATACTGCAATCTGCTCTCTTAATTTCAGCACTTCCCTATCATTTGCCACAAGCCGCGCACGTTGAAATTCCTTGGAAATGCCAAGTTTTTGTAGTATTTTCCCCAACACCTCTTGCTGCATATTCGCTTCCTTTTTCTCTGTTCTGCGCAGTGTTCTAACAGAACAAATTCCCTCACATAACTTCTTTTGTGTTAGTCCATACATATTTCTGCGAATGCGCAAGACATCGCCCACATAAAACATCCATCTCTGCCGATAGAGATACGTAGAATCTTGCATATATGCCGGCACTTTATATTCTGCGTAGAGATTTTTTAATAGCTTTGCAAGATTTTTGCACTCTTGTTTAACTGTTAATAGCGCATTTGAACCTTTATCAAACTGCATTTCGATTTCTTCTAGCAAGCGAAGTTTTATTTCCAAAAGTTCAAGCAAATAGTATGCTCGCCCAGTATCACGCAACATCTCAATTGCCTGATTACAAACTTGTAAGTAGGCACTTAAAGCAGCTTCTGAATTTTGTATCTTAGCACCAGTAAAAGCTTCTCGCAGATAATAATAAACAATCTTTGGATACACTTTTACCCTACAAAGATCATCATAGGTTGCACGTTCCACAAAATTTATTAGAGACTTACATTTCTTCTCAAAATCTACATCTTTATGAAAATATTCATACTCCAAAACTACATTGACCTCCTGGATGGATAGTACCCGCTTCTCATAAGATATGTATGCTATATCAGGAATTGTACACTTTGCTGCTGCTTCATAACACTCTCCAATTATACACAAATCTGCCTTCTGCTGTTTTAATATTTCGGCCTTCATCATAAAGCAAAATTGTTGTTGTACTTTATCCTTTGTCATTTCTTGCAGTTCATATTTTTGGATTAATTCCTGCGCTTTTTCAATCTCTTGCGATTCTATTGCACACAAAATACAGCGCTGTCGTTCCCACGCCCAATAATCCTCGATATTTAACATATTTTCATACAAATCACTGGCAATTCCAAGTCTTCCTAACAAACAATCCCGCATATTTTTTGAAACAGGCCTCTGCCCTTTCTCTATTCTTGCAAGATTGCTAACTGTCATTAACCCATTTGATAGCTGTTCCAGCAATATGTTTTCTTCTTTTCTGACATGCTTTAAAAAACGGGGAAAATCTTGCCCCGCTTCCAAACGTGTTCTCTTCATTTATTTTTTATAACCTCTTCTATACAGCTTAGTGCAGCCGCATTCTTTATCTTTTGTATTATCTTTTTGTAATAGTATTTTTTTACGGATGTATTGTCATTATCAGATTACCATCTTTTACCAACGCAAACAAGAGACATAACTGTCCAAAACATGTTTTGCTAAAAACAAATCAATTAGAAAAAGAATGAAAATATACCAAAAAGACCATATAAGATCCGGTGTATTAATTCATATTTTGTAGAATAGAACTGTTAAAAACCACAAATAACATATTAATAAAATGTATCGAGGTGGATACGAATGAAAGCACAAGAAGCAGTTGTATTGCGCATTAAAAGTCTATGCAAAGAAAGAAATCTAAAGATATCACAGCTGGCCTATTCCGCAGGTATGCCGGAGTCAACTTTAAAAAACGTTATGAATGGCCATAGCAAAAACACTGGAATTGTAACTATTAAAATAATATGTGACGGACTTGATATTTCACTGGACGATTTCTTTCAATGCAGCCTGTTTCGCAAGCTGGAACAGGAAATCAGCTGAAAAATTTTTCGGTTTGCAGGGAGCTAAAGAACCGCCCATGCAATAATCTGAGCCACATCTTTAGGTGTCACATACATGAGTGGACTGTCAAGCGGAATCTTATGATACTCCCAGCAGCCGGAAGTTTTCTCACCCTGAAAGTATCGCCCTTTACTGATAACAGAAAAACTTTCGTCGCCAATCGGGCATGCAAGGACAATGCTTTTATCCGCAGAAACAATATTCAAGTAAATTCTGTCACAATCATCGTCATTCGGCGCAACCCACCACACAAAATTTTGTCCTTTATATTGAATCCGTCGCCGATTTTTCGCTGTTACTCCCATAGCAATTTCCCTTTCTATACAAACAAGAAATTATTTTATATTCAATATTCTAAAGAAAACAATAAATTTTGCAAGTATTTCTCGCACACGCCAAATTAAAGTGCTAGCAAAAATCTATCACTTATTTTAAAAACATAAATGCTGTACAAATTTGTTTTTTACGCAGTATCAAGCCTAAGTAAACCCTATCTATATTACTATCTTGCGTTCATAAATCGTTCATAATTCTTTGAAAAATAATTCAATAAATAAACATGATTTAGACATGAAAGAGCTCTATACTATAAACATAAGGTGATACAAAACAGCGCCTTAAAAGTAACGAGTGATAACTTTACTTATAATAACTTTTTCATAATATATGCCAAGTAGTCGCAAGATTACTTGGCATCCTCCCTTCTATAAGGAAATTTCTACAACTATCTATCTTAGAAATACATTTGCTGTCAAGTTCGCGAAACAGTATCATACTACAAATTACTTGCATTTTTTTACATATTGCTGTATAAATATTAATAAAGAGAATAGTCCTGATCGGATATTCTCTCTTTTTTTGCACATGAACACCAATAAAAATACAGCAGCTAAAACTGATAGGTGTTCGGCGCGAGTAGGGATTTCCTACTCAATTGTATTTTCTTATGAGGAGGTATTTTTATGCTTGATGTGATTGCAAAAATTAACAGCGCAATCAACAGTGTAGTATGGGGGATTCCAATGCTTATATTAATTATTGGCACAGGAATCTGTATGACTGTCCGCACTAAATTTTTTCAGATTACACATGCCAATCATGTATGTGATAAGACAATTGGCGGCGTGTTTCAAAGAGGAAGTGGTGTCACCCATTCCAAAGAAAAAGCATCTATCTCGCAATTTCAAGCCTTGTGTACGGCACTTGCTGCGACGATTGGTGTTGGCAATATTGCAGGAGTTGCTGCGGCAATTGCTGCTGGCGGTCCAGGTGCCATCTTTTGGATGTGGCTATCTGCTTTCTTTGGAATGATGACAAACTATTCAGAAAATGTACTTGGTATCTATTATCGACGAAAAAACAGCCATGATGAATGGTGTGGAGGCGCAATGTATTATCTGCGCGATGGACTTGGAACCAAAAATGGTTGTGAAGGAATTGGAAAGGTATTAGCAATACTATTTTCTATTTTTTGTGTCCTTGCCTCGTTTGGAATTGGTAATATGAGTCAAGTAAATACCATCTCTGGCAACATCACTTCGGTATTTCACATTGAAGCGCTCAATCGCGAACTATTCTTTGGCACTGTAAAGATTAATCTTTATTCCCTGATTATTGGGCTGTTACTAATGATGCTTGCAGGACTTGTAATTGTTGGTGGCATTAAAAGAATTGCGCAATTTACTGAGAAATTTGTACCATTTATGGCTTGTGCATACATATTAGGTGCCTTGATTGTATTTGTATCAAATATTGGAAAAGCTGGGGAAGTATTTGGCGCTATTTTTAGTTTTGCTTTTGGATTCCGTGCAGTTGGCGGTGCAACGGTCGGATTGGCAGTTAAAAACGCTGTGACATGGGGATTCAAACGTGGAGTATTTTCTAATGAAGCTGGTCTTGGCTCCTCTGTGATGGTTCACTCCGCATCAAATGTAATTGAACCAGTAAGGCAAGGTATGTGGGGAATTTTTGAAGTGTTTGCGGATACAATTGTTGTCTGTACACTCACCGCATTTTCAATCCTCTCCACGGGATTAATCGACCTGCATACAGGTGAGATGGTCTCTACCAATGAGCAGACAGCGCTTGTGAGTGAGGCTTTTGGCACAGTGTTTAACGTTGGTGGTATTAACATTGGCGGCGCTTTTATCGCAATTGCAATTTTGCTCTTTGCATTCTCCACTGTACTTGGTTGGAGTTATTATGGAACGAAAGCATGGGAATTCTTATTTGGAACAAAGGCAACTATCATTTATAAAGTCGTATTTGTTGTATTTATTGTGTTTGGTGCCACAATGAATCTAAACCTTGCTTGGGATATCTCTGATACTTTTAACGGCCTAATGGCAATCCCTAACTTAATTGGAGTGCTGGCACTCTCTGGCACTGTAATCAAAATTACAAAAAACTATACTGCACGTACTTTCCACAGTTCTACAGAACAACCGATGCTCTCTGCATTTGAGGATATTCAAAAAGAACAGGAAAATAAATTAAGGAATACACGCAGCCGGCTTTAATAGCCAGCTGCGAATGTCCCTTCGTGCCGTCCAGAAGAATATTGTTCTCCTAAAACACTGTGTATTCCCTTTTTATTGTAGGAATACAGAAGAAAACCAGAACAACGATTTGCATCCAATCTGTCAAAGTCTGTCTCATCCTTTTTTTTGTGGTATCTGCTAAGCTGATACTGTGCACTAGGGTCTTTTGCGAGCGCCTCTTCAAATTTCTTAATATTAATGCGGTCCGCTGCGCGTCGCTCCAAATCAGATTTCGCATTTGCCAACTGACTTTCATCAGCCGCTGCGCGATACTCTTTCATCTGCCTGGCAAACTGCTCCTGATCTTTTTGTCTGGAATCCTCATCACTTCGCGTATATCGATCCTGCCCACGCAAATCATACACTGAATCTTCCTTTGTCATATAGGTGCCAAGTGCTTCCTCAATGGTAAAAGCATTTGTGGTACGCTCCTTTGTATTCTGAGGATACCGATCCCGCGCAGTGATGCCTCCTATCCGAGACACTCTCTGCAGCGTAAGTTCTCGTCTTCTATTCATCTGTTGCCACCTCCCTGTGACTTTTGTCAGTAAAATCCCTTTTACCTACATCATATATATCGGCTGAATCCTATCAACCTTTATCCTTTTTATATTGTAAACTTTTTCACATCGAACAATATCACTCTAACTCCCATCTGCCTGCTTCAGC
>BLMC01000055.1 GCA_011959805.1 Lachnospiraceae bacterium | reverse complement strand
CCGTCGCATTCTCTATAAAACTGGCTGCCTTTGACACGAACATGGACATGTTGACCGTATCGTTGGGATACTTTGCCAACTCCTGCATCGATGTCCACAGCGCAGATACGGAATTCTTAAATGCGGCGCCATCTAGCTCGCCCAAAATATCTTCAATTTCAAGAATTGCAGAATATGAAGTTTCATAATATGACATCCTGCCGCTTTCTTCGCGGTAGGCTGCATCCAGAAAGGTATCCCTGACATGTCTGCACTCCGCGTATTTGGCTCCAGTTCCTACTTGAAACTGTCTTCCTCTTACCGAACGCCCTCCGTTAATATATGTCGTGTCGGAGTTTGCCACCTGTTGGCGGACATATCCGGGTGTATTTAGATTTGATAAGTTGTGCGCTACTGTGTTGAGTGCGCTCTGCGATGTGCGTATACCGCTATCGCCTAAATATAATGATCCAAACAAAGACATGGTATCTCCCCTTGTGTTCCGTCGTTATTGTTTCGCGTCGAAACCACCATGAAAGATACCAAGCGATTGTCCGTTTGTATATGCATCTCTGCTATAATTGGCTGTTTGCGGCGCAGACTTCATTGCTCGAATCATATTGAGGTTAAAATCCACCATGTCCAACCTCTCCGCGAGAAGCATTTGATTCCTATCGTTTACTTCTCTGAGTTTGTCGATGGTCGCCCTCAAACGTTTCTGTATCCCTTCCAGCTTTTCTTGCTGGTCAGGCATTTTGTCGAGCATCTGAATCAGGTCTATGAGTTTCAATGTTTCAACATCCCTGTTAACTACGTTGGCAATGTCAGCCAGAAATTTATCTCTTTGCTTTTCCATTCCCTGGATTATGCCTACGATCTCCTGTTCATCCTCCGTGATTTTTCCCAGGTTTTCAATGTCTCCCGCTACAATGACGGGAGTCTTGCTCTCGGCGAGAACGACCAGTTTCTCATACTGCACATTCTCACGGTCGAGCACATCAATCAAATTTTCTAATAAGCTTGCCACCTGTTCACCTCACTGTCATATTATGGCATTCCTAGAACAGGCCATTGTACTTCTCTAAAAGCTTTCCTGCAAAATCCTCCACATCCACCTCGTACGTGCCGTTGTCGATGCGTTCCTTCAAGGAATTTACAAGGTTCTGGCGCACATCAGGTGCAGCCGTAATGGCTTTCTTTACTGTGGAAGCATCCTGAGCTGTCGCTGAGAGCTGAAGCTGATCCTGGAAACTTGTTCCTGTTGTTGTCTTCTTCTCCTCAGCCTTTGATAACTTTTTGGTTCCGTAAATCTGCTGAATCTGATTATAAGCATCTATACGCATACCGGACTCCTCCTTCCCAACTAGTCAAATATGTTATGTTATCATTGGTTTTATTCTGTAACAGTTTAGCCTTTGGTTTCCTGTTACAAACATCAAACCATGCATAATCGCTTGGCGATGGTTTGATGTATATCAACGATTACGCTATTTCACGGACTTTGCAGTAAGTCAAAGTCCTGTGCAAAACTGTAACTTTATACTTAATTTATCGGAAGATTTTTCATTTACTTTATACTATTTTGCAAATTTCACTTTGAATCCCCCGTCTAAATACTATCTGAAATAGGATGTTCTGTAATCCTATGGGCGACCATAATATCTCGCACAGTGCGAAACAGATATGGTTTTAGCTCCTCTATTCCAACTGGTTCGCTGTACAGTATTGCACTGTAGCATACAGCCCCCACAAGTTCAATCATCATAAAAACCATCACTTCAGGATTACTAAACTTTCCTGCATCGTCAAACACCGAATGATAAATGTCATAGAAATCAACTTCATCATCCTCCCTAGCTTCAATCAGAATATTTTTAAATATCCCCCAGCTTAAATTTTTGGAAATAAATTCTAAAAGTGTTTTGTCCTCGACAAACTGATTGATAATATTATCAATCATAAAAATTATGCGTTCTTCCAGCAGGCAGATATCAGTCTGTCTAAGCGCAAAATCTGCTCTGCGAAAAACCTCACTCGACTTGTGCGCAATCAATTTATTTCTAATATCATATTTATCCTTAAAATACAGATAAAAAGTTCCCTTTGCTATCCCTGCATGATCTACAATATCTGATATCGAAGTCTTTTGGATGCCCTTGCTCGTAAAAAGATGAAATGCCGCATCAAAAAGAGATTTTCTTTTTTTCTGTTTATTTTTGTCAATTTTATTCATTCTGCTCCCTGCTTCTGTGCACTGTTATAAGATTTGCCGCGCCAATCATGCCGGCATGATTGCCAAGTATCGCACATCGCACTGGCGGAACAAACGCCCTGTCGCCGCCATAACACAAAAAACTTAAATGTTCTTCTACAGATGCTGTCAGGCAACCTATCCTGCAAACCCCACCGGCGAGAATCACTACATCTGGACGAAAAATATTGACATAATTTGCAACTGCCTCCGCAAGATATGTGTAGTAATTCTCCACAACCTCTTTTGCTACCTTATCACCTGCAAGCGCCGCATCAAAAGGTATTCTGCCATTCATATGCTCTAGTACACCACCACACATTTGATTGAGTAAAGATTTCTTGTTCGCAGCAGCAGCCCGCTTCGCATCCCGAATCAGCGCTGTCGCAGACACATATGCTTCTACGCATCCGCGCCTGCCGCATGTACATGGTTCTCCGCCTAATATCATGCTTATATGTCCAAGTTCTGCACCGCCTGCATTGCTGCCCTCAAAAACCTTTCCATCTAGGATAATACCACCGCCAACACCTGTGCCAAGCGTAAGCAAAATGGCATTTGATACATTTTTTGCTGCTCCAGCTTTCACCTCTCCTAACGCCGCACAGTTGGCATCATTCGAGATACGAATCTCACAGGAAAAATAATTTCCAAGTTCTTTTACTAGTGCCACATTCTCCCAGCTAATATTATTGGAATAACGAACGACGCCCACATCTGCATCCACTAATCCCGGACAGCCAACACCAATCCCCGCAAGCATACTCTCATCCATTCCAAGCGTATCCATAAGCTGTCTCACCAGCACTGCCATATCCGCTATCACTTCCTCCGCGGGGCGCTCTACTCCTATCGGGGCAGATGTCTGCGCAAGAATCTTGTGATTTTCATCAATTATTCCTGCCTTAATATTTGTTCCACCTAGATCAATCCCTGCTCTGTACATTTTTCCTGTCCTTCCTGGCACTCTGCTAAGCTGAAGAATGCTATCAGCATTCTTGCCGTGACGTGTACCAATTCTCACGCCTGCAATAAAAATCTCTATAGTTAGGTATATCAGTTTTTTTATATTTTTGCAAGAAACAACTTTAAAAAGTCTTTTTTCTCACGAGATTTTTAAAAATACTTCCTGAATCCCCGCATAATAGCCAACTGTAACAATCGTCTTTCCATCCCCCATGCCAGAAAAAACATATTTTCTGAAATAGGGTGTTGTTTCCAAAAGTGGATTATCCAATTCATACGTCGCTGGTACACCAAGTCCCAAATAATTTCCCCACGCTTTGATGATGGCATCTGTATCAATCTCTTCCCACAAAAGGGACGTTCTTACATAAAATTCATAGATTCTGCCATCATCGGCATCAATGTATGCATCTATCAACTTATTCTCCTTATCTGCATTTCTCTGGCTGTTAGAGAGTTCAAGCTTCCAGACTGCCACATTATTGCGCGGTTCTAGCACATCAATCGCAGAGCACAATGTTGCATCATAGGAGGCTGCACTAACTTCCTGTACTTCCTCTGGCAATATCTTTAATTCCTTTAAAATCGCCAATTCATTATTGCATGTTGAATATATTTGTTCATCTGTAATCTCATCCCCTGTAGGTTCCTTGTAATTCTGTACAAACGCATAGGAACCAATTTCTGTGTTTCCCGAATCGTATGTCAACGCATTTTGCTCGCTTCCAGGAAGCACCTGGCTTCCCAGACTTTGTGAAAGAATATACAATTTTTCATTCGCATTCATGCGATAACGGTACCCCTCTCCTGCCTCACCAGTTTGTTCGACATGTGGTCTGTCAAGGATCCCTTTGTCTTTGTAGCGCGCCATTGCCTCTGGTCCCCATATCGACACTGCAATCACAATCGCCACCGTCAAAAAGACTGCAAAATATCGCATTGTATTTTTCATATTTCCTCGCTTCTTCTTATCTCTTATTTAGAAGATTCTTCAAACACGATCCAAAACAAAACCAATACAAGAACCTTTTCCTGGCTCGCTTTGAATTGTCAATTCACTGTGATGAATCCGCAAAATCTCCGCGCACAACGCCAGTCCAAGTCCAGCACCATTTCTGCTCCTAGAGCGCGATTTATCCACCATATAAAATGCCTTTGTAATCTTGCGTTGCTCTTTGTGCGGAATACCAATCCCTTCATCTTCCACTTCAAACTGATATCCATCTTCAAGACAAATTCCACGAATGATGATTTGACTTCCTAATTCTGATGCTTTACAGGCATTGTCAACCAAATTGACCAACACTGTCTTAATAAGATTGACTTCGGCCAGTATTATACCATTATCATATTGATAATGAAATTGCATACCACGGTTCTCATCTGTGAACATTTCTTTAAGATAAACAAAGATTTCTGATGCTGACACTTCACTTAACTGGACATCTCCTTTTTTCGCTACAATAATATCGAGAAGTCGAAAAGACATTGCCTCAAGGCGCTTTCCTTCCGTATAAATATAATTGGCAGATAGGATACTCTTCTCCTCGTCTAACTTATGCGAGCGCAACATATCTGCATAGCCGATAATCGCAGTGAGTGGTGTTTTTAGTTCATGCGCAAACGCACCCATAAACTCTTCCTTCGCCTCATTCTCTTCCTCAAGCATTTCAATATTTTTTTCCAGCGCATTTGCCATCTTATTAAAATCACAGGTTAACTGCCCCAATTCGTCATGACTTACTTGTCTGGCACGATACGCATAATCACCACCTGCCATTCTTTTAGTCGCTTTTGTAAGCAAGCGAATTGGCTTGGTTAGCAGAGCGGAAATAAAATGCATAATCACTGTGCCAAGCAGTAACATTGCAATTGTCATCTGCCGATAGACAGAAAATCCCATCGCGCGTTCTGTAAACACATCGGAAACATCTTTCATTGTCTCAAGATAGAGAATACGTCCCAGCGCATTGATTGCCGCACAAGTATGGACATAATAGCCATCTGTTGTTTTTATAATGCGATATAACTTTGTGTCTGGCTGTATCTGGTGCAATAACCGTTTGTCCGCTTCAAATCCAGCACTAATATGGAGAATCTCCTTCTGCTCATCGGCAATCCTAATCAATCGTTCGGTACTGCGTCCACCTCGTTCTAATTTTGATGCAATCTCCTCCACCGTACTGTCGGGCAAAACACTATATCGCGCTGGGACGTTCAAAACCGCTGTCTCGAAAGCAAAACTTAAAATGCTACTTTCGTCAGAAGCCTGTCCAACTTCTCGGTGTAGTGAAGTCTCGAACACATAATTCACAAAGTAAAAACCACTCAATCCAAGCGCAAGTGCCATAACTACAATCGTAGACATCAACAGTTTCAGTGATATTTTCATAATGTTTCCTCTAAGACATTTCCAATCGATACCCAACCTTGTACACTGCCACTAAACTGTGCTCCCAGCCCAGCTTTTTCCGCAAGCGTTGTACATGTAAATCCAAAGTACGACTGTCCGCAAAATACTCGCCTTCCCACACTTTTTCATAAAGAGTCTCACGAAACAACGCCACATTCTTATTGCGCATAAAAAGCACCAAAAGTCCAAACTCTTTGTTGGTTAGCTCAACTGGCTTTGTGCCCTTCATCACTCGATGTGCCTCAACATCCACAGTGACATCCCCGGCAGTAAGCCGTTGTTCTGTCTTATTGTACCGCCGAAGAACAGCCTCGACGCGCGCCACCAGCTCCACCACATCAAAGGGCTTCACAATATAATCATCCGCGCCAAGTTTCAATCCTTTTACTCTATTTTTCACCTCATATTTTGCCGTGATAAAAATCACAGGAATTCCTAGTGGTCGGATGTATTCCATAACATCATATCCGTCCGCACCTGGAAGCATAATATCTAGTAAAATCAAATCAAATGTTTCTTTTTCTATCAAATCGATTGCTCTCAGACCATCCTGCACAGAAGTACAATGATAGCCCGTTGAAGACAGGTTTAAATCGATTAAATCACAAATCGGCTTTTCATCATCTACAATCAATATTTTAATCATCGTCTGTTTTCCACCCCCAGTAAGCTCTGGCTTTCTCTATTAGTATCTGCATCGTATCCTCATCACTACACTGATATTGACTCTTAATCTCTGTATCTGCTGAAAATCCGCCTGTTCGTTGATAATAGATACTATAATCGCTTGCAACCGCAAGTTTATGCGCTTCATCCTCGTAACTATATTTTGCCAGAACAACAATATCCTTCAGACCGTCTCCATCAATATCCCGACAGTTAATTCCTTTTAGTGCATACAGGCTATCATAATCACCCATTGGCTGTAACGCGGAGAAAATATCGCCCTGCTCATTCACAAGATACACTAAAAATATGTTGTAGTCTGCAATCTGATATGTTCCTGGCACCACTTGCAGCTTTCCCAACTTGCCAAACGTTCTAGTATAATACTGTTCTGTAATCACTTGAAACCCATGACTGCGCAACTGTTTTAGCGTAAGCGCTGTATAGAGAAACTCTGTCGAATATCCGTCGCGAACAAACGCAGTAATTGCCTTTGCATTTTTATTCATGCCAAAACGATTTAATTTCTCCGAAATCCGATAATCCCTGTAAAAATCTAAGGCACTTCCATCTGCACTCTGAAACAGGACATCACCTACTTTATATTTTTTGTGACTGTATGTGATTAGAATAATATCAGTTCGTGTATCACCATTGAGATCCTGAAATGCAATTGATGCAATCTCCTGTTCTGGCTGTGTCATCTGCCCCAAAATCTGGTTGTTGGTCTCAAGTTGGTCTGTCCGATACAAAATTCTACCATCCGTATCTGCAAGAAACAGCGCAAGTCTGTGATAAGTCTTGTCAAATGCCGGAATAAAAAACATTCCTGAAAGATACTCTCGCTCCGGCGTCATATCTGGTTCTGCCACCAATTCAATATTTGGCTCAAAAGGAAAAATTTGACTTTCTACAATCTCAAAACCCTTCTCAGAAATCTCTTGTCGAAATTGAATCGATTCCAAGCGTGCAATATATGTTTCATACTGAATGCGGACAGACTGCGCAACATTCTGTTCTATCGCATTTATCGGCAATCGCGGAACAAACAATGCAATCATGCAAACTCCTATCGCCAGTTGCTTTAACTTTTTTTTAAAAAATATTTGCATAAAATGGATTTGCCTTTCTCAAAATCACATTTTGTCTTTTATTCTACAGAAGATACACAATTATACATTAGCATTGCAATTGTCATCGGTCCTACACCTCCTGGAACTGGGGTAATCGCACTGGTATGCGGTGCAACATCTTCAAAATCTACATCACCGCAAAGTTTATTGTTCTCGTCTCTATGAATTCCTACATCAATGACAACCGCACCTTCCTTTACATAAGAAGCGTCAATCATCTTTGGCTTTCCGACTGCCACCACCAAAATATCTGCTTGTCGCGTAATTTCTTGCATATTCTGCGTGCGAGAATGACACACTGTGACAGTACCATTTTCTCTTAATAACAACAGTGCCATTGGTTTTCCTACAATATTGCTGCGGCCAATCACAACACAATTTTTTCCAGAAATCTCCACACCGGAACGCTTTAACAACTGAATAATACCAAGTGGCGTGCAAGAGACATACCCCTTGCTTCCAACACAAAGTGCACCGACATTTTTCTCGTGAAAACCATCCACATCCTTTTCTGGTGCAATTGCCTGAATCACTTTTTGCTCGTCAATCTGTTTGGGTAGTGGAAGCTGTACCAAAATACCGTTTACCTTTTTATCTGTATTGAGCTTGTCTATTAACTTCAAAAGTTCCTGCTGTGTTGTCTCCTCTGGAAGTTCATAGGATAAAGATTCGATTCCAATATAAGCACACGCCTTTTTCTTATTGCCAACATATACGCTGGACGCTGGGTCACTTCCCACCTGAATCACTGCAAGGCAAATTTCTTTGCCTTCTTCTTTTCGTATTGCCACCTTTTCTTTTAGTTCTTCCTTGATTTCCTGTGAAATTTTTTTACCATCTATTAATTGATACATTTTTACGCTCCTTTATAAATCTCAATTACAAATCAATAACAAAATTGCTTTGTCAGATTATCATAACATGCAAAAATTACTTTCGCAATACTGTATGGCATGTGTTTGCGCCTTATTTTTAAAGTCAAAATTACTATTCACGGGTCAGGAATGCGCTGAACTGCGCATTCTGTGAGAAAGTGATTCAAGGGTGAGGGGCAATTTTTGCGCAACAAAACTTTAAATATCGCCCTGACTCGTTACTGTGAACGACCTTTTAGATTGTGAATAGTAATGCGTTAAATAGACATATTTTTTACAGACAGGCATTTTTTACATTGGTAGAAAATATCTATAAGAAAAGAACCTTTCAGGAAGGGCACCCATGAAAACAGAAAAGAAACTGGTAAAAGTAGCATTGCTTATCCTTCTCTTGTCCGCAGCATTTTTCTTTGGCAGAGGTGTTGCATATGTCAAATATGAGAAAATAGATGACTTAGCGATTCCGGCTAGTGCGAGCGGTTCCGCCGAAAACTGGGGCCTTGGCTTTGGACAGGAAGGCAGTCAGCCTACTGGAAATGCCAGCGCAGAAGAATTAAAGAAAAACAATGCTTTCTATGTAGGAGACGCATCCGAAAAAGTGATTTATCTAACTTTTGACGCTGGATATGAAAATGGAAATACGCAGCCCATCCTTGACGCACTAAAAAAACATCATGTGCCAGCAACTTTTTTTGTCGTTGGACATTATCTGGAATCAGCACCAGATTTGGTGAAACAGATGATAGCTGACGGACATTTTGTCGGCAATCATACCTACCATCACTTAGATATGTCTTCTATTTCATCCAAGGAATCATTTGAGAAAGAGATGCGTGATGTAGAACAAAAATTCAAAGAAATTACAGGGGAAGAATTGGCACACTTTTACCGTCCCCCACAAGGAAAATACAGCACCAAGAATCTAAAAATGGCAAAAGAACTAGGCTATCATACCTTTTTCTGGAGTCTTGCGTATGTAGATTGGTATCAAGATAAACAGCCCACAAAAGAAGAAGCCTTTAAAAAACTAATTGGACGGATTCATCCTGGCGCTATTGTACTTTTGCATAGCACTTCCAAGACAAACGGTGAGATTCTTGATGAACTCTTGACTAAATGGGAAGAATTGGGTTATACCTTTCGGACACTAGAAGATTTTGTAGAAAATTAAAATTTATGCACACGGACGCGGAAAAGAAATATACAGCTAACGCTGCCGCGTCCGGTGCAAGTAGAGAAGATAAACCTTCTCTATTCGATTTATGACTCTTTATCTTCCGCTACAATCTGGATATGCACATCGCGTAACTGCCGCTCATCCACGGCTGCCGGAGCGCCCATCATTATATCTTGCGCGGTCTTATTCATAGGGAATGGAATAATCTCACGAATGCTCTCCTCCCCTGCAATCAACATTACCATGCGGTCTACACCCGGAGCAATGCCTGCGTGTGGCGGTGCACCATAGCAAAATGCATTGTACATTGCTGGAAACTTTGCCTTCACATCCTCCTCGCCAAGCCCTACAATCTGAAATGCCCTAATCATAATTTCTGGGTCATGGTTGCGGACTGCACCCGACGACAGTTCAACACCATTGCATACCAAATCATATTGATAAGCCAAAATATCAAGCGGCTCCTTTGTCTCTAGTGCTTGCATTCCGCCCTGCGGCATAGAGAATGGATTGTGACAGAACTCTAACGCACCAGATTCCTCGCCAATCTCATACATTGGAAAATCGACAATCCAGCAAAATGCATACTCATCTTTTTTCATATACCCATCAAATGAACTTGCAAGTGTTTTTCTAATGACGCCCGCTGTCTTTTGCGCTGTCTTTAAATCGCCTGCAGCAAGTGCCACAAAACTACCATTTTTTAGTCCAAGCGCTTCGATTACAGCCGCCTTTTTCTCCTGCACAAACTTAGAGATACCACCCACAAGCTCTCCATTTTCATCCAGACGAAACCAATAAGTTTTCTGTGCACTCACAACCTCAACATCCGCACACATCTTGTCAATTTGCTTTCTTGTCCCTGTAAAATTCTCTGCGACAAGCGCCTTCACTGTCTTTCCAGCAAACGGCTCAAACCCACAATCTGCAAGCACTACCGTTGCGTCTTGCACCAAAAGATTAATGCGCAAATCAGGCTTATCCGAACCATATTTTTCCATCGATTCTAAATAAGGGATTCTCATAAAAGGCGCTTTGGATGCTTCGTGATAGATTCCATATTTTGCAAAAATTGGAGGCAACACATCCTCCATAATTGCAAACACATCCTCCTGACTTGCAAACGCCATCTCCATATCAAGCTGATAAAACTCTCCTGGAGAACGGTCTGCGCGCGCATCCTCGTCACGAAAACATGGCGCAATCTGGAAATAGCGGTCAAATCCAGAAGCCATAAGCAACTGTTTAAATTGCTGTGGTGCCTGTGGAAGTGCGTAAAATTTTCCAGGGTGATTTCTTGATGGCACAAGATAATCGCGCGCGCCCTCCGGTGAAGAACAGGTCAATATTGGTGTTGTAATCTCCATAAAGTCATGCTCAATCATCGCGGCGCGTAAATCTGCGACAATCTTGCTTCTAAGCACAATCTTTGCCTTTACAGCAGGATTGCGCAAATCCAAATAACGGTATTTTAATCGTGTATTCTCATCTGCTTCCTTAGAATGGTCAATTTGAAATGGCAGTTCATTGTACTGACATTTTCCTAAAACTTTGACTTTCGATGGAACAATTTCAATATCACCTGTCTCCATCTTAGGATTTTTAGCGCTGCGCTCCCGCACCGTTCCAACAATTTCCAACGTTGATTCATTGTTGACAGCATCAATCTGTTCCATAATTTCCTCTGTCTCAACTACAATCTGTGTCTTTCCGTAAAAGTCCCTCAATACTAAAAATCCTAAATTTTTGCTTACCTTGCGCAGATTGTCATACCATCCGACAAGTGTTACTTCCTCTCCTACATTTTCCAGCCGCAACTGGTTACAATTATGTGTACGTCCTTGCATTTTTCTATTGTCCTTTCCTATTTCTATCGACACATCTTCCTATCATGTCTGTTTGCTGTTTTTAATACTAGCATTATTGAAAAATAGTGTCAAGAAATATTGATTTTTACATTCTTCTTTTTCCAAAAATAAACATAATATACTGTTGCTTAATGTATCAAAGACAAAATTTTAAAAAGCAAAAAACAATGTATTTTATTGCAACAGAACATATAATTGTATATTCCAGAGACAAACAAAAGAAACTTCCAAAAAACTAATTTGCGGAATTTGCACAGAGTAGACCATCATCGGGCAATTTTGTCATATTTTTATTGGTTAAATACAAATCGCCTCATAATTCCTTAGAACACAGTCAAGGTTCTCCAGTTCTCGGATATCGTTTGCGGGCATTTGTTCTACTGTCCTACGACATACCCATTGATGCGACTCCGGTAGTTGTAGTCGCCTTGAAACAAACCATCCACGTTACTGTGCTGGTCAACAAAAACCATTGATAAGCGACATTCCTGCGAATTTCCTCAACAGTGCACCGTAAGGAAGGTATTCCATAAAGATATCAAATAAGAATCATCTTAAACAGAACCATGGGATCGACACTGGGACGTTCATTATTCATACAATAAAGCTCCTCCGCAAAATAGTTTTGCATGGCTTGATGTTTGTGACAGAAAGAAAAAAACTAAACCGTTACGGTTTTATTAATTCATTCCTTTTGTCTTATCTGCAAGGTATTCAAAAAAGTCAAAGTCCGCGTAACGTTGATGTTTTATTCGATCAGCGCAAGTAATCCCCACCATAGTTCCTGTAAATTCACCGTATTTACAATATTCATCGGAAAAACAAGTCGTGTCAAATACCTTTCCAATTTTCTCATACTGTACATTATCATAGCTCCATTCAAACCAAGAGCGTCTGCCCTCTATATAAAGACGCAAATAAATTGGTTTGTCTTCAACAGGAATGCGCGTATTGAGAAATTCAGTCTTCTCTCCATTCTCAAGATGAATGATAGAGATTGCACTCTGACCGAGCGTCTCACTGTAATACTTACGCAGATTAATATAATTCATATTATCATAATATAGTATTAGCCCAGCACTGTGTTGATGAACCTGCGGTACAAACTCCATCTTTGTCGTCACTCTCGCATATACGCTTGTCAGTTTCCGCGCCAGAATACTCACTTTGTTTAGAGAAGTGCGTGATTCTTGTCCGCGTATCCGCACATAACCCGGCCGCACATTCACATCTGCAAAATGCTGCGGCATCATACGTGGAGCGTAATAATAATTGCCCAAAGTTTCACTGTCAAAATCATCAAAATCTGGAATTTGGGGCATTGGCACCTCACAGAGCATACTTTCAAGCACTTCCATCTTTGCCAGATTGCTGCCGTCCGCCATGCGTAGCCACCCGTCTTCAGTCCACATCATTTTCTGGATAGCAGTCTCTCTGCCAAGCGTACAGCGCAATTCTGGCACAAAAGGACGCGCGCAGAGATGAACGAGATAAACTTCTCCTGTCGGAAGTTCCACATAACTTCCATGACCTGCTTTTTGTAAAATAGAATCTGGATTATAATACTTTGGTTTTAGATGATCAGGGTCCTGCCTTTCATAAGACTCACCTGGAACACTTGTCACAATCGGGTTTTTCGGGTCTTTTTCATAAGGTCCCCACACATTTTTAGAACGCCCCATTGTCACACAATGATTGTATCCAGTACCGCCCTCAGCGCACATAATATAATAATATTCTCCTCGCCTAGTCAAATGCGGTGCTTCAATGCAACCTCTGTCTGTACCACCGCGCCATATTCGCTGTGGATATCCCAAAATCTCTTTTTGCTCTCTGGAATATTCCACCATACAGATTGCACCCGGTTTTTCGTACCCCTCTCTTGTTTCCCATTCCAGAGAAACAATATATTTCTTTCCATTCTTATCATGAAATATAGACGCATCAAATCCAGAAGAATGCAAATACACCGGCTTACTCCAAGGTCCTGTAATATCTTCTGACGTAATCAGATAATTGTCTACATCAAAATAGCGCGCATTCATAGAATTCATAATTCCATAAACCACATAGAAAAGTCCTTCCTCCTCGCAGTAGGTCAAACATGGTGCCCAGATACCTTTTGCACTAGGCAACTTCTTCAAATCCACTTCTGTGTCATCTGTTAAAACATGCGTTAACAGTTCCCAATTTTTAAGGTCTTTTGAGTGGTATATGGGTATTCCCGGAAACCATTCAAAAGTCGAAACTGCCACATAGTAGTCCTCTCCTTTTTTACAGATGCAAGGGTCTGGATTAAATCCTGGAAAAATTGGGTTTTGAATCATCTTATCGTCCTCCTTATTACCAATATAATCTCTCGAAGTCCATTCATACAAAGTATTATAGAATATCACTCGTTTGCTGAATAATCATTTCTATTTGCAGGAAACCAGCCAAAATCCACACATCTTCCGAAATCCCAACTATCCCATCCAATCCAGCCTTTATCATTCACTGTATCTGTCAGCAACTTATAGCTCCAATAAAAATATCCACTGCCTTTTTCCCATGCTGCAAGTTGCGCCTTGGCAAGCGCGCGGTAGATTTTCTTTTTTTCTTCGGCTTCAAGTTGCTCTGTATCATTTCCTTCTATACCATTTAATACACTCTGACCGCCCTTTGTGTCGCCTCCACATGCAAGCGAATTAAACAGACACCACTCGCCGCAAATAACCGGAAAATAATTCTGCATCTCCTCAATATCTTTTTCATAGTGCTCTTTGATATAAGACAAATAGGCATCCAACTTTTGTGCACAACCATCTGCTTCTGCCATCATCAAATACTGATGCGTATCAAGCACAACATTGACATACTTTTCTTCACGCATAAAATCTTTCCAAGCCGTCAACACAAAACCATCGTGAATCACAATATATTTTTGCTCTGGAAGATATTTGCGCATTCTATCATATGCGCTACAATAAAATTCTCGCAAAAACTCGAGCGTATTTGGCCCGGAACCTTCCGCCATCTGTTGGTCTACCGCCGGATATCGATTTGGTACATCCATTGAATGCCACGCGCGCTCCGTAATTGGCTCATTCAAAACTTCAATTCCCCAGAGTCCCTTTCTCTTGGCATAACGCTTTGACAGTCTCTCAAGTACAGTAAGAACAAACTCCACTTCCTCAGGAGACTTTGACCATTTACACACACCACATATCCCGCCATTGTCAAAGCCATTTTGTCCCATTGGCGCAGTATGTAAGTCGATTAAAATTTGCAATCCATATTTCTCCGCCCAACAAAAAGCTTTGTCCAGTTCTTGCACACATCCAATAAATGGTTCTCTGTCCCCAAAGATAAAATATGGCACTGGGATTCTAATGATATTCATTCCCATAGATTGAATTGTCACAAAATCTCGTTCCGAAATATATTCTGCACGATGTATTTGGATTCGCGCCTCATACACTTCTCGCGAAAGCTGACGCGGAAGATAGTATTCATCTTCCGCCGTTGTTCCCGCAAATAATGCCGGACTCATCCATTTCTCCAAAACCAGCCAGTTACCAAGATTTACTCCTTTTACTTTCATATGCATTCTCCTTTTTTATAATTCTCAAAAACGTTCCTTCAAATCTTTCATAATACCTGCAAACTCCTCGTCAAGATGATAAAATTTCATAATAATCAATCCTGCAATATACACTACAATTGGTATCCAAACAAAACACACGCGAATTGATGTGAGTGCTGATGCAGTCTGTGTTGCTGCCTCACCGATATAACCGCCAATTTCAAGAATTAATCCCAACAGTGCAGAGCCAATTCCATTTCCAATCTTATAACCGAAACTGCACGCACTATTGACCAATCCTTCTGTTCGCACGCCTGTCTTCCACTCGCCATAGTCAATGGTATCCGAAACCATTGCCCACATAGTCGCACCGCCGCAGGCATTTCCAACTCCTCTAATGACACTAGACACAACAATCATGCCCATCATTCCATTAGAAAAGTTTAAAATCAACATACCAATAATATCCAGTATAAGACCGATTGCAAAAACATTGCGCTTTCCATACTTTTTCACCAACATCGCAATAAAAAACATTCCCGCAATCTGCACAATATTGAAAATACCATTGATGGTGCCGACAAGATTTCTGTCACCAAGAATATCTTTTGCGTAGTATACAGTCGCACCGCCATTTACAGAGTACATCAGGAAGAACAGTGCAAGCATTCCAGTCATCATAATCCAGTATTTATTTTGAAATAATGCCTTGATTCCTGTCATAATTGGCACATCCGCCGTCTTCTGTCCTGCATTTTTGTTCTGCGCTGTGCCAGAAGGTCTAACACGCTCCTTTGTTCCAAAAAAATTGATTAGAAATGCTACAACAGCCAACAGTCCAAGAACACAAAAAGTTTTTGTCCACGCAGATGCATTGTCGCCAAAATACTCTACAAGCGGAAGTGTACAGAGATTGATTGTCAGTGTCCCGGCTGTCGCCAAAAGGTTTCTAAAGATGCTTAGCACAGACCGTTCATATGGGTCCTGCGTCATAAGCGCATTCAGCGCAGAGTAAGGCACATTGATTGCTGTGTAAATTACAGTGGACACAAGATTATATGTAATAAATACGTACACCAGTTTTGGCGTCGCTGCCCATGATATTGGCACAGAAAACAGTAGCACACCCGACACAGCAAATGGAACACACATGCGCAACAGCCATGGCCTTGCTTTTCCAAAGCGCGACTTTGTTCTGTCTACCAAAATACCCATAATAATATCACTCACTCCGTCAAAGATACGCGACACCATCATAATCGTACCGACAGCAAGTGCATTCACGCCTGCATAGTCTGTGTAATAAATCATTAAAAATGCCGACATTGCTGTATAGATAATGTTACACCCGAAATCACCGCAGCCGTAGGAAAAACGTTCCACAACTTTAGATAAGGTTAATTTGCTCTTTTTTTCCATGATAAAATTCTCTCCTTTATCTGTCTATATTCTACTTGTGTTCCGCGCGCATTGAACATTTGCTATTTATACAATTATACTAACATATTTCGTAACTGTTCGATAGGCTTTATATTGACTAATATATAGGTTGATATTATCTTTTTGGTTGACTTTTTTATTAAAATAAACTAAGATAATTCTGTCCTCTCCACTAAAATAGTCTGTGAAAAAAGCGAGGTAAAAATATGTCAGAACAACAATCACACCAAATTTATGAATTGATTCAGGTTCCAAAAACCACAGGTGTCAGCTTTTACACAAAAAAAGATACCGGCAGTTATGTTCCAAACCACTGGCATGACGCAATAGAAATTATATATATGGTACAAGGTTGTGTAGACATCACAGTAGAGTCCTCTGCCTACCATCTGCAGGAGGGACAATGCTTTCTAATTAACTCTAGTGTTATTCACTCCACCAAATGCACTTCCCCCAACGCGGGAATTGTCTTTCAAATACCATTAGATTTTATCAGGCTCTATATCCCAAATGTACAACAACTTCAGTTTGTCCTCGATGACCCGAGCGATAGTCCTATACGACAAACAAAACTAGACATTTTTAAAGAAACGTTAATCCAAATGCAGATTGCAAACGATATCCGCCCAGAGGGATATCTTCTGCGGTTTAACAGCCTACTTTTTGAAATTCTGTTCCAACTTTATCACAATTTTAGTATAAAAATCTTTCAGGCAGACTTAACCCATAAAGCAAAAGATTTGAATCGCCTAAACCTTGTCCTAGACTATACAAATCAAAATTATAATCGTCCTATCTCCATTGATGAGATTTCTCAAATTGCTTATCTTGATTCAGGGTACTTCTGCCGCTTCTTTAAGAAGCATATGGGACTTACTTTTCTGGAATACTTAAATGAAGTGCGCTTATCTCATATTTATCAAGATTTAATCTCGACGCAAGACACATTACAGCACATTTTGGAGCGTCACGGTTTTACCAACTACAAGTTATTTCGTAGAGTATTCCTAGAACATTTTCAAGCAACTCCCTCTCAAATCAGAAAACATTTGCATGCAAAAAAGTAGGGGATTACTTCCCTACTTTTTATAAAACTACAAATTCTTATTACTTATCCCTCAATTGGAATATATTTGCGCTCCTCGACAACAGGTTTTATTTCTTTCTTTGGGACAGAAACTTTCAAAATACCATCTTCAAATTTGGCCTTGATATCTTCCTGATTAACTTCCTCACCTACATAAAATCTTCTGCTACAAGTGCCATAATATCTCTCGCGGCGAATGTACTTGCCATTCTCATCTTTTTGGTCATTGTTTTGACTTGTCTCCGCGTTAATGGTAAGATATCCATTTTCAAGTTCTGCCTTCACATTCTCCTTTTTGTAGCCTGGTAAATCGATATCCAACTCATAGCTAGTATCGCTTTCTTTGACATCTGTTCGCATAATCCCTGTGGTAGTATTGTAGCGGGAAGCCGTTCTTATAGGGCGGGCAAAATCCTCAAAGAAATCGTCAAATAAACTCTCTCCAAAAATACTATTCATAACATTTGCACTTGGTAATAACATAACACATACCTCCTAAAAATATAAATTATTGTGTGGCAGCTTTAAAAGCTGTTGTTTTATTTGTTATATATGTGTTATAACACACTTATTAGCACTCGTCAAGTAGGAGTGCTAATAATTTTTCTAAAGAAATTATAAAGTTCCGATTTTTGTGATATATAATTGTTTAATCTCTCCAAAATACTGTGAAATATGCAAGATGATACAGAATTAATATAAACACACCTTCGTCACCTTCATTCACAATCTTTTTATAAGCACTTCCTAATCTCTTTTATAGCAATGCCATATACTATGTTTTTGCAATTCTTGCGTACACATCGATTAGAATTAACTTCATCTAATACACTATGAAAAATATTATCAATGACCTCATAAATTCTACTTGAATCTTGCATCCTGCATTTTACAAATCTAAAAATTTCATCATACATATCAATACAAATATAATTAAATCTTCTTTCCAATACCCGTTGTCGTACTTTAATCATTAATATCCCTTCCTTCAATATAAATACTTTACATTGATATTACTATATTAATGTCTCATTTCCGTCTCAAAAGCAAAATTAATTATCACAGTTTTGTGAAAAAATTTAATTTTAAATAAAAATTGAGAACAAGGAAATAAACATATTCCTTATCCTCAACCCTCAAAATAATTTCTTCTCACTCATTCCACACCAAGTCAATATATAGATTCTTTAATTTTTTACACCTTTCTTTCCTAAACTGTGGATTATCAAAAATGGTATTATTCATTGCTTTACATGTATCAGAACAAAAATACCGAACTGGACACTCCTTACATGTTTCTATATACTCTACTTTACAATCGCTTAACAATGATCTCAATTTAATCTTTTCATTTATAAGATCCTGTAAATTTCCAACACACTCATTTATTTCATCCATTGCTGCACATGGATGAACTTCTCCATTTGAATATATTGCGATAGTAGTGTTACCTGCTCCGCATGTACTTTTCATAGTAAGATTCTTTTTAATCTCTTCCAACTCATCATCTGTATATACTATTTTATCATTTGTAATCCTTAATTCTTCATAGTTTTTCTTTGCTCGCCCTCTTGGATTCAAAACTCTTGTCATTGGTTTTACATCAAGTTCTTGACATAAATGAATAAATTTTTCTCGATTTTTATAATTTTCCTCGGTTAATATCATTGATAATGAAATCTTTGAAAACTTTAATACTTTAAGTTGGGCTACACATGATATTACTTTTTCATAAACATCTTTCCCGCGAATCCGATCAACACTTTGTTTATCATATCCATCAAGACTAATATTAATTGCATCAACACATTTAATTAGTTCTGTCATCATACTTGGACTGATCAAAGTAGCATTTGTAATAATATCAATCTTTCCTGAAAATATCCTTCGTATAGTTTTTAGTCGTTCCATTATGTCTGGCAAAACAAAAATTTCTCCACCTGTTAAAGTCAATTTTTCAATTTTTTTGTCTTCTGCCCATTGTACAATTCTTTTCATATCTTCTACAGATAAATCAATATTAGGAATTTCTCCGAAAGCAGTAGAACAATGTTTGCAGCGAAGATTACATTTAGAAGTCAAATCAAGTGATAAACTTTCTAATTTGAAATCCAACATATCTTCCTCAAATCGCAAACTTCTAATTAAAAAAAGATTTCTAAGTAAATTATCATAAAATTTGTATTCTTCTTCACTATCCGCTTCATCTAATATTTGTCGGATGGTACTATGATTATCAATATGCCCCTTTAAATATTCAAAAACACTTCTTGGAATTTTTATCCACTTTCCATCTTCTAATATATTTCCTACTATCACTTGATTCTTATAAAATAAATATCTGCAAAATTCTGCAAAAAAGACTTTTCTATCCATAAAATACCTCAATTTTAGATGCATATAGGCAGCTAAAACAAATAATATTAGCTGCCTATAAGAATGATTTTAGCTATGTATTCTACCAGAAAATACAGCTCTTAGGTCCAGGATTCCATCCACATCCTTCACCAGATACACGTGGATAATATTCTGTGCAATCATTACCACAGCCATATCCCTTTACTTCTGTTTTAACCTGATCATCAAATTCAGGTTTAACATTCAGTTTCTTTTCCATAATGTGTTTCTCCTTTCGTAAAATTTTTTAGGAAATTTTTACTTCCTATTATATATATTCCCAACTTCGAAGAAATGGTAACATATATACACATTTATTTCTATTTTATTCTCGCAATCTATTCACCAAACTGATTTTAAATATTTTATTAAGCGTTAAATTAGAAACAACGAGACATAATGCAAAAACTAAAAAGAACATTACTGTTATTTCTAAAAAAGGATAATTGAATTTAGCATATGTTATAGTTCTTTTTATTATTGCAAACGAAAAATAAACCAAAACTGTACCAAAAGTTAGTACCAATACAGATGTTCCAATTGCATAATAACTGCTCTCATAAGCAATCATTCTTTTCATTTGTTTTTGTGTCATTCCTATACTCTCTAACGTTGCAAATTCATGTTTACGATTCATTATATTTACACACATTGAATTAATATAATTCATAATTCCAACAAAGAGTAACATAATAGATAAAGCCGTTCCCAATAAGAATACACTTTGAAATGAATCATTCAACTCTTTTACTTTTTCATATCTTGAGTCTATTGAAACATTATCTTCATAAAATAGATCTTTAATACTTTCCAAAACGGAATAATCTTTATTTTGCTCTGTATCAATAGAAATCTGATATATTTCTGAATCAATTGGAAGATCTATAAAATATTCTTTACTAATAAAAATGTTGGGAGCTATATAATTCATTATATTTATCCCAAAATTTGAGGGT
>BLMC01000054.1 GCA_011959805.1 Lachnospiraceae bacterium | reverse complement strand
GTGCACAGTTTCCACAGGCGGAAGAACTTTTGAAAATGGCAGGTGGCAATTTTGAGGAAGTGATAAGCTTTCTGGAAAGGGATAAAAATCCTTGTCGCATAAAGATGCTCAAGGCGTTATCAGACAAAGATTATTATGATCTTAATGCCACAGTGCTAGAAGAACATCTGACAGAAGCACTAGAGTTTGAAAATAGCATGGACGAGCAAATTTTCGTAGAGTATGTACTTAATCCGCGCATTGAACATGAGGAGCTTTTTGCATGGCGCAATGGCATAAAAGAAAGGATCGATGCACGTGCAGCAGCATTTAGACAGGAGCCTACGCGCATCTGGAAGGAAGTGTGTGCCAAGGTGGAGATTCCAACAGCAGATGCATATCCTACGCTTCGTATGAATCCATTTACAGTGCTTAAGGAAGGCAGAGGTAGCACAGTGGACCAGAAGATATTGTTTGTGGCAGTTGCGCGTAGCTGTGGCATTCCCGCGCGTTTACATCCTGTGACAGGAGAGCCGCAATATTATCAAAATGGTGCGTTCTATCCTGTGATAGAGTCTGACAAGTGTTTAGAGCAGGAGTATGGCAGTATTGTATTTTTGGCAAATGGAAGTAAGTGGGTATACCTTACTGATTGGAGTGTAGAGTATATGGAGGATGGCGCGTTCCGTGTGCTGGATATGGAGGAGAGTGTCTGGGAGCAGGAGCGGCTTGCACTAGAAGTTGAGCCAGGAGTGTACCATGTGACAACCACAGTGCGTCTGACGGATGGCAGTCAGCGTTTTATGGAGTACTTTTTTACACTTTGTCCAGGAGAGCACAGGGAGATTGTACTTGAGCGAAGTAACACGGAACAGGAAGATGCACTGCGTATTGAATTGCCCGAAATAAGGCTGCGTCTGGCAAAAGCAGATGCAGGGCAGGGGTCTATGGATACGTTAGAGTCATTACGTGCAGGACAGGGTGCGATTTGTATCTGGATTTGTGAGGGTGAGGAGCCTACAGAACATATTTTGAATGAGTTGCTTGAGCGCATGTCAGATGTGTTGAAGTGTCAGGAGCGTATTTTTGTGTTGAGTGAGCAGGTGCAGAAGCAGGATGGAACACTTGCGAAACTGATACACGCTGCTCCGAATATTCGCTTTGCATATGTAGACAATATGACTGTCGCTGAGCAGATTGCGGAGGCAGCAGGGTTGACAAAGAAGACATACCCTCTTGCGATTGTACTTGATGAAGGCGGCAAAGCAATCTATGCGACTTGTGGATATAATGTGGGAAGTATCGCGCAGATGTTGATGCGAATTTAGTATTTATTTTGATGGATAAAAGAAGAAAAATGGAGGTAATAGGTATGAATCGTTTGATAGGGTATGTAGGCGAAAAGGAACTAGCAAATATGCTGGAGAAGGATATTAAAGCACTCGATGTTATCAATATTGCGTTTGGCCACGTCGTTTCTGGGCGTGTTGTGTGGGAACATCCTGAATGTTGTGATGCGATTGAAAGGATTCGCACAATTCATCCAGAGGTGAAACTGGTGTTGTCCATTGGAGGATGGGGCGCAGGTGGATTTTCTGATGCGGCAAGTACGCTGGAAGGAAGGGAGACTTTTGCGAAAGATTGTGTGGCGTTGGTGAAAGCGTATGGACTGGATGGTGTGGATCTGGATTGGGAGTATCCATGTATGGATTTTGCGGGTATTGACGCAAGACCCGAGGACAAGGAGAATTTTACATTATTGTTGCAGGGGATACGAAAGGCGTTTGAGCAGGAGGCATCAGGGCGTTATCTTTTGACAATTGCAGCAGGGGGAGACAGTTATTATCTTAAGAACACACAGATGATGGAGGTGGCAGCCTGTCTTGACTACGTGCAGCTTATGACATATGATCTGCGCGGGAGCTTTCAGGTTCTTACAGGACATCATACCAGTTTGTTCGCAGACCAGACGGACTTGTTTGACCCTTGTGTAGAGAAGGCTGTACAGGCTTTTTATGAGGCGGGCGTGCCACGTGACAAGATTGTAATCGGCGCTGCATTTTATAGTAGGGAATGGGAGGGGGTTCCTGATCGAAATCATGGTTTGATCCAGCATGCAAAAGGCCCTGTTCCAGGACATCCTTTTCATGTGTTGACAGCAGATTTTATCAATAAAAATGGTTTTACTCGCTACTGGGATGACGAGGCTAAGGCACCTTGGCTTTTTAATGGGGAGCGTTTTATCAGCTATGACGACGAAGATTCGCTTTCATACAAGATTACATGGCTCAAGGAGCAGAAGCTTTGTGGAATTATGTTTTGGGTTTATGAGGATGATGGCACACATACATTGGTTTCTCATATGCGTAGGGAGCTTGATAAGGAATCGTTGTAAGAAGAATTACGAAATACTTTAGTATTTTTTGTTCACAGTAAAGATTGTTTTATAAAAAATTTTAAATTTTATAGCAGGAGAATAGTTGAAAATTTAACATTCTCTGCAATAACATATAAATCTAGGAGGAATAGATTATGGATTATAGGATACCAAAACCGGACATTAGCTTTAACCCACCAGTATATTATTGTAGGCGTGCCACAAAGCCGTTTGAGTTAAACGGACGTTTGGATAAGGAATTTTGGGAGGATGCGGAGTTTACAGATGCATTTGTTGATATTGAAGGAGACAAGCGGGAGAAGCCTCGTTTTGTGACACGTGCCAAGATGCTGTGGGATGATGATAATCTATATGTTGGTGCAGTGCTTGAGGGAAATGAAATCTGGGGACACCTGACAGAGCGCGACAGCGTAATTTTTCAGGACAACGATTTTGAAATTTTTATTGACCCAGACTCAGATACACACCAGTATTATGAATTTGAGATGAACGCGAAGAATACCGTGTGGGATTTGTTCCTAACCAAGACTTACCGCGATGGCGGCAAGCCGCTCAACGGATTTGATCTACATGGTATGAGGAGTGCAGTACATATTGACGGCGTGTTAAATGACCCATCTGCGGACAATCAGCGTTGGTCAGTGGAGGTGGTAATTCCATTTTCTGCTGTTAATGAGTGTGCGAGGGAAAAGAGAAGTCCTAAGTCAGGCGAGTATTATCGCGTCAACTTTTCACGAGTACAGTGGAAGGTGGACATAAAGGATAATGCGTTTGTGAAGCGCTGTGATGCCAATGGAAATACGCTGCCTGAAGACAACTGGGTGTGGGCGCCTACTGGAATCGTAAATATTCATTATCCTGAGCTGTGGGGATTTGTATTTTTTACAGAAGGGACAGAGACTTATGAGATTCCGCAGGACGAGCGCGACAAATGGGAACTGCGTCGCCTGTATTACGATGTGAATTGTTACTACGACGAAAATGGTCATTTTCCAGAAAACTTATCTTCGTTCATGGAGGGAAAAGATTATACGATTACCCCATCCTATGCAGCGACATGCCACACTTTTGAAATTTGGTGTGACAGCAAAGACAAAAAACGCCAACTTGCTGTGCAAGGAGATGGCAGAGCCTATGTGTACGAGAAGAATTGATGGGTACGCCAAATAAGGTATTATGTTACTTTGTGATTATATATGGCATGATATGTGTAATAAATTTTGTTGGTTGTAAGTATCATAAAAATAATAGGTGTCGAATTAGATGGACAAGGGAACAGTAACATGATCGGCACAAATACATATTTGAGGACTATGTATATAGGATGATTTAAGAAAGGATTATAAATATGGAAGCCTTAGAGAAGGAAGTGGATATGGAGGAAATGCTATCTGGCACAGAGCAGGACGGCAAGCAGGAGCCGGAGAAGGAAATTGTAGAGAATGGCGTCCATAACTACAGTACAAAGGACCACTATGTGTGGACCCAAGATCCCAAGGTGTTACAAAAGATTGAATGGTTTCGCGACCAAAAATTAGGGTTGATGATGCACTGGGGTGCTTATAGTCAACTTGGCATTGTGGAGTCGTGGGCACTCTCAGATGCAGATGCTTGCTGGTCAAGACATTGTATTGACTGGGAAGTGACAGGGGAGGCATTCAAGAAGCAGTATTTTGATTTGAATAAAACCTTTAATCCAATTCGCTTTGAGCCAGAGAAGTGGGCGGATATTGCGAAGGCAGCGGGCACGAAGTATTTGCTGTTTACGACAAAACACCACGATGGATTCTGTATGTGGGACAGCAAATATTCCGATTATAAAATAACGGCGTCAGATTGTCCGTTTCATACAAATCATTATGCAGATATCTGTGCGCATTTATTTGAGTCTTTTCGCAAGCGTGATTTGGGTATTATTGCATATTTTTCAAAGGCGGACTGGCATGTGGATAGCTACTGGAGTGAGAATTTTGAAAGAGGAAGTTATCAACACAGAGGGCCATCTTACGACCCAGCGGAAAATCCAGAGGAGTGGGAGCGCTTTGTCACATTTACACAGAACCAGATTATGGAGCTGGGGAGTAGGTACGGGCAGATTGATGGAATGTGGTTTGATGCAGGCTGGGTGTGTGCACACAATGGGCAAGATATTCGTCTTGGCGAAGTCATTGAGCGGGTGAGGAAGTTCCAGCCAGGAATGCTTTGTGCTGACAGGACAGTGGGTGGTATGTACGAGAATTATGTCACCCCAGAGCAGTGTGTGCCCGACGAGCCACTTGACATTCCATGGGAGAGTTGTATCACGCTTGGAACGTCGTTTTCCTTTGTGTATGAGGACACCTACAAGACACCACGGGAGGTTATTTGCCTGTTGGTAGACATTGTGGTGAAGGGTGGAAATCTTGCACTTAACGTAGGACCACAACCGGATGGGCGTCTTCCCAAGGGGGCGGTCGAAAGCTTGCGCGGAATTGGCGAATGGTTGGCTATCTATGGTGATGCTATTTATGGCACACGGCCGTGTGCTCCATATAAAAAGGATGGGATTGGCTTCACACAAAAGGATCAGGTAGTTTACGCGATTCAGACTTTTGCGGCTGAGACAGACACAGTTTCTGAGACAGTCTGGATTCCTTATGAGGGCAGTGTGCAGAAGATTACAGCGCTAAATACAGGTGCAGAGCTTTCTTTTGCATGTAAGAATGGCGGCTATCTCGTTACAGCAGAGCCATGGACAGGTGATAAGACACCGATTGGAAGAGTATTTTGTCTGTGTTCGTTTGATTCATGAGCAATGGAGGGGTGTCATGGTAAATATTATATTTAAAGAGACTGTCCAGGAGCAGTTGCAGATACAGTTCTTTACGAAAGAGCAGGCGAAGGCCGAGAATTATGGTAAGTTTTTTGAGGGGGACTATTTACAGACTTGTTTAATTCCGGTTGTAGGTGGTACATTCCGCTTGCTGGTTGGAGTTGGTGATGGTGTGGCGGATTGGATGGAGGTTAAAAATGTTTATGCAAAAGCAGTTAACGCATCCAAAACATACACAGATGCGCTGACCCTTCCAATTTTGACTTCTGATCAAGTGACAAAGGAGCTTGCAGGAAAAGAGCGAAAGATTATAGGTGCAGCACTTGAGGGATTGTTACTTGCGTGCTATCAGCCTACAAAATACAAGTCTGACCAGGATACATCCAATACAATTCGTGAGATTGTGTTGTGCGGTGTGATGGCAGATGAGGAAAATAGGCGTATATTGGATGAGAAAAAAGCGTTTGCGGAAGGAATTTATTTTGCGCGCGATGCTGTAAATAGCCCGTCGAATCTGCTTCGTCCTATGGAGTATGCAAAGCGGGTGAAAGAACTCTTTAAAGGATTGCCCGCACAAGTGGAAATCTATGACCATGCGGCGCTTGTAGAACTTGGCATGGAGGCGCTTTTGACAGTGGGAAAGGGTAGCAGTTATGAGCCATGTCTAACAGTGATCCGTTATCTGCCGCAGAAAGATGGTGTCATTACTGCACTCGTCGGCAAAGGTGTCACAGTGGATACAGGCGGCTACTGTGTGAAGGCAGCAAATTCCATGGAAGGAATTAAGGGAGATATGGCAGGGTCTGCCGGCGTAATTGCTGCTATGTATGCATTGGCAAAGGCTGGCGGGACAAAAAACACAGTGGCAGTGATTCCTATGTGCGAGAATCGTATCTCACCAGATGCTATGCTTCCAGGTGATGTGATTTCCTCCTACAATGGCAAGACAATTGAGATATTGAACACAGATGCAGAGGGGCGTTTGATACTAGCGGATGCAGTGGCATTTGCAGTTCGACATGAACAGGCGCAGCGTGTGTTGGATATTGCGACATTGACTGGAGCTGCAGGAATGACCTTTGGTAAGCATATGGCGCCTATGTTGGCGGATGGTGAGGAATTTTATGAAGAATTTGTACGTGCGCAGGAGATTTCTGGCGAACATTATGTGCGACTTCCGTTCTATAAGGCGCATGAGCGTATGATTGAAAGTAAGTGGGCGGATGTCAAAAATACAGGTGGGGATACTTGTGGCACCATTACAGCGGGATTGTTTATCCGTGTGTTTGCGGAGGGGCGTCAGTGGATTCATTTGGATATTGCGGGTACTGCAGAGTCTTATGATGCGGAAAATTCTCCTACCTTTTATTCCTATGGAGGTACTGGGGCAGGTGCTTCTACGCTATATGCACTGTGCTGTTAACACTTGTATAGAGTGATGTAAATTAAAAATGGCGGTCTTTTCACAGAAAAGACCGCCATTTTTTGGTGATTTTTTCAAAAATAATAAATAGATGAAAAAAATGCTATAAAAAAAGACTAAAAAAATACAAAAAAATGCTTCCAAAAGTTAATATTTTATAGTATAATAATAAAAATGAGATAAACGTTTGTCAACATGAAACTATTAACAAAAGTAACTTAGTGTTACGCTTTAAAGAGCAGAGGGGTGATTATTTGAAAACCAAAACAACCAAAAATTTAAATCAGCCAGCTATTCCGGTCAAAAAGCGCGGTTTCGTTGAGAGTATCAAGAAAGACTGGTCTCTGTATATGTTCTGTTTGCCAGGAGTTATTCTGACATTTATTTTCAGTTATATTCCAATGTATGGCGTGCAGATTGCATTTCGGCGTTTTAACGCGAAGCAGGGAATTTGGGGAAGCCCATGGGTAGGTCTACGCTATTTCCAGCGATTTATTGAATCTCCGTATTTTGGACGAACAATTACAAACACATTGATTCTAAGTTTGTATGGTCTGCTGGTTTCATTTCCAATTCCGATTATTTTGGCTTTGATGCTGAATGCATTTCGGCACAAACGCTACCGAAAAGTCATCCAGACCGTTACCTATGCACCCAACTTTATTTCAACTATCGTTATGTGTGGTATGTTGATTCTATTTCTGTCCCCGAGCGTTGGTATTATTAATACAGTGATTAAGATGTTTGGTGGTGATGCAGTTAACTTTATGGCGAAGAAGGAATATTGGCGCCATCTGTATGTATGGTCCGGCATTTGGCAGGGCATGGGGTGGAGTTCCGTTATTTATTTTGCTGCTTTGTCTGGAATTAGCCCAGAGCTACATGAGGCGGCAAAGTGCGACGGTGCCACGAAATTCCAAATTATTCGTTATATTGATTTCCCATCTATCCTTCCGACAGCAACGATTCAGCTTATATTAAGCTGCGGCAGCATCCTGTCCATTGGCTTTGAGAAGGCATTTGCTTTGCAGAATGACTTGAACCTTTCCGTATCAGAAATTATTTCTACATATGTGTACAAAGTCGGTCTGCTCGACAATAATATGTCTTATTCTTCAGCGATTGGTCTATTTAATACTTTAATTAACATGGTCATGCTGATAATTGTCAACAAGGTTGCGGATAAGATGTCTGGAACGAGCCTATTCTAAAGGAGGGATACAGCATGAAAAAAGAAAAAGAAGTGGAAGTTGAATCTAAAATCAAACGTTGTAAGGAAGACGTGATTTTTGATACAGTTATCTTCATTGTCCTGACAATTTTGCTTTTGATTGTCGCGTATCCACTCTGGTGGGTTATTATCTCCTCAGTCAGCAATTCCAAGGCTGTGTCTGGCGGTCAGGTAATCTGGCATCCGATTGGTTTTACGTTAAAGGGATATGGGGAGGTATTTAAGGACGACTCGATTGTGCGAAGCTTTCTAAATTCCGTGTTATATACAGTATGTGGTGTTTTGGTGAATTTAGCTGTAACATTGCCTACTGCGTATGCGCTCTCAAGAGACAGATTTTCAGGCAAGAAAGCTATTACGATGTTCTATGTAGTTACCATGTTCTTCAGCGGTGGTTTGATTCCTACCTATTTAGTAGTGCAAAATATGCATTTACTTGATACTATGTGGGCTTTGATTCTTCCAGGCTGCTTGAGCGTATACAACATGATTGTGGCGAGAACGTTCTTTAAGACGAATATTTCAGAGGAGCTTTATGAAGCGGCGGAGATTGACGGCTGCACACAAGGACGATTTTTCTTCCAAATTGCGTTACCGCTGTCCGGTGCGATTACAGCGATTATGGTTCTGTACTATGGTGTAGGCCATTGGAACTCCTACTTCTCTGGTTTGATTTACCTGTCAGATCAGAATAAATACCCATTGCAGCTTGTGCTGAGAAGTATTTTGATTACGAATGAGTCCGCACTACAGCAAGCGGCAACAACTGCGGAGGCAAGAGCGGCGCTCAATGAAAAGAAGGAACTGATTGAGGTTATGAAATACTCGTTAATTATTATAAGTAGTATTCCCGTGTTGGTATTGTACCCATTTATTCAGCGTCACTTTGTAAAGGGCGTTATGATTGGTTCTGTAAAAGGCTAGAATTTTATAATAAGGAGGATATATATATGAAGAAAAAGTTAGTGGCAATGCTCTTGATAACAGCGGTGTGCGGAACAACACTTGCAGGTTGTGGCGGTGGTGATACCGACAATAGTGCGAAGAACAAATCGGATTCTCAGACATCTGCAGAACCAAAGGAAGTGGATGCAGACGGAAAGATTGATGGTCTTATGTATGCAGAAGGACTTCCAATTGTAGACGAAGGTACATATAGTTTTTCTATTTTCTGTGACGACTCCAGTGCTACCGGTGAGTTTTACATGATGGATGAGCTTAAGAAACAGACCAATGTGGATGTTGAATTACAGCTCAACGCTTATGAAAATGCGACAGAGAAGATGAATCTGGCGTTGAACTCAGGTTCTTATGCAGATGTAATCGGCGGCTGGATATTGACTGACGCGATGATTCTTACATATGGTGTGGAGCAGGGCGTGTTTATTCCACTTGAGGATATTTTTGAGCAATATTGCCCCAATATTTCTGCAATTTTGGACCTTCCCGGTGTGCGGGAGAAGATAACCGCACCAGATGGTCATATTTACTCGATTCCTTATGTGTGTGGTGATACTACAGTAAACTATAGTCCATATATCAATAGTGAGTGGTTGAAAAATGTCAACATGGAGATGCCCACTACTACGGATGAATTTGAGGAAGTTTTGAAGGCATTTAAAGCGCAGGATGCAAATGGAAATGGTGACCCAAATGATGAAATTCCGTTTTCAACAGACCCAAATAACAAGTATCTGGAAGGGATGACAGGATACTTTGGTATGCCTATGACAAAAGAGGCACTTACCGTTGTGGATGGGGAGACTGCTTATGCTGGTCTTAGCAAAGAGTATAGACAGTGCTTAAGCTGGCTCAATAAGCTGTATGAGCAGGGACTTATTGACACAGAAATCTTTACACAGGATTCCGCGACATGGGAAGGAAAGGGTAACAGAGATATGTATGGTGTATCCATTGCATATGGTTCTAGTGAATTTTCAGGACTTGAGCAGACCACTGAGAAGCCTAAGTATGACCCGCTCCCTGTTCTGAATGCGGACCAAGGCGGAAAATGGATGAGAGCAACACTTGGAAACTCTACTTACAGAACACAGGCAGTTATCACAGATAATGCAGAGCATCCTGAGATTATTGCAAGATGGTTTGACAATGCGTTTGAGTTTGAGAATGGTATTGGCTGTACCGTGGGACCTGTAGGTGTTGTATGTTTTAAGGAAGGCGAAGGAGATCAGTATCGCAGAATTGATACCAAGACTTTGGATCAGGAAATGCAGGAGAAGATCAGTTGGTCAAATCTATGGCCACAGTCTCTGCCAAAATACACGCCAATTGGATGGAAACCAATTGAAGACAATCCGCTCTATGACGAGAAAAAGGCAGTTGAACAATATTATGAGCAATGGTTGACAGAGGATATTGTGGAGCCAATTTGGGTAGATCAGGATTCTGTTGAAATTTATTCTGAGTACAAGACTGCAATTGATGATTACTTCAGACAGCAACAGGCATTGTTTGTCTCTGGTGAGCAGGATATCGATGATGATGCAGCTTGGCAGGCTTATAAAGACGGTTATGAAGGTCTTGGACTATCCAAATACCTTGAGATTCGTGGTGTTACAAAGATTATTGAGTAATGGTTGTTTTGTTTGATGTATTATAAATAAGAGTGCAGTAATTTGACAATTAGGTGTTAGCTGCAATGCTGTACTGAATGAGGGCAGGTTACAGTTTTGGCTGTGACTGCCCTTATTTTATCGGTATGTATCATTTCATATATAAAAGGAGGGGTTGCCTTATGATGCAGCAGTGGTTTCGAGATGCAAAGTTGGGAATTTTTATTCACTATGGAATTTATGCAGTAGGGGATGTTTCTGAGTCGTGGTCTTTTCACAACGGTGCGATTTCCTATGAAGATTATATGAAGCAGTGCGAGGGCTTCACTGCGTCTAAGTTGGATATGCGCAGTTGGGCAAAATTGTTTAAGAAAGCAGGTGCGCAGTATGCGGTCATGACAACAAAGCATCATGATGGTGTGGCATTATTTGATACGAAGTACAGTGACCTGAATGTTGTGAAAAAGACGCCAGCAGCGCGGGATTTGGTGCGGGAGTACACACAGGCACTGCAAGAAGAAGGACTTAAAGTTGGTTTGTATTATTCTCTAATTGACTGGTCGGACGCGCGCTATCGCAGTGTTTATCCAGATGGAAAGACAAAAGAAGAAAGTCTGGACGATATCTACGGATCGCCTGCAGGAAAGGACGAGGAGCCAGAACAGTGGGAGCGCTTTCTTGAATTTAATAACAATCAGTTAAAGGAGTTGATGACACAGTACGGCACAATTGATTTGTTGTGGTTTGACGGGGACTGGGAAAGAAGTCCAGAACAGTGGAAAATGCCGGAATTTCGAGAGTATCTGCACACGCTGAATCCCAATGTAGTGCTTAATTCGAGAATGCAGGGTTATGGGGACTACCAGACACCCGAGCAGGGTATTCCTATCTATGGGTTGGACGGTGAGTGGGAGTTCTGTACAACTGTCAATGACTCATGGGGTTATAGACCCTCTGACAACGCCTACAAGACGCCAGGGCAGATTGTGCGCATGTTCTGCGACTGTATTACATTGGGCGGAAGGATGTTGTTGGATATTGGACCACGCGAGGACGGTACAATCGACGAGCGTCAGGAGCATGTACTTACAGAACTTGGCAGTTGGATTGATGATAATAGGGAAGCAGTATATGGCACGACAAAAGGGTTGAGTTATCATCAGTTTCTAGGCGGAAGCACCATATCAGCAGACAAGCAGACATTGTATCTTTTTGTCTATGATAAACCGCAGGAGGCGCTATGTCTTAAAGGTATTAAGACGCCGATTCGCCGTGTTAGTGTTTTGCATACAGGGGAGGAGCTTAAAGTGACTTATACGGGATCTTTACCGTGGAGTGGTATCCCTGGAACTGCATGGATCTGGGCAAAAGATATGGCACTTCATTCTTATGCGACTGTATTAAAGGTTGAATTAGAAGGAGAAATTACGTATAATTTAGGTCATGGAGAAGGATGGATGATGTCGGAAGCATGACAGCTCGGAGGATATGAAGTATGGAATTAAATCAAAATGAAAAGAAACTTGCTGCCTATCGGGAACGTGCAAGGGAGCTTGTAAAACAGATGACGTTGGAGGAGAAAGTAGCACAGACGCAGAACCAGTCTCCAGCGATAGAGCGGTTAGGAATTAAGGCGTACAATTGGTGGAACGAGGCATTGCATGGTGTTGCCAGGGCAGGTACAGCAACCGTGTTCCCGCAGGCAATCGGCATGGCGGCGACATTTGATGAGAATCTGATGGAAAAGGTAGGAAATGCTGTTTCTACCGAGGCGCGTGCAAAATTTAACATGCAGCAGGCGGGAAATGACACAGATATCTATAAAGGACTGACCTTTTGGGCACCCAATGTTAATATCTTTAGGGACCCACGTTGGGGGCGTGGACAAGAGACGTTGGGGGAGGATCCTTATCTGTCTGGCCGTATGGGATTGCGCTATGTGGAAGGGCTGCAGGGACATGATGAAAATTATCTCAAGGCGGCTGCGTGTGTGAAACACATAGCGGTACACAGTGGTCCTGAGGAAGTACGCCATGAGTTTGATGTGCATGTCAGTGAACAGGATTTGCGTGAGACATATTTGCCAGCGTTTGAGGTTTGTGTGAAAGAGGCGAAGGTTGAGGCAGTAATGGGGGCATACAATCGGTTGGATGGTGTTCCATGTTGTGGAAATCGTCGGTTACTGATAGACATTCTTCGAGAGGAATGGGGGTTTGAGGGGCATGTAGTATCTGATTGTGGTGCGCTGGAGGACTTTCATCTAAGGCATTGTGTAACTGCAACGCCGACTGACTCTGCTGCTATGGCGATGAATAATGGATGCGACCTAAACTGTGGAAAAACTTTTGGATTTCTGGTACAGGCTGTAAGAGAGGGATTAGTAGACGAGGCATGTATCGATAAGGCTGTCATAAATCTCTTTATGGCACGAATGAAATTGGGGGTGTTTGACCAAAAAGGAGATAATCCGTTTGACACAATTCCTTTTAGCGTAGTAGACTCTAAAGAAATGCAGGCGTTAAATGAGGACGTGGCGAGGCGGTCCGTTGTGTTGCTTAAAAACAAAAATCAAACATTGCCATTGAATTTATCAAACATAAAAACAATTGGCGTTATTGGTCCAAATGCGAATAACCGACATGCTCTCGTCGGTAACTATGAAGGAACTGCTTCCCGCTATATCACAGTGCTCGAGGGCATTCAGGACTATGTAGGGGAGCGTGTGCGTGTACTTTACTCTGAGGGAGGTCATCTCTATAAGGACCGCACTACTGGACTTGCGCAGGCCAATGACCGCGCAGCGGAGGTGCGCCAAGTGTGTGCGGATAGTGATGTTGTCATTGCTGTAATGGGTCTTGACGCTAGTGTAGAGGGGGAACAGGGCGATGCTGGAAACGAGTACGGAAGTGGCGACAAGTTAAATCTAAATTTGCCTGGTGTACAGCAAGAGTTGTTGGAAATTGCAAAACAGAGCGGCAAACCAGTGATATTGATTGTGTTGTCAGGTGGCGCACACGCAATTACATGGGCGGATGAGCATCTGGATGCGATTCTGCAAGGATGGTATCCGGGAGCAAGAGGCGGCAAGGCAATTGCACAAATACTGTTTGGAGATGTGTCGCCAGAAGGGAAACTTCCAGTTACATTTTATCGGACAACAGAGGAATTGCCGCCCTTTGAGGACTATACAATGATGGGGCGAACATATCGTTATATGCAGCAAGAAGCATTGTATCCGTTTGGTTATGGTTTGTCTTATACCACATTTGCATACAGTAATACGCGACTTCTGACAGGAAGTGCGCTGACAGAAAACGGAGTGGAGATTCAAACCACCGTGAAAAATGTAGGTATGGTGGATGCAGTAGAGACTGTGCAGGTGTATGTGCATGCAGTGTATTCCAAGATGCCACATGGACAGCTTAAGTATATTGTAAAGCTACCACTAAAGGCGGGAGAGCAACAGACCATTACAATTCATCTACCAATGGATGCATTTATGCTATATAACGAAAACGGGAAAAAGGAATTGTGCAGCGGCCACTATAATATCTATGTGGGAGGGCAGCAGCCAGATAAAAGAAGTGAGCAACTTACAGGACATATAGTTGAAAAACTGGAAATTGATGTCTAAGTTGACACTGAAAAAGTAAAAGAAGAAAAGAATAAAGAAAAGAAAAATGGAGGGAAAGAAAAATGGCAAAAATAATAGGAAAAGACCTGTCTAACATGCCGTGGCAGGAGCCGTTAGCAGATAGTAAGCAGCCAGTGTGGCGCTATGATAAGAACCCAATTATTGACCGCTTTGCAACAAAAAATTCTAACAGTATTTTTAACAGCGCAGTGGTTCCGTTTCAAGATGGATATGCAGGGGTATTCCGCTGCGATAGCAAATCCATCAGCATGGATATTTTTGTAGGATTTAGTAAGGATGGTCTTCACTGGGATATATCAGACGAGCCAGTTGCCTTTCAGGGTGCGCATCCAGAGGTGGCAAAACGGGATTTTCGATATGATCCAAGAGTTTGTTTTCTGGAGGATAGATACTATATTACATGGTGCAACGGATATCATGAGTATCCTACAATCGGGGTAGGTTACACGTTTGACTTTCAGACATTTTACCAGATGGAGAATGCATTTTTGCCATTTAATCGAAATGGTGTTCTGTTTCCACGAAAAATTGGCGGTAATTATTATATGTTGAGTCGTCCGAGTGATAATGGACATACACCATTTGGTGATATCTTTTTAAGCGAGAGTCCTGATTTGAAATATTGGGGATGCCATCGCTTTGTAATGGGAGCAATCAAGGGGGATTACTCCGCATGGCAGTGTACTAAGATTGGGGCGGGTAGTGTTCCAATTGAGACGGATGAGGGATGGCTGTTAATCTATCATGGTGTTATTACTACCTGTAACGGGTATGTGTATCGCATGGGATGTGCATTGTTGGATTTGAATGAGCCATGGAAGGTATTAAAGAGAACGAGAAATTATATTTTAGCACCCCATGAACTGTATGAGTGCATGGGGGATGTGCCCAATGTAGTATTTCCGTGTGCGGCTTTGACAGATGCTGCGACAGGTAGAATTGCGATTTATTATGGATGTGCAGATACCGTTACAGGTTTGGCGTTTACGACTGTCGACCGTTTGATGGCGAGTATGGAATAGCAAGACTACCACAAGAGATTTTATATAGAAATTTTTGAATATGGACTCTCGGAATTTTTGTGCTTGATATTGTGAGAAGATTTTTGTAAGATGTGCATAAATTTATTAATTATATATAGAAGAATGTATGTTACTTAAATTTATATGGCAGATAAACAGTCATAACAGAAAATTTGCCGTAAAAGTAGGTACAAGAAAGATTTCGAGAGGCTATGAATTAATATAGGAGGAAGTATTATGGATTTGCTGCCAAAACCAAGACAGATAGAAGAAAAAGAGGGATTTTATGAGCTGGGCTGGAATTGTGTCATTGTGGTCGACAGTGTGATTGGTGATACAGCGGAGGAATACGGGACAGTATACGCTACAATTCTGCGGGACAATCTGCAGCAAGGAACAGGAATTACCTGTGCGGTGACAAGAGGTGTAGGTCGTGCAGGGGACATTGTGTTGACAAAAGATGCTGCGCTCGAAGCACAAGAGTATCATCTATCGGTGACAGAGAATGGAATTGTGATTGCGGGGGGCGATGGTGCAGCTGTGCTCTACGGAGTGCAGACATTGGGGCAGATTGTGTCGCAGAGCGGTGGCATGATACCATGTGTGGAAATCACAGATGCGCCAGATATTAAGAATCGAGGATACTTCTTTGACGAAACGCGGGGACGTGTATTAACACTTGACAAATTAAAATGTATGGTTGATCGTATCAGTCGCTATAAAATGAATCAGTTTCAACTCTATGTGGAGCACACATATTTATTTCGTGACTTGACAGAGATGTGGCGTGATGAGACACCGCTGACAGCGGAGGACATTTTGGAATTAGACCATTATTGCAGAGAACGACATGTTGAGTTGGTTCCGGCATTGGCAAGTTTCGGTCATTTGTATATGTTATTGTCAACAAAGAGTTATGGCGATTTGTGCGAGCGTAAGGATTCTTGGAAAGAACCATTCTCCTTCTGGGACAGAATGCGTCATCACACTTTAAATGCTACGGATGACAGAGCACTAGTATTAGTGAAAAGTATGCTTGCTGAGTATGGTGCTTTGTTCACTTCAAATAAGTTTAACATTTGTGCTGATGAGACCTTTGACTTGGGCAAGGAGAAGTCGAAGGAGACAGCGGAACGTGATGGTGTTCACGAGATGTATATCCGCTTTGTGAATGAGTTATGTGTCTTTTTGACAGAACATGGAAAGCAGCCACAGTTTTTTGGTGATATAATCTGTAAGAATCCAGATTATATTAGTAGACTTCCTAAGAATACGTTGTGCCTGACATGGGGTTATGCAGCTGAACAGCGCGAAGAAGAATGTCGCCTTATGGCAGAGGCGGGTGCCAGACAATATGTCTGTCCTGGTGTCTGTGGCTGGAATCAGTGGATGAATCTGATAGAGAATTCGTATAAAAACATTACTAGAATGTGCGCATATGCTCGTAAATATCATGCAGAGGGGATATTGAACACCGACTGGGGTGACTGTGGTCATGTCAACTATCCCGCATTTTCTGTGCCGGGTATGATTTACGGCGCATGCTTCTCGTGGAATCCGTCGGAGATTGGCTTTGATGAGATTAACAAGCAGATTTCGCGTTTGGAATACGGCGATAATTCTGGCACATTTGTGGAATTGATGGCGCAAATTTCAAATTATAGTAAATTCGACTGGTGGGCAGCAAATGTATTTTATGAGAAATATGTGTTGGGTCATGAGCCAGATGATAAATTACTTCCAGATGCAGTGCAGAAAGAGGAAAGTGTAGTGCAAGCAAACCAGAAGCTGTGTGATGTTATGCGGCAGATGAAACAGACCGCTGCTAATATGAATCCACATACCAGACCAATTATTGCGGAAGTTGACCTTGCAGTGGAAGCAATACGCATTTGGAATATGGTTGGAACGATGCTTGCTGTAAAAAAACGCGGGGAAGACTGGGACGAGGCGAAGGCATGCGAGCTGGCATCTAGGATAGAACGTTGGTTTATGGCGTATAAGCGGCAGTGGCGTGCAGTTAGCAGAGAGGGTGATTTGCATCACATTGCGGAGATTGTATTTTGGTATGCGGATTGTTTGCGAAACAGAACGAATGTGGTACTATGATTGAGAAGGTGTTTGAATAAGGCTGTTTTGCACAGAAGTGCTAAGTTAATATAAAGAATAAAATCTTAGGCATAGAAGACGAAGGCATAAAGGACAATGCTTTGCATGTCTGACAAATCATTTAGGATATTTGAAAAGAATGGAAGGAGGTGCTTATGCATCCCCTTCCATTCTTTTAAGACTGGTAATATTTTGCTTGTGCATGCCATAGTCTGTGATACAGGCCAGTGGTGGCAAGTAACTCCTCATGTGTGCCAGTCTCGACAAGTTGCCCATTCTCAAATACCATAATACGATGGCAAAAGTGGCAGCTAGACAGGCGATGGGAGATATAGATGGCGCCCTTTCCCTCGATAAACTGATTCATTCGCTGGTAAATGTCAGCTTCAGCTACTGGATCAAGTGCCGCTGTTGGCTCGTCCAAAATTGCGTAGGGTGCATCTTTGTATAGACATCTTGCGATGGCGACTTTCTGTTTTTCACCGCCAGAGAGTTCGACACCATCGTCATAGAAATATTTGTAGAGTTGCGTATGTAACCCATCCGACAATGTTTTCAGCCGCTCTTTAAATCCGGCATTTTCAAGGGCACAGATCACGTCTTTTTCGTTATAAACACTTTCTGATGCTACATTCTCACCTAGTTGTAGTGCAAAGATGCAGAAGTCTTGGAAGACAGTGGAGAAAAACTTCAGATAGTCTTCATAACGATACTCACGAATATCTGTTCCGTTTAACAGGATTGTGCCTTCCTGTGGGTCATAAAGGCGGCAAAGTAGTTTGATAAATGTTGTCTTTCCAGAACCATTTCGCCCGACAATAGCGACCTTTTCCTCTTTTTTTAGCACACAGTTGATATTTGTTAGACTTGGTGTCTCTGTACCAGGATACGTGAAGGTCACATTGCGAAATTCAAATACATAGTCGTTTAAAATATCCTCGGTGATTGGCTTGGTGCCTGTAGATGTACGGTTTTCTAAATCTTGGTATGCAAAATAGTCGTCAATATAATGAATGTTTTGCCAAACCTCTCGAATGGCATTGCACATTCGACCGATACCATTGCTCATCTGCTCCACCATTCCTGTATATTTTAGTAGACTACCTGCGCCAAATGCCCCATATAATGCCTTTAATCCTACAAAAATATACGTAAATAAATGAAAAGCGCGCGTTGAGATAAATGACACAAGTATCATCTTTTTGGCATATTTTTGTGCGGTTGTCTGGAGTGTTGCAAGTTTATCAAATAGCATTAGAAGGTGGCTGCGCACCATTCCTTGCGCACAAAACATACGCAAATCCTTTCCGCGTTGGTATTCCGCGCAGCAGGATTCAAAAATGTCAACGACTTGATTAAAGGGTTGTTCAACATCATTGTCTGTCTGGTAGCGCACTTTTTGTGTCTTGGCAGCCGCCCAGATATTGTGGTATGCTGATAGTCCAAACAGTGTTAGAAAGACCACTGGCGACAACCAATGATTTAGGGCTTGTGAAAGTGTGCCGCCTTCCGTGGTTTTGAGCGAGAAAAATTCAACGACTAACACCACTGAAATAGCAATTGTGAATAAGGCACTTAGGATTTCACTGATCTGTTTGACAAGGGCGAGTACGCCATGATCATATCCCCAGTGGGGAATAATGTTTGCTTTCTCATGCACTTTAGGGTCACAGACAGTCTCGTAGTCCATCTGCCATGATTTTTCTGCGACCTTTCCGTCGATAATCTTCATTTGTCGATATTTGAGTACATCTTGAAATTGATATAAAAATGCTAGTAGAAGTCCAACGACACAGTTTGCTACTGCCATTACAATGGCAAGAAAAAATAAATGTTTTATATCTCGGTTCGGCAGGGTGAGTTCTGTGACAATTTCTGCTGAGATTAGAATGTTGATATAGGGGGATGCTGCCTCAAATGCTGCCATGACAAACGTGCAAGGAATCAGTAATGGGGAGTCTTTCATCAGCATTTTCAACGCCCGCATTAAACTGGTCCACGCATTTCCTTTTTTGACTTCCATTAGATAACCATCTCTCCTTCCAATCCTGCTTCCGCCAGTTGATAATACTTGCTTTGCAACTGGTACATCTCAGTATATTTTCCACCTTTTTCAATAAGTTCTTTATGCGTTCCCATCTCCGCAATCACACCGTTCTCCATCAGAAGAATTCGATCACAGAAGTGCGTGCTGGCAAGTCTGTGGGAGATAAAAATAGTGGTTTTACCTACTGAAAAGTCGCGGTAACGTTCATATAGTTCATTTTCCATTAGCGGGTCGAGTGCTGCAGTGGGTTCATCTAAAACCATTAGTGGCGCTTGTTTGTATAGTGCGCGAGCAAGCATCAATTTCTGCAGTTCACCGCCAGAAAACTCAACTGCACCGTCAATGATTCCCATACCAAACATAGTGTCTAGCTTGTCAGGTAGTTTGTTAATTTTTTCATCTAAATCAGCTAGTTTCAAACATTCCCACAAGTGCTCCTCGTTCACATCGCCTTCTGGCACTAGATTTTCGCGGAGAGTGAAGGAAAAAAATCCTGTATCTTGGAAAACGCCAGTAATATAATGAAGCCAGGAGGAACTACTGTACTTGCGATGGTCCGTTCCATCAATTAATATCCGACCAGATGTGGGATGATAAAAGCCGCACAAGAGTTTAATAAATGTTGTTTTACCTGCACCGTTAAGTCCCACTACGGCAAGGTTTTCTCCTGGTTTAATAGTGAGATTCATATTGTGGATAACAGGTTTGTCGGAACCTTCATATTGGAAGGTAACATTTTCAAAGCAGATTTCAGGGACATGGTTTTCAGGAAGGTGTAGTTCTTCTATTTTAAAATGTTGGCTGGTATTTTTGTCAGAATAGTAACTGCTGTTTTTGTCGGTGCCTTTATCAGTATTTTTACTATCATTTTCGTTGGACTGAAGGTCTGTGATATACTGCTCATTCTCCTCAATATTCAGTGCTGTTTCGTGCAGATTTTTGAACTGCCACACAACTAGATTACAGCATGTGGAAAAATTGTTAATCACGCCAAAGTAAAAGACACACTGTGCAGCAGTCAGATTTCCTTGACATGCACAGTAAATTAGATATAGAGAAGCAGTTATTTCTGTCACAAGCCAAATAAGCTTCCAGGAAAGTGACATCATAAAATAATTTGCCTGTTGGCGCACTGTGCAGCGCAGTCGTGCAGTGAGTACCCCGTGGTATAGTTTTCCAAGCCATGGCGGCATATGATACAAATGGATATCTTTTGCCGACTCATAGGACGAGAGCGTCAGGCTTAGGTATTGCATCTTATTGTCCAAAGCCCACCATTTATGACGGTTGTTGATTTCCCAGCGGTTGCATCGCGCGCATACATAGAAGTTGAGTAATGTTCCGCCAATACACAGAAAAGGAATCCATAGAGAAATTTGAGATAGAATGACAATATAGAGTATCATGCCGCCAATGCCAGTTAGCGTGAACATCAAAGAATCCATAAGAATCTTTGTGAAAGAATCGGACCATAAATGCATTTCTTGCAATTTTTCAAACGCATGCTGCCGTTCCGGTTTTTCTGTCTTGGCATACTCGGTGCAAATGACCGCGTCCGTGAGTTCCATAGAATGCAGATAGCGTAGCTTTTCTCCAGCAATCATCTGTGTCTGTTCTGCCCACTTTCGAGAGAGATGCATCAAGTTGAGTCCACCGCCGAGCACCACCAAATCGACGAGCACCAGACTGAGCGTTTTGTGTTCTGTAATGTCCGCTACCAGCGCGGATGGAAAGTATGTTCCCAGCAGGGAAATGCCAATTTCTAGTGGTACTTGTATTAGAAGTAGCAGAACAAAGATGGGGGATTCATGGTAGAGTTTGCAAAGCCAGTTTTTTAGACTTCGTAGAAAGGTGAAGGATTTTTTCTTTTTTGATTTTTGTGTTTCGTTTTCCATTTGTGTGTACTCCTATTTC
>BLMC01000053.1 GCA_011959805.1 Lachnospiraceae bacterium | reverse complement strand
GCTGACAAATTTCACTTGAGTGTCCGTATGCATAAAAAATGGTTCAAACCTCTATAATATAAAGGTCTGAACCATCTATAATTCATGCAGGAGATGGGACTTGAACCCACACGGTATTGCTACCACAGGCACCTGAAGCCTGCGCGTCTGCCAATTCCACCACTCCTGCTAACGAAGTATATTCTATCGCGTTTTTATCCAAATGTCAACACAAAATTTTATTTTCTACAAAAATCTTTTTTCTTATGATATGCAAAAAATATAGGAAATTTTATGATAATTTTCATCATTTAACCATAAATGTGAATTGTAATTTTCACTAATTTTATGGTATATTAAAAAAGAATTATTATTAAATTGAGAAAGGATTATTGACAATGCAAGAACCATTCAACACGCAAATGTACCTGGAATACATCCTCGATGAAACAAAGAAAATATTGGCAATTGACAGCCCTTCTGGCTTTACAAAACAAGCTGTAGACTATGTAATGAAAGAATATACCGCTCTTGGATATACTCCCACCCAAACCATTAAAGGCGGCGTACTTTGCCAAATTGGTGCAACTACTATTCCAAACAACGCACTTATGATGGAAGCACATATTGATACTCTTGGCGCTATGGTATGTACAATTAATCCAAATGGATACCTTAAACTATCGCCTATAGGTGGTATGAATGCTAATAACGCTGAAGCAGAGAATTGCCGAGTCTATACAAGAGAAGGAAAAACTTACTCTGGAACACTCCAGTTATGCGACGCTTCCATTCATGTAAACAAAAAATTTGATGAAACTTCTCGCTCCTTTGAAGTGATGGAAGTCGTACTAGATGAAAATGTCAAAACAAAGGAAGATACTCTTTCTCTTGGCATACTACCTGGCGATATTGTATGTTTTGATCCCCGCACCACGATTACAAACTCTGGATATATTAAAAGTCGTTTTTTGGACGATAAGCTTAGTGTTGGCATTCTCCTTGGATTTGCAAAATACGTAAAGGAGGAAAATATAATTCTTCCCAGAAATGTATACCATCATATTACTGTCTATGAGGAAGTAGGACACGGTGGAGCTGCCTCCATTCCAGCAGAAGTTTCTGAAGTGCTATCTGTCGATATGGGTTGTGTCGGAGAAGGGGTTTCCTGTACAGAGCATCAGGTTTCTATTTGCGCCAAAGACAATCGTGGTCCTTACAATTATGAAGTTGTTTCCAATCTTATTGCTGCTGCCAAACGCCAAAATCTTGATTTTGCAGTTGATATATATCCCTATTATGGTTCTGACGCAGATGTTGCGCTCACAGCTGGATATGATGTAAAACATGGTCTGATTGGTACAGGGGTGTATGCCTCTCATGGCTATGAACGAAGTCATATAGACGGAGTACGAAATACATTTCTATTATTGACAGAGTATTTGAAATAAGCAGAAAAGATGTTTTTGCCAAAATAAAAAACCCTTGAAAATCAAGGGTTTTTCTAAGCGATAGACGGGGCTCGAACCCGCGGTCTCGACCTTGGCAAGGTCGCGCGTTACCAACTACGCCACTATCGCATTTTATATCTTGCTCACCATTCCTGTGAACAAGATATATTTTACTATGCAATCTTCTATTTGTCAACCAATATTTTCATTTTTTATTTATCTAAGTAGATATAATCTATATTAGATTATATCTGCTTTTATTTTACATAGCACAGATAAGTCCTTTGAGCAACACAGCTCCTATTCTAACGCATTTTTATATTTCACACGATAAATACGATATATTGATTCATAGATTCGTTCTTTTGGAATGGTTCCATCTGTCACTGCTTGCAAAACTCCCTCGTAGGCTTCCTGATACTCAGCTGGTTCCAAGAGCAAATCTGCCCCCGCCTGAATTGCGGCAACTGCCGCTTCCGCGGAACTATATTGACCAGTTACTACGCTGTCACTGAGTGAATCTGTCATCACTACTCCATCAAATCCTAAAGTATTTCTCAATATATCTTGTATCAAAACCGACGAGAAAGAAGACAATGTATCATCTCCAGTAATACTACTTGCCTTAACGTGCGAAACCATAATACAATCCACACCACTTTTTATTGCTGCATCATAAACAATAAACTCACTGTTTTTTAATTCTTCTAAAGATTTAGATTGTTCCAATATACTAGGAAATTTCAATAAAACCGCACTAACTTTTGCAGATTGAACCGACTGAACCGACGCATTTACAAGCGGTGCTACCACAGAAACATCAGATCCAAATATTCTATCTTGAAGCGTTGTTTCACTTTCTCCAGACACAATGTCTGCCACAGGCGCAAAATCCATATTGATTCCATAAGAAACCAGCTTAGCAGCAACACTCCCATATGCCTGAACAACATCGTTCACATCTGTAAGTTCAGAAGCCTTTGCAGTCGCTTCCAAGCCAAAATCTTTCGTGCCACATTCAGCTCTTACCGCTGTAAAAAGTGGATATTTTGAAAATCCTTTTGTGTTCGTCAGCATTTGCGTAAACTGTTCTGGCGATTTAAAATTTTTGGGTGCATAGATAATACCGCCAACAGGATTCTCAGTGATTGCTGTTCGTGTGCCCTCTTCTGCTTGTATCACTGTCTCAACTCCAGTAATAGACTCTGGTGACACAATAAACATTCCGGCGACCATCTCCTCAGTAGTCATTTCATTCAAAAGCGATTCTACAAGCTGTTTTAACTGGTCTCCCTCGATTAAAGGCGTGTAGCCTTCCTCATATTGAACATTATTGTTTGACACTTCTATGTCATCGCTCTCATCAACTGATTCTAAAGCAGCGCTAGACTCAGCCTCCTCAATCACCTTATTTACTTTATCATTATACTTATTAACATAATCAATAATATAACTTACCCCAAAGTATCCACCTGTCAACACCAAAACAATCAGAACGATTAGTGTCAAGTAAGCAAATATTTGATTTCGCACACGCCTACTTCTTCTTCTCTGTCTATTTGTCTTTTCCTCTCTCATATGCTTAAATTATCAAGTCAAAGGATACTTGTCTGTAAGCGACTGTACAATACCTCTCGCATCAGCAATACCATTCTCCTGATTCTTTATTACTATAGCGATTGCCTCTGCAATCCGATCCATATCTTTCTCATCCATTCCACGGCTGGTAACAGCTGGTGTGCCAAGCCGAATACCACTTGTGACAAACGGCGATTTTGGATCATTTGGAATTGTGTTTTTATTGCATGTAATGTGTGCCTCATCCATAAGCTTCTCAACAGCCTTTCCTGTGAGATTATATGTTGTGAGGTCTACAAGCATTAGATGATTGTCGGTACCATCTGAAACAATTTTAATGTCTCTACTAATCAATCCTTTACAAAGCGCCTGTGCATTCTTAACAATCTGCTGTTGGTACTCTTTGAAGGCGTCTCCCAATGCTTCCTGAAAACAAACAGCTTTCGCTGCAATAACATGCATTAGTGGTCCTCCCTGAATTCCCGGAAAGATTGCCTTGTTAAAATTATATTTTTCTGCCGCTTCTTTATTGGCAAGAATAAGACCGCCGCGAGGGCCTCTCAATGTCTTATGTGTTGTCGTTGTTACCACATCTGCATATGGAATTGGACTTGGGTGAAGTCCTGCTGCTACCAGACCAGCTATATGGGCCATATCTACCATTAACACAGCTCCAACTTCATCACAAACCTCACGAAAACGCTTGAAATCGATTGTCCTAGCATATGCACTCGCACCTGCAATAATCATCTTAGGTTTACATTCCAGTGCAAGTTCCCGCATTTTATCATAATCGAGAAATCCGTTATCATCCACCCCATAAGGAACTACATGAAAGTATTTACCAGACATATTTACAGGGGAACCATGTGTAAGATGTCCGCCATGATCCAGATTCATTCCCATAATGGTGTCTCCCGGCTGCAAAATAGCAAACTGCACTGCCATATTTGCCTGCGCACCAGAATGAGGCTGTACATTTGCATAATCACATCCAAACAATTGTTTTGCGCGTTCAATCGCAAGATTCTCCACGACATCTACACATTCGCATCCGCCATAGTATCTTTTTCCTGGATATCCCTCAGCATATTTGTTGGTCAATGGGCTACCCATTGCTGCCATAACTGCTTTGCTAACCCAGTTTTCAGAAGCAATCAACTCAATATGGCTATTCTGCCGCTCTTGTTCTGCCACAATGGCATCTGCGATTTGGGGGTCTGCTTTTCTTATTTCATCAAGTGAATACATGAATCTCTCCTCCGTATATAAACTAAAATCTATTAAAAAAATACTTATGACTGTAAAGTCTGTATAGAGTATAACCGTTTTTTGGCAATTTTACAAGAGTTAATTAAAATGGAAAATCCTTTGACAAATCTTATATCCGTCAACTGAAATTTTTCTACCTAGTTTCCCCGGAAGGTTCATTGCATTGCCAAGAATCCCCATGCGGAGGCGAAACCACAACAATTTGTCTTTTGTTTTGATATACTCCCAAAGTTCTTTCTTCTTCTCCAGATTTTCTTCCAGTTCTGAGCGAATCAAAAGAACAGAAGATACTGTTGTAATAATATCAAGATAACTGACCATATATTTTCTGACCTTACCATTCGTCAGAATATGCTGTTTCTCTGTCACATAATAATCTACCAGCAACTTGTTTACCTTAATCTGCTGATCTATCCGACTAATCATAACCTGTTCATTGACAGATTGGTCTACTCTTCCAATAAAATAGCGATAAAAATTTACATCCATATAATACATCGTTTTGACATATGGAAGTGGATGAAATACAAAAATATTATCTACATAAAAGGTATTTTCTGGCAATTTTAAACCACAGTCTCGCAACAGATTGGTCCTGTAAATAACAGAATGCATCAAAATATATTGTCCTACTCTAAAATGCCGAACATCTTTCCATGTAAAAATTTCTTCCTGTGGCAGCGCATGATGATATTTCATAACTTTCTTGCGCTTCTCCCCTTCTTTCTCATAGACAAAGTTACTGATAAACATGTCAATGGAATTCCCACTCTTTAACAACTCTTTTAGTTTGTCCAAAATCTGGATATACGCACTTTGACTTACCCAATCGTCACTGTCTACCACCTTAAAATACAGTCCTTTTGCTTGCTCAATTCCAGCATTCACAGCAGAACCATGCCCACCATTCTGCTTGTTTACCACCTTGATAATACCCGGAAAGCGTTCTCGATACTCCTCAGCAATCTCCGGCGTATTGTCACTAGAACCGTCATTTACAATAATAATCTCCACATCTTCCCCACCCGGAAGTAAAGAATCAATACACTTGCGCATATATGCCGCCGAATTATAGCAAGGTATTGCTATCGATAATAATTTCATAATCTACTCCTATCTTTTCCGTTTCCTAAAATCCTACGATCTAAGTCGATTGCACTCAAAACGTTCCATTGTCATAAGACAATTTTTAATCTCATTATAGCGTGTCTCAATATCGCCTTCTTTTACTTCTGTGTCAAGGCTAACTGCCATCGTATCGATCATGGCATCTGTAATTCTTGAATGAAGTGTACTAAGTATCTGCAACTTTTTCTCATAGGTATCTGCATCCAAAAATTCCACAAGTCCCTGATCTAATGTAAAATCTTCTTCCTCTTTGGAAATCTGGACCTCTTTATCATTTGTTTCCACTTGCAAAATTACAGTCTTTTGTTCTTCTAATACTGGCGCAGAATCCTTTTTCCCCCTATTCAAAACTCTTGTGAGCGTCTCAGCCGATGACTCTTTCTTTGCCCACGCATTCTCCTCTCCTCGGATATCAATCCTTTCAAAACGGTAGACCTGTGTCTCATTTGGATATTTTCTAGCATCTATTTTGCTCATAAACATTTCCAACGGACGTACATAGACCTCATACGGTGCATAGAGTTGCTGATAAACTACCATCTTCATTCCATTTTCTGAATGGCGTGCCAATGTAATTATCTGATAAATATTTCCTTTAAAATGTCTATAAATTTCTTGTGGACTAGGATTTGGCCTCATGTTGCAATCATACCTTTCTTCCTAATAATTATTCTTTTCATGATTATATGTTTCTCTATTATAATAAACTATTTTCCCTAATTTGTCATTTAATATCAAAAAATATCTCCTATAATCTTTTTTTCTTTCGGTTTACTTCTTATCTATTCTTTACCAAAGCTTATTTTAAAAAATACAGACAACAATAAATATACACACAAAACAAATCTATTCTGCTGCAAATATCACTCTTTTTTTCTATAAAAAAATAATAAATAGAAAATAATAAATATTTTTTCAAATGAGTCAAAAAAACATATTATTGCAATAAATATAACTTTTATGTCTATTGCGTGTTGTTGTTATTTTCCCAAGCGTTACCCCCTTGTCACCGCACACCTGATATAATATGATGAAAATAGGTAAATGAGTTTTACTCATTTTTTACTTTATTACATAAATTGTAATTGTCTGAAACAGGGCTTGTGTTATTAAAAAACAGTTCAGACACTTACAATAAGATTAAAAAGGAGACTCAGGCAATATGAAGGAGCGTTTTGAATTTGAAGGCACTTCCACCGGTGAATACCGTGAAGGTCTCTATGTGATGTACTGTGGAAAAGAATACCCTGCGATGTATCTAGGAGTCGGACGTTTTGTACTTTATTCTGATATCGCAGATGAAAATTTTACGTTTCCAACGCAAGATGGCAGATATCTGTTACAAACAGATTTGCGCGATGAGAATTTATCGCGCGCATGTGAAATACACATGGTGGGAATCTTGCATAGCTGTTATGAAAGCGTAAAAATACGCAACATTCTTAAGGAAGGCGTAATTGTTTCCACGTACAATCCCCGGCTTGGTTTTGAACTGGGACTAAAACCGGTAAAAAATCTTGGCTTTACAGGTCTTATTGACCGAAAACTTTTAATTGGTATCTATGAGGAACGAGATTACCTCTGGAACCCTACGCTTGCTATCTGCTGTACACTCTGTCAGGTAACAAAAACCAAAGACAAAGATTCATGGTTTGTTGATAATGATCGTATGACTCAATTTTATACGCTGCAATCTAAAACCGAGTAGGACAGTATTCCTACTCGGTTTTATAGTTTATATTATTTCTAATATTTACAATCTAACTCTTATTGAAATGCAACTGGACGGCCTGTCTGTGCAATTGCAATATAAGTTTTTCCTTCATTTAGCTGAATCTCATTTCCAAAATCATCATAGTATACTGTCGGTGTATAGTCTCCTGTCTTCTGCCATGTAACATGAATGCATTTTCCTTTGGTAAAATAATATCCATCCTCTGTATTGTCAATATTCTGAAAATAGAGATATCCCTTGTCATCAAGTCTACACCACTTTGTGTTCTGAACAATCACATTCGCAAACTTAAGCTGCTGACCATTTAAACCATCTGTCTGTGCTTTTCCATGAATGTTCTTATAATACATGCCATCTGCTGGATTATAAGTAAATGCACTTTTTGTATATGGGAAAATCAAGGAAAGATCAATTGCATTTGCTGTAGCAGCCGCTGCACCATACTGTTCTAAGGTATTTCCTCCATCCGCAAAAGTAAAGTGCTTTGGATTATAAAAACCCTCTCTAATATTCATTGTGTAACCAAGTCCTACACATGCGTTGATGATACCTGCAGCACTGGTGTATGCATTGTGTGGTGCTTTTCTGTCAGACGTTCTAAAAAATGCTCCTGAACCAGGTGCCCCACCACCAGTACCATACTGATTAGTACCTGAAATATTATTGATATCTGGCGCTGTAATTCGATCCTTCATATAAAATACACCGCCAAAGTGAACAATGATTGGGTCCCACTCTGTCGCTTCTGGAAGGTAATATGCTCTGCAACTTCTGACATTTCCAATCTTAGAAAGTCCTGTCCAATTGCTAATGACAGCCATTTGTCGAGAAATTTCTCCTTCCTCCATTATCTCATACAAAATATCTGCATTGCTGATACCGTAGGACGGCTGCGCCACTTTATCCGTTGGCATCATCACAGCGATGGGTCTCACCACTGCCTGTTCTGCTGGAACCCATTCGTTTGTGTAAACACTTCTAATGTACCCTGGCAGTGCTTCATCTGCTTGCACCTGTAATGTTGGCAACACACCATTTGCCGGCATTCCTACAAGTGTTACTGCTGCAAGCATAACAGCCGCCGCCTTTTTCAATATCCCTCTACCTAATTTTGTGTTTCGTTTGCTCATCTTTTTTCATTCCTTTCTTATTATTTCTTATATTCAAGAATACCATTGATATTTATGCTGCGATGTGCAAATTATCTTTGCTAACATAGAAATAAAATCTATTTGCACGCCTGCAATCCTATCAAAGACTTCTCTTAATCAAAGATTATATGCCTGCTGTATTAAAATTATATTTTACTTATCATCAATAGAAGTGGGCGTTTTCTGTGGGTGCGCAAAAATTTTTGCCCTAGCATAAACTTTTGCTGGACTAACTTCATGTTCTTCTTTAAATTTACTGATTACATTCATAAATTCTTGTCCAAACTTATCATATTTTGTCTGTCCAACTCCTTGAATTTCAAGCATTTCTGTGCGCGAAACTGGAAGATACATGCTCATCTCCTTCAGTGACTTATCTGTAAAAATAACATATGCTGGCACTTGTAACTCCTTCGCAAGACTGTTTCGCAAAGCTCTAAGCTGTTCATACAACTCTGGATTATCGAAAGCCGTCCTCTTTGTTCCGCCTGTCGCTGCAAGTAGCTTCCTGCCATTTAATACACCGGTATCATACACAAGTTGCTTCTTTTGTTTTGTCTGCACACTTCCTGTCTGTATCTTTTCAATACAGTTCCCACAGCTTCCACAATACTCTTTGGCTTTCTCCCCAAAATAATTTAACATATATTTGCGATAGCAAAACTTTGTATGGCAATAAAATACCATCTTTTTTAGCCGCTCTCTATCTTTCTCCATTACAGATGCCAGCGCTTTTTCATCCAGTTCTTCATTCTCGCGATTATTCTCAATAAAATACTGATTGGTATGTACATCCTGTGCGCTATACATCAAATAACAATCTGCTTTTTCCCCATCGCGTCCAGCACGCCCTGCCTCTTGATAATAACTCTCCATATTTTTGGGCATATTATAATGTACAACAAATCGTACATCTGGCTTGTCAATTCCCATGCCAAACGCATTGGTTGCCACCATAATCTGCGTTCTATCCGACGTAAACTCTTCTTGATTCCTGCGCCGCTCATCATCTGACATTCCTGCGTGATATCTGGATACTTCCAGACCTCGTTCAGATAATCTCTCATACACCTCTTCCACCAATTTTCGGGTAATACAATATACAATACCACTCTCACCATAATGCGTGCGAAGAATCCGTATCAGCGCTGCCTTTTTATCCTTTGCATGCAACACAAAAAAATTTAAATTTTCTCTGTTAAAACCTGTTGTGATTACCCTAGGTTTTGACAATTGTAATAGACGCACGACATCTTGCTGAACTTCTTTGGTGGCTGTCGCTGTAAAAGCCCCCACAATCGGACGTTTTGGCAACTTCTTAAGAAATTCCTCAATTTTAAGATATCCTGGTCTAAAATCCTGCCCCCACTGTGACACGCAGTGCGCCTCATCTACACTGACAAACGAAAGATCTGCATGAATGGCAAATTCAAGAAAAGATTCTGTCAAAAGTCGCTCTGGCGCCACGTAGATAATCTTATATTTTCCTTTTCGCGCATAGTCAAGTGCCTTGAAATACTGCCCCTGTGTTAGGGAACTATTCAGATAAGCCGCGTAGATTCCAGCTTGGTTTAGCGCAGCAACCTGATCTTTCATTAGACTAATCAAGGGTGAGATTACAAGCGTAATACCATCAAACATTAATGCGGGAACCTGATAGCAAATAGACTTTCCTGCACCAGTTGGCATAATGCCAAACACATCATTTCCTGTTAAAATTCCATTGATTAGTTCCTCTTGTCCCTCCCGAAAGGAACTGTATCCAAAATAAGTTCGTAAAACTTCGTATTTATTCTGCCCGTTCATATTTAATATTCTCTTTTTTTTGATATAATTTTATCGCTCTCTGCACGCGCTGCCGAACAATATTCTCCTGAAACGGTTTTTGAATATAGTCGACAACAATATCGTAGGCACTTACTTTATGAAGATTGATATCATTTACATTGGAACTGATTAAAATCACCGGCACATTGTAAAGCGATGTTTCTTTCATATATTTTAGCACCGCAAATCCATCGCAGACTGGCATTACCAAATCCAAAAGCACCGCAACTATTTCATCACGACTCTCTTCCAAAAGTTCGATTGCTACTCTACCGTCCTGACATTCTGCAATCTTGTATTCATCCTCAAAAATACCTCTTAGCACATATCTATTGATTGCTTTATCCTCTACAATCAACATTTTCTTGTTCTGATTTTTGTCATGAACGTTCTTACTTTTACTCATCTACAACTCACATCCCTCGAATGTCCATTGATCATTGCATCTGTTATTTTACTGAATATTTATTGTTTTTCTTGACTGATTTTCTAATCTTTGCCTTAAGCCGCTGAAGCGCATTATCTGTAGATTTCTCATCTCTTGACAACACTTTGGCTATCTGTGAATAACTCATTCCCGTAATATATAGATCGAGCACCTGCTTTTCAAAAACACTTAGCTCCCGTTCTATAATTGCCTCTATATCTGCTACATTTTCTCGGTCAATCATAAGCTGTTCTGGATTTGTCTCCACTGCGGACGCAATCACATTGACAAGCTCTGTGCTATTTCCATCCCCTTCTGCTTCTGACATGTCAGCATAGAGCGAAATATAGGTATTGAGCGGTGCATGTTTCTCCCTGCGCGATGCTTGTACTGCATTGTACATTTGGCGAGAGATACACAAATCTGCAAATGTATAAAAACTGGCATCTCTTCCCGCATCATAATCTCGCACTGCCTTAAAAAGCCCAATCATACCTTCCTGTATCAGATCATCATTGTCGGCGCCAAGTATATACATGGATTTTGCTTTTTTTCGCACTAGATGTTTATATTTGTCCATAATATAATCTGTAATTTGGTTTTCCCCATCGCGCAGTCTATCGATCAATTCCTCATCCTTCAGCGCCTCATATGTACCAAACATCTTTGTCTATCCTTTCTATGACTACATCTGCTGCCGGACAATCTATGATTACATCCGCTGTCGAACAATCTCATAAGCAAGTACCCCAGCCGCAACAGATGCATTTAGAGAATCAATATCCCCCTTCATTGGAATCGATGCAATAAAATCACATTTTTCTCGAATAAGTCTGCCAACTCCTTCCCCTTCGCTTCCAATCACAAGACCAATTGGTCCTGTCAAATCAAGCTCATACATTGTTGTGCCATGCATATCTGCGCAGACAAACCACAATCCTTCTTTTTTCAAGTCTTCGATTGTCTTTCCCAAATTTGTAACTTTGGCAACAGGAGTATAATTCAATGCGCCCGCAGAAGTTCTTGCAACCGCTGCTGTCAATCCTGCTGCTCGGTTCTTTGGAATAATAACGCCATGTGCTCCTGCCAGATTCGCTGTGCGGATAATCGCTCCCAGATTATGTGGGTCCTCAATATTATCCAATAAAACAATAAATGGAGGCTCATTTTTGTTTCGGGCTGCTGCCAGGATATCCTCTACATTCGCATATTCGTAAGCCGCTGTATATGCAATCACTCCCTGATGTTTCCCTGTTTCACTAAGCTGGTCAAGCCGTTCCTTTGTGACAAACTTTATCATGGTATCTTGTTTTCTGGCTTCCCGCTTAATTGTCTGAATCGGTCCGTCCTGTAACCCATCTTGTATAAAGAGTCTATCAACGGTCTTTCCTGCACGAAAAGCTTCTATCACAGCATTTCTTCCCTCAATTACAAATTCTCTGTATCTCATATAGCCTTCATACCAGTACCCTTTCCTATAATTCTATCTGTGCTATTTCTATTGCCTGTCTAACAATCTGCAGTATTCTAGCAGTATTCATTTTCAGGAAAAGATATCCACAGAGCGCCTCAAGTCCCGTAGCTTTTCGATAGTCTACAAGACTGGCATTTTTGGCGGAGGAATGAATCTTTGTGTTTTTTCCTCTGCGATATATATCCTGTTCTTCTTTGGTAAGTTTTTCGTACACCGCATCAATTAACTTAGCTTGTGTCTGGGCACAGACAATTTTTGTTGTATGTCTATGCAATGTATCTGTTGCCCGCTGTCCCTTCTCTACTATCAGAGTTCTTATAATAATCTCAAAAATCGCATCGCCAATATAGGCTAATGTAAGGGGCGAAAAGGTCCTAATATCCACATTCTCGCCCCCAAATTCCGCGTGTATCTGTGAGAGCAAACTGCTATTTTCTAAGCTTTCTTCCATTTTACACCCTCGCGTGTATCCTCCAATACAATTCCTTTTTCCAGCAATTCACTGCGAATCGCATCCGCCTTTGCAAAATCTTTTTCCTTTTTCGCTGCCTTGCGTTCCTCAATCTTAGCGATTACGTATTGTTCTAACTCTGTGTCAATTGTGTTGTCTGCCTTTCTTGTCGCATGTGCAGTTGTAAGATTTAACGAAAGAACTTTGTCAAAACTTTCTGCCAATGCATATTTTGTTGCATCTGACATTTCATCCTTTAACAGATCATAGAGAATCGTAACTGCCATAGATGAGTTAAGATCATCACAAAGCGCTGCTTCAAACTGTTCTTTGTAAAGGTCAAATTTTTTCTGGTCAATTGCACCGCTTTTATCAAGTGTTCCAATTTTCTTGATGAGTTTATCATATGCTACACTCATATTATCGAGCACTTCATAAGAAAATTCAAGCGGTTTACGATAATGTGACTGTAAACAGAACAATCGATATACAGTTGGGTCATATCCCTTTGATTCCAGTAATGATATTGTTAGGAAATCACCCTTAGACTTGCTTATTTTTCCTGACTTATCATTTAAATGATGCACATGAAACCAATAGTTGCACCACTTATGCCCTAAGTACGCCTCACTCTGCGCAATCTCGTTTGTGTGATGCGGAAAAATATTGTCCACGCCGCCACAGTGAATATCCATATATTCACCAAGATGTTTCATGCTAATGCAAGAGCACTCTATGTGCCAGCCTGGATACCCTACTCCCCACGGACTGTCCCACTTCAATTCTTGCGCATCAAATTTAGATTTTGTAAACCACAACACAAAATCACTCTTGTTTTTCTTGTTTGCATCTTCATCGACATCTTCGCGCACACCAACCAACAATTCTTTTTCACTCTGTCCCGAAAGTACATAGTACGCTTTAAGTTTGGCTGTATCAAAATAAATGTTCCCACCATTCTCATATGCATAACCCTTCTCAATCAAAGTTTCAATCATATGAATAAATTCTGGAACACAATTTGTCGCAGGTTCCACTACATCGGGCTTCTTAATATTAAGTTTATCGCAATCATTAAAAAATGCCTTGGTATAAAAATCTGCAATCTCCATAACTGTTTTATGTTCTCGCCTTGCACCTTTAAGCATTTTATCCTCGCCTGTGTCTGCATCGCTAGAAAGGTGTCCCACATCTGTAATATTCATAACACGTTTGACATCATATCCAATATAACGCAATGTCTTTTCTAACAAATCTTCCATAATGTAGCTTCTTAGATTGCCAATATGCGCAAAATGATATACTGTCGGTCCACAGGTATACATAGCAACCTTACCATCCTCATTTGGAATAAACTGCTCCACCTTTCTTGTCAATGTATTATATAAGGACAATTTATTCTCCATCTTCTCTCAAAACCTCCAACTATTATGTATCTCTACTATCCCGCTCTTTTCTGTCCTTTTCCATCTGTTTTATTCTCTGTTCAAGCTCCAAAATACGATTCGTCATCTCACTATTTGCGCGTTGCAAATTCTTAATATCCTCATTTACTGGATCTGGAAGATCAGTCTGATTTAATTCCTCGCGCACAAGCTTCTGGTTGTTGCGTCGCACAATTCTTCCTGGCACGCCCACCACTGTACAATTGGGGGGGACCTCTTCGATGACAACACTCCCTGCCCCTATTTTGGAGTTTTCACCGATTTGAAAAGAACCAATAATTTTGGCCCCTGCACTAATCATGACATTATCTCCAATTGTTGGGTGCCGCTTTCCATGCTCTTTTCCTGTGCCTCCAAGCGTAACTCCTTGGTAAAGAGTCACATTATTCCCAACCACTGCTGTCTCACCAATAATTACCCCATTTCCATGATCGATAAAAAAGTTTTCACCAATGACTGCACCAGGATGAATCTCTATGCCCGTCTTTCTAACTGCGCGCTGTGATATCCATCTCGCCCAAAAATAATGTCCACTCTGATATAATTTATGCGCAACTCGATAGTGAAGCATTACCTTGAAACTAGGATACAAAAAAACCTCCATATTAGAATGAATTGCTGGATCGCGCTCCTTTATGACTTTAATCTCGTTTTTTAAACTTTTAATAAATCCCATCTTGTGCCTCCGTTAAGCTGCATCTATTTTATAGTAAAATGCATATAAAATTTGATTTGTGTTTACTATAAATTATGCTAGACTTTATTTTGGCTTACTTTTTTTCAAGACTTACTGCTGTGTTAAGTGCAATCTCCATCATCTGTGTAAAGGATTCTTGTCGTTCCTGTGCAGTGGTTTCCTCACCTGTTACTAGACTATCTGACACTGTCAGAATTGCAAGTGCGTTCTTTTGACATCTTGCCGCATTCATATACAATGCCGCTGCTTCCATTTCAACGCAAAGTACACCCATCTTTTGCCAGCCTTTATTAGCATCTGGATTGTCATTATAAAATACATCCGATGAGAGAATATTCCCTACATGATATTGCGCACCGATTTGTTCTGCTTGCGTTACTGCTTCTTTGAGAAGCGCATAACTTGCAATTGGTGCAAATGTGCCACCCAACCCATACTGACTTGCATAGTTGGAGTTTGTGCACGCACCCATACCAAACACAATGTCCCGCACCTTTACATTTTCCTGCATAGCCCCTGTCGAGCCAATGCGCATAATATTCTCCACATCAAAGAAATGAAACAACTCATAGGAATAGATTCCTATGGTCGGCATTCCCATACCGCTTGCCATAACACTGAGTTTTACGCCCTTATAGGTTCCTGTATACCCCTGAATTCCTCTAATATTATTGACTAAAACAGCATTTTCCAGAAAATTTTCTGCGATAAATTTTGCGCGCAGTGGATCGCCAGGCATTAAGACGCTCTTTCCAAAAGCATCCTTTTCAGCATTGATATGTGGTGTTGTAACAAGTGACATATACATCCCTCCCATTTGTATTTTATTTTTTAATACCTCTCGTTCATCCAAACAGGACCCGACAGGTATATACTATCAAATTTCGCATTTTGTTTCAACTGCATATACTCAAAAATAAATGCAGTAAACTCTCCAATCGTCGTTGTAACCTCTGGCCGAGCCGAAGCGTCTTCGTCGCCATTCTCTTGTTCTACTCGCTCTATGCGGCTACCGTTCTCATCAATGTACCACAAAAATACACCGTTATTATTTTCAAGCACAGGGTCTATAATCTTTATTGCAATTGTAATCTTACCATTCCCTGATATATGTCTTAACATCTCTGGCAGATTCACAATCCGGGCCATTACAGCTGGTTTTTTCTCTCCCTTAACGCATAAAAAGCGCTCTCGATCTGCCTCGTCTGCAAAAACTGCTTCTCTGATACAAGCGTCCCCTGTATATGCAAAATAGCCCTTCATTCTTCCGTTTTCTACTATTTCAAACAGATTTCCTCCGCCACTTTCAAGTTCCCTTTGAAAATGTTCAAAATACAATGCACTTCTTATAATAAATAATCCATATTGTCTACATAGATTGGCATTTACAAAATGCGCTAGCGAAAGCACACTACCGTGATCTGCCACATGCAAAAAAATATCGGAGTCTAACAGCGGAATCAAGTCTCCTTCCCCCGCTCGTTCCAGAACTTCTCGTGATATTAGCTCTGTATTGAGTTCATACTGTGGTCTATCATAGATATATCCAAAACCAAAATGTTCCCAAAACGATTTATTGCTAGATTCTGCAAAACAAAATGGAATTCTTAGCTGATGCTGATACTCTAATGAACCTGACATCAGTCTCCCCATATATCCCTTTTGACGATACGGTATCTTAGTGGCCGCCACCCGAATCTGATTTATCCTAACACGCTCAATATCCGCCATGTTAAGCAGACGTTTGGCTTGCTTTAGCCGCGGGTTTCTACGCAGCGCAGCAATACAGGGCGTCAGCTGTAACACAGCTTGTATCTCGTCGTCCTGCACTGCAAATATAATATTTTCCTCCCCTACACAAAGTTCTGGAAAAGCCTCCTCACACAAAAGATCTGTTTTGCAAACTGATGTTTTATCCAAAACGGCAATATCAAAAGCTGCCTCTATACTACGCTTACTTTTCTGCTCATTTTCTCGCTCTCCAATTATCTGTTCCATTTTGACTGTTTCCTCTCATGCTTCTTTCAGGACATTGCATCCTGGACAGTCTTGGCAGGAACGCACGCCTATCAGTTGCTCTTTTGTATTTGCAGCAGCTTCAACTGTTGCCATCTCTCTTGGACTTGTGAGCATACAGATAGCCTGTGAAGAAATTCCCAATCCCTCCCCTGTAAAACCAAGTCCTTCCTCTGTTGTCGCCTTTATATTGACCTGTTCTGTGCTAATTTTTAACGCACTTGCAATATTTTCTTGCATTTGGTCTATATAAGGCCGCATCTTGGGCGCCTGCGCAATAATCGTCGCATCAATATTTTCTATAAAAAACATATTCTCATCCAAAAGCTGCCCTACCTTTTCCAGCAATATTATACTCGAAATACCCTTGTAAGTAGGGTCTGTATCTGGAAAATGCTTTCCAATATCCCCAAGTGCAGCAGCTCCTAACAGCGCATCCGCGATTGCATGTAATAGCACATCTGCATCCGAGTGACCCAATAGCCCTTTCTCATATGGTATCTTCACACCACCCATTATTAAAGGTCTCCCCTCCACAAGGCGATGTACATCATATCCCATTCCAATTCTCATTCTAACTCCCATCTGCCTGTTTTAATCGGCGTCGAATTAGGATATTCAAGAATGCCGATCACATTCTTGCTGCAGCGTCTACTCTGCTAACATAAAACCAATTCGCACGCCTGTATTTTTGCCAAAGGCTTATTCTAGTAGAAGATTATTCCCCCACTGAGATAACATTATTGTTTTTACTCACATATAGCTGTGAAAGTCTTCTCCGACAAAAATAAAATCTTTGATTTCATTTTTACTCCCAATTTTGCTTATTTTGCTGGTATCACCAACCTGTCAAATCCATCGAGAAGCTCCAGCACAATCTCAAAAAGCTTGTCACAGTCACCAACTCTCGCACCCTCTATATTCAGCGGCATTTGAGGATCATGAAGTGACAGACGCAACAGTAACCACCCTTTCACTTCATCTGTGTCAAAAGTAATACGAATCCCTTCATATGCGTTGGGAGCGACATAATATCCTTTTGCTTTTGCCCTCTTCTCAAAAGTATTCAAGGCTTCCTTTCCATATGCCTTAAAATCGTCCCCTTGTATTTTAAATCGATACTCTCTCTCCTCAAACCCCTTCTCTAAACATTCAATAAAAGAAGCAAGCGTCTTACTTTCTTTTGCTGCCTTTGCAAGCGCAATAAGAAGTTTCACTGCCATATAGGCGCCATCATCAAGAAAATAATTTTCGCTAAGCGCGCCATGTCCAGAAGTTTCTATGGCAAGAGGCGATACAATCCCTTCCTTATTCAAGCGAATCGACTCATTAATTACATTCTTATAACCTCTCATATATCTATGATGCTTCATTCCGATACTTTCTATAAAACGTGTCAACCTGTCACTGGTAACAGAATCCGTCACAATTGTTCCGCCTGGATAGTCTTCTGCAATAATTGCAGTCATCATCGCAATTATTGCATCTCGATTCACCTCATCTCCATTTGGAAGCACTGCGGACATTCTGTCAACATCCGTGTCAAATATAATACCAAGATCCGCCTGATTCGATAACACAGCCTGCCGAATCGCTTCCATCGCCTGCTTGTTCTCTGGGTTTGGTATATGATTAGGAAAATGACCATCTGGCTCCAAAAACTGACTTCCCGATGTATCTGCACCAAGAGGATTTAACACTTTATCTACAAAAAATCCACCGGCACCATTTCCTGTATCCACCACAACATGCAATCCTGCAAGGGGTTTGTCATAATCTGCTGCCCGAATACTCTTTTTTATCTTTTCCTGTAAAAATTCACAATATACAGAAATGGAGTCAACTTTTTCTACACTGGACAAATCCGCGTCTGACACTGTAAGTTTTGAAGCTGTCTCAAGAATCTTTGTAATATCATCATGCTCTAAACCGCCATCTCTATCAAAAAACTTATAACCATTTCTGTTAAATGGAAGATGACTTGCCGTAATCATAATCGAACCATCAAACGCAAACTGCTCAAATACTGTTGTCATAAACATTGAAGGGGTCGACACCAAACCACAATCATAGACTTTTGCACCTGTTGCCAGAATCCCTTTTGCCGCTGCGGCAAACAGACTGTCCGCTGTAATCCTAGAATCATGACCAATTCCAATTCGCAGTTCTTCTGTTCTTTTCCCTTTCTTGTTTGCAAGCCATCTGACAAATCCTCCTCCAATCAGATTTCCTGCCTCTTCTGTCAAGTTTATATCTTCCCCTGCAATTCCGGCACATGCAATTCCTCGCACATCACTTCCATTTTGAAGTTTTCTAATATCAGCCATCTAATATCCTCCATGTATCTCTTAACTTATTTTAAGTGCTCCCAAATATGTGTTGTATGTCTTAGCTGTTACTAATATATCACATATATCACAAAAAAGAAATATCCAATAACCGCTTTCCATGAATTATTCTGACAGTTTAGAACGATACTATATCATTATGAAAAAGAAATTGACAATGCGTCCATTTGACTACTATGCACTACTGTTTTTTATAACTGCATTTGCCGGATGGCTTTGGGAAGTATTACTTTATCTAATCACAGACCACACCTTTGTAAACAGAGGAGTTTATCGGGGACCTTACCTTCCAATTTATGGGATTGGTTGTGTTACTTTAATTCTACTACTTCATAAAATGCGAAAACATCCTATCTTGGTTTTTGTATGCTCTTGTCTTTTGTGTAGCACACTGGAGTATTTTTCGGGAGTTTGGCTCGAAAAAAAATGGGGTACTCGATGGTGGGATTATAGTCAACATTTGTTTAATTTTCAAGGACATATCTGTCTTGTAAGTGCTGTTGGCTTTGGCGTTGGAGGTGTATTTCTTATCTGTATCATACAACCTATTTTTAACAGATTTTATCATCATATGACAATTAAACTGCGTATCATTTTGTGTGTATTATTTCTATTAATCTTTATTGCGGATGCTACCTACTCTGCTACAATACCGAATACCGGCATAAATATCAATACCTTTTCTCCTTGTATTTCTGTTGTACATGTTTTACAATCATTACAAACTGTAAAAATAGTTAATTAGGAATCAGAAAAAATTTAACCTAACAGAAAGGATAAGAACCTATATGGATTATACTACACTCCAAAACTTTGAAATTGAAAAAAAATATACTTTAAAGAAATTACCGAAAAATCTGGAAAATTATCCCTGCAAACTTATCGAACAGGCCTACTTAAACAAATCCCCTGTCGTGCGTATTCGCAAATCCGACGATTCCTATTCTCTAACCTACAAGGGAAGCGGACTGATGGCGCGCGAAGAATATAACCTTCCACTTGATGAAGCCTCCTATCAACATTTACTCACAAAAGCTGACGGAAATATAATCTCCAAGAAACGATATATAATCCCCCTTAAGAATCCACAGTTCAACGATAATTATCAGCCACCAACTGATTTGACGCTTTTTATTGAACTTGATATTTTTGCACCACCTTTTGCACCACTTATTATGGCAGAAATAGAATTTTCAACTATTGAAATGGCAAATGCTTTTGTACCTCCCACATGGTTTGACCAAGAAGTCACCAATAATCCCAACTATCATAACTCTAATATGTGCTACCAAAAAACTGTTTAGAAATATTCTACACTTTAGATGTATAGATTATTAATAAACAGTTGAAAATAGTTGTATTATTTTATTTCTGGTTCCAACATACCAAGTTTAAAATGTTTCCTGCAAAGTGCCATATATCTATCATTGGCGCCTAGCAGGACTTGTTTTCCTTCCCGCACTATCCCATTATTATTAAATCGTGCATTGCAAGTAGCTTTTCTGCCACACCAGCACACAGTCTTAACCTCTTCAATTGTGTCGGCAATTGCAATTAACCGTTCACTCCCCGGAAACAGATTATTCTGAAAATCTGCTCGAAGTCCATAACACACTACAGGTATATCCATAAAATCCACAATATCTGACAGAAAATCAATCTGTTCCTTTGTAGCAAATTGTACCTCATCCACAATAATACAATGATAAGACTTTATTGCTTCCTCTGACATCGCTATAAGCTCATCAAGCAGTATGCACTCCATTTCCAATCCAATTCGCGAACGAATCACTCGCGCACCATCGCGGGTATCGGTCTTGGTTTTACACAAAAGTGCCTGTTGGCCTACTTCCTGATAATTAAAATGCGTCATCAATGCATTGGCAGTTTTAGAACTGTTCATTGCACCATAATAAAAATATAATTTTGCCATCTTATACTACACTCCTATATCAATTTTTGTCTTCCCTACTCGTGTATTGAGAGTTCATCAACTGTGTTAATTTTTTTCTATAGACACTTATGCGCAATTAGCAGAAAAGACTTTCTTTACTCGTCACACTGACGATACATCATGTAATAGCATATTTCCTTTGCATCGGCGTGCGCATAAAAAAAGTCTGGGAAACCCAGACTTTTTATGCGGAAGATGGGACTTGAACCCACACGTCGTATCCGACACAAGATCCTTAGTCTTGCCTGTCTGCCAATTCCAGCACTTCCGCGAACAAACATATATTATCGCATCTTGGTGTATTTGTCAATAGTTTTTTTATTTTTTATCTGTTTCATTTAAATTATTGTTTGCTCGTCCATCAAAATGGCGAAAATGACATACTTGAGAAAAAATGGACGCCGAAAGATTCCAATTCTATGAAATGTTACAAAAATTATTAGGATGCGATTTGGCTAATCTTCAAATTTTCTGCAGTTGTTAAGAAAGTTATATATACACGAACTCCCATCTGCCCGCT
>BLMC01000052.1 GCA_011959805.1 Lachnospiraceae bacterium | reverse complement strand
AAAGAGCAGTAGAGAAATGGGTATTTTAAAAAGATGAGCGATATATGTAATACAATATTACGAAAGGATAAAGCTGTTGCAGTGTTATATTTAAATTTACTAGAAGTTGAAATCTGGAGTTGTTTGTTATAAACCATTGTGTGACTAAGTTCATATCTAATAAAATTTTAAATGTAACTGTGACAAAATGTTGTTAGGATGATGAATAAGAGTGCAAAATATTACGAACTACAGGCGCTTGATCTGTGGGATTTTCCTGCGCTCATCAAAAAGGCAAGGGAGATACAAGGGATTACGCTGGAAGATTTATGTAGAGATATCTGCTCATCAAGTTTGATGGGAAGAATTGAAAAGGGAGAACGATATGCCAATAAAGAACTTCGCGATCGGATTCTGGCAAGGCTGGGAGTATGTTCTGATGGGTATGAAAACTTTCTTTTCTATGAGGATTACCTAGTGTGGAAACAAAAGCAGCGCATTGTAAATACAATTGAAAAAGGAGATTTTCAGACAGCGCAAAAGTTGTTGGAATCCTACGAGGTAGAAAGTAGTACCGATAAGCTTGGCAGACAGTTTTGCATGGTGATGCGAGCGCAGATTTTACAGAAATGTTATAAGGACAAAATGAAAATTGCGCAGATTTATGAGGAAGCAGTCAAATTGACTATCCCAGAGATTGATGGTGGATTGATAAAAGATTTCTGCCTTTCGGTACAGGAATTAGATATGGTATTGGAATACGAGCGATATTGCCATCCAGATAGATTGGCATCGCGGTGTAAAGAAATTCTAGCATATATTAGCAGTGAAATGTTTGATACTTACAGTTATGTAAAAATCTATCCAAAAGTTATTTACTACTTGTATATTAGCACAGCAGATAAAGACAGAGATTGGAATTACTTGTTGCGGCTTAGCAGCGCTGGAATCGAACAATTGCGCACAACAGGAAGGATGTACTATCTTTGGGAACTTCTTGAAATCAGAAAAGAAGGACTGACAAAACTTTTGACCAATATGGAAGAGGGTAAAGACAATGAGAAAAAACGGGCGCTTCAGACTGTGATTGACACAACAGAAGAATGGATGGGAGCGCTGGACTTTGTGCATACGCTATGTGGAACAGACCGAAAAATGGAGACGTCCTGTTATTTGTATCAGCAGAAAGAAGCGTATTGTATTAGTGATGTGATTCGCAGAAGGCGTGAAATGTTGGGACTCACCAAGAAAGAACTTTGTAAGGGAATCTGTTCTGAGAAGACGATTGGACGTCTGGAAGCAAAGAAGACAAAACCGCAGATAGAAATTGTAAGACAATTGTTTGAAAGACTAAATTTGTCAGGAGAGTATCAAAGATGGCAAATTGTAACACAGGATGTAAGAGCATTTGCAATTGTAGATAAGATAGGAATTTGTGCTAATAATCGTGATTTTAAAGAATTAGAGCGATTACTGATAGAAATACAACAATATGCATCTATGGATAATTTGACAAATAAACAATATAGAGAAAGAATTGAACTAAATTTAAATTTACGTCAAGGAAAAATGACAAAGGAAGAAGCAAGGCAATATTTGGTAAAGATATTGGAATATACATTACCATATAAAACATTAATAAAAATAGGACAAAAGTATTTGACTAATCTTGAAATACAATGTGCTCTTGATATCGCCATTAATCTTGGGAAGTCGAGTATGAATGATATTTTTATTTCATTATACGAATTGTGTAAACAGATGCAAGAAGATGAGGGAATATCTGAACATATTGCAATATGGGAAATGATCATGACAATTATTGCAAGTATATATGGAAACTTGGGAGAATATGATAAATCAGATACACTTGCCTTAGAGATTATGACAGAGTGTATTCGATGTTATAGAATGAACATAGTAGAAACTAATTTATATTGTATTTCTTGGAATAATCAAGAACGTGGGAAGAAAAATATCCCTCTTCAGAAGGGATATCACGAAAAAACATATTTAAAGAAATGTATTGTATGGTGTAAAATAAACAAAAATACATTTGCTGAAAAAGTGATAAGTGATAGATTATCAATGATTCAAACCTAATTTAATCAGGTATGCACATCTGTGTTAGGTTCTAAGTCATGCAGAGGTGTTACTCCATAATCATCAAATTGAGGGAATCCGCCAAAGAAACCTGCGTTCAAAGTAAATACAAGAGCTGCCAATAACACAACATTCATTAATTTTTTCATGGTGAACCTTCTTTCTAAAAATTTTTATCATTTGCAAAGCGTTCCGCTGACTTTACATCAGCGGAACAGTTTAGGGAATTGGCTCTTCCCGTTTCGGTTGTGATAGGATGCAATGCATATTAATATTTATTGAGAAGTAAGAAAGCTTCTTTGGGAAAATATAGCTTTCGATAATCCATATAACTTAGTGGATGTCACCAACGCTCATTTGAGATTAAGGGGTAATTAATACTCAATATAGACCATTGGAATTTGGCATTATCAATATAAAATAAATTTATAATGTAATACTACATCAATACTAGAATTAATATGGAAGTATCTCATGCATTACGAAACTAGGAAGAGCTGAATGCTTCGGTACTTTTATTTAAACCTATGTACTAAGAAAAATCAATGGCCAAAGTTGTCCAAAGCATTAAATATTGTTTAGACAACTTTGACCATTGATAGCAAATATAAAAAATGATATAATAAATTTTTTATAAATAAAGTATTAATATAAATTGATACTGATCAAAATATTATAAGAATCAATACCCAAAGTTGTCCAAAGTATTGGATAAAGTTTGGACAATTCTGGGTATTGATGAAAGAAGAAAAAAATGATATATTAAAAGGTATTAATACACAAAGGATAATAGTTTCTCAGAAATGCAAAAGCATATAATGAGAGGAGGGGAATACCATTTTGAAAAAATCAAGATATTTCATTTCGGCACAGATGGAGGATTTTGTTCTATACTACAATCTGGTCAATGATACTTTGCTGAAACTTCCGGCAGAGAAAAATGAAGGCTGTATCAAATGTCTGGAAAATCCAAATGATCGTACTTCAATCTATTGGAGTAAGCTTTATTCGGACAAGTTTATTATTGAAGATCATTATGATGAGTTGAAAGAGACTCAGCGCAGACATTGGAAAACAGTAAATAACAGTGACGAACTGAATTTAACAGTCATCTGTACATTTGGCTGTAATAGTGATTGCGTTTATTGTTATCAGCGAAATCTTGATTTTGAGTGTTTGGAGATGAGTAGCGCAGATTTTGTGCAACTGCGTACATTTCTAAATGGGATTCCTCAGAAATACATTCATATTAATTGGTATGGTGGAGAACCACTCTTGATAAAGGACAAAATATTACACTTTTGTGCTGAGATGGACAAAGATAAGAAACATACATTTAGCTATTCCATTTCAACAAATGGTTCCATATATGATGAGAAATTTTTTCGTATGATGGAACGTTATGGAATGACCAGCGTGACAGTTTCCGTTGTTGGTATTGGCAAGGAGTCTGAACGATTACGGCCATCAAATACCTTTTGCGCGGACAATGTAATTCGGAATATTATTTTAATGACACGATATACGAATGTCATAGTGAATCTAAATCTATGCAAAAGCAATGTAGAACAAATTAGAGAAGTTTTTGAGGCGCTTTCCGGATATCGATATTCCTCACTTTCTTTTACATTTAGTCGTATTGTGAGTTATGACCACAGACCTTGCGAAGATATTGTGCTGGATGTTGATACCTATATGAAATGTATGATTGAATTGTCTAATTGGGCGCTAGATCATCGGTTCCGAATTAGTGATATGAGTTGTTTCCAAAATTTTGGTGTGTATTGTGGTGCATATGCAAAATACAATTATGTCATTGGTCCGGGACTATATGTCTATCAATGTGATCGTTCTTATAATCCTAAGGATTCTTTTGCGCGGATTGTAAATGGTGCTTTAGAATACAACCAGAATAGTACAGGATGCAGCGAAGATAAGTATTGTATAGACCCTTTTCAAAATGAGGAGTGTAAGGACTGCAAAATTTTACCATACTGTAATGGTGGGTGTGCTTATCTTCGGAAAATCACAAAAGATGCTTGTCCTCCTGAAAAAAATTACTTGGAGGATTATTTGAAATTGTATTATCGCATATTTTATGAAGAACAGTGATTTTAAAGTATACAAAACTGTTTGGAATTATGGACAAAATAAAACGATTATAAAAAGTATGCAAAAATGATGCAAATTTGTTTTATGCTAAAGATAGAATGGTTATAATGGGATTAGGCAGAAAACAGAGGTGCATATGGAGCAGAATAATAAGAAGTCTAATAAATTATCGAACAAATTCAAATGGATTTGTTCCATTGGAATCTTTTTCCTTGTAGCAGGACTCATTACAGTGGGGAATCTAATTTTGCGCAAGGAGATTAAAATTAACCCGATATTTGCTAGGAAATATGAGATGCATGGAGTAGATGTTTCCCATTATCAAGGGACAATTGATTGGGAAACTTTATCGCAACAAGGATTAGATTTTGCAATGATTAAAGCGACCGAGGGGAGCACGCATATTGATGACCGTTTTGGTGAGAATTGGCAGGCGGCAGAGCAGACACATCTGTATCTGGGAGCCTACCATTTTTTCAGTTTTGACAGTGATGGAGATAAACAGGCGGCTTCCTATATTGAAACGGTGGGGAGTTTGGAAGGGAAATTGGCTCCCGTTGTGGATGTAGAATACTATGGAACGAAAAGAAGTAATCCACCAGAGCGTGCAGAGGTAGTCAAAAAACTTAGGGAATTGTTGGACACACTAGAACAACACTATCAGATAAAACCTATTATTTACACAACGTTTACTGTTTACAATGAGTATATTAAAGGAGAATTCGAGGATTATCCGTTGTGGGTTCGCAGTATTTATTGTCCGCCGGCTTTTTTGTTTGGAAATAAATGGAGTTTTTGGCAGTATATGGACACGGCTATGTTGGACGGCTATGCAGGAGATCAAAAGTATATTGATGTCAATGTTTTTAATGGTACTCGAGAAGAACTTGAGGAACTGATAATACAAAAAACGGAATGTATGAATGTCGATAATGATGTCGACTGATATTTATCCTATAAATGCAGGTTCTATATATACGTGATTACAATCTATAAATGAAAAGGTAAGAATTACAAGAAGCAGCAAAGAATTGGCTGCTTTTTTCTTTTGCGCGTGGCATCACTTAAAAATTTTAATGACATCATAATACGAAAACAGTTACTAGAATAGATTGTGCGATATTCAAAACTGGAAAATTGTGTTATACTTTAAAAAGATTGAGAAAGTTCTGACAACAATAAGATATGAAAGAATTGTAAGCGAAAGAGATTTCAAGAGTATATTGTAAAGGAAAGGAGAAAAGTCATGGAGATTATATCGACGACAGTGATGGCAAAGGATGAAAGGATGGTAACTTTGACAGTTGCGCTGTCAGAGGGCGAACAGGTTCAAAAAGGTGATGAATTAGATCTGGCACAGATGAATGGAAGTAATATAACGCGCAAGGTATTGTGTGTCAATCAGTGGTGTTACAAGAATACCAAAGATGTGTGCACATGTACAGACTGTACACAAAAAGATGGAAATTTACCTGTTATGGGACCTTGCCATGTAAAATTAAGATTTTATGATGTAGATACACATGCACTGGATTCTGAAGAAAATAGAAGTACACAGGAATTTATAAGAATGTTTCAGGAACACATTTGTATTACTCCTTATCAAGAGCTTCAGATGGGGTCACAAAGTATTTATGATAATTTACAAGAGGGGTATACAGTGCCAGAGCGTGTAATTTTGTATTTGCAGACAAAGCGTCTTTTTACAATGGCACTTGGCGTTTATGCACATCCTTTTAAAAAGGATGTGGATTTATTGGGACCATATATGTATACAGATGGGAAATATTATTGGGATCGAGATACTTGGAAATATGTAGTGAAATATGGTTTGAAGCTTCCAGAAGATTTTATAACACATGTTATGTCAGAAGAAGGAGAAGCATTTTTGCAGTCGGCAATAGGTACAGATTCTTGGCAGGAACAATTGCAAGAACTAAAACAACAGAAAAACACTCTTTGTCTACTGCCAGATGATGCTGGCGATGTTTCCTTTGATGCGTTTTAAGGTTTCAAAGAACAAGGTTTGACAGAATGTGACTGACATGTTACGGTATAGGAAATAAATCTTGGCAGTGGGTAGCGATATGGAGGTAATTATGGAGTATAATAAGAAGGAAGGCATCGGTAAAAAGTTTGTAGAAGGAATTTTACTTAGCTTTGAGATTATGGGACTTTTTATGCTGTTGCAGCTTCTAGTCAGTTTCGTGGGGGTTATGGCGGCGACCGTAGCAGGTAATATTCTGAGTGAAGGGGATATGACGCAGACACAGCACATTGCAATGAATATTGCGATGGACAGCAACTTTATGACAATATTGACGGTTGCGGCGACTTTTATATCCCTGATTTTTTCAGTGTCAGCGTATTGGATTATTTGGGGGAGAAAAAAAACTGCAGAGGATAAGCAGTTTTTTCGGAAGAAGGGATTGCGGATGCGAACCTTTTCTATGATTGTAATAGGAAGCTGTGGTCTGTATTATCTGTCAATTTTAATCGTAGGACTGATTATGGTTTTCAATCCAGAAGTAATGGAAAATTATAATGAAATGATGGAGTTGGCTCTTGGCGGCAGTGAGATTTTAGCAATATTTGCGGCAGTGATATTAGCGCCAATCAATGAAGAATGCATTATGAGAGGTCTCGTACTAAAAAATTTGCAAAAGTATTTTTCAGCGCCAGTTGTAATAGTATTACAGGCAATTATGTTTGGAATTTTTCACGCAAATTGGGTACAGGGAATCTATGCGATTCCAATTGGTGCGGCGCTTGGATATGTGGCAGTGAAATGCAAGTCTGTGCTTCCTTGTATCTTTATGCATTTATTTTATAATTCTCTTTCGTTTGTGGTGGGAATGTTACCAGAGTTTTGCCAGACAGGTACGTTTGCGATTGGAACGATTGTAATAAGTGCAGTGGCAGTATTGTATCTTGGAAAGGTGGGGGGAACAGAGGAAGTGGCAATTAAGGAGAGATAACTATGGCAAATATAAAAACGGACAAGCGAACTAATTTATTTGAGACAGTGCCAATCCCTAAAGCAGTGATGGCATTGTGTGTTCCTACGATTATCAGCTCGCTGGTAATGGTACTTTATAATTTGGCGGATACGTACTTTGTCGGTATCTTGAATGATCCAGTACAGAATGCGGCAGTGACACTTGCCGGACCAGTATTACTTGCGTTCAATGCAGTCAACAATCTGTTTGGAGTAGGTAGTTCTAGCATGATGAGTCGAGCGCTTGGGCGCAAAGATTTTGATACTGTGCATAGAAGTTCTGCATTTGGATTCTACTGCGCACTGGTGTGCGGTATTGTATTTTCTTTGTTGTGCACAATTGGAAAGACTCCTCTTTTGGCGCTTTTGGGAGCGGATACAGTAACGGTGCAGGCGACATCAGCATATATGCGTTGGACAGTAACTTTTGGTGCGGTTCCTGCAATTTTAAATGTCGTTCTGGCATATATGGTGCGCGCTGAGGGTTCTGCTTTACATGCAAGTATTGGAACGATGAGTGGATGTCTTTTAAATATTGTGTTAGACCCGATTTTTATTCTTCCGTGGGGATTTAATATGGGAGCGGCAGGGGCTGGTCTTGCAACGTTTATCTCAAATTGTGTGGCATGTAGTTACTTTTTTGTACTGATTTATATCAAGAGAGAAACTACTTGCGTTTGTATTCGACCGGATAAGTTTTGTTTGCGTCAGGCGATTGTACTTGGTGTGTGTGGTGTAGGGATTCCGGCTTCTATACAGAATTTGTTGAATGTAACAGGAATGACAATCCTAAACAATTTCACTTCAGTGTTTGGCGCAGATGCAGTGGCAGCGATTGGAATTACACAAAAGATTTATATGGTGCCAATGTATATCAGTATGGGAATTTCACAGGGAATTATGCCACTTGTAAGCTATAATTATGCCAGTGGCAACCAGAAGCGTATGAAGGCAGCGATTGTGTTTGCAGGAGAAATCAGTATAGGATTTATTACAGCAGCGGCAGTATTTTTTTATTTTGGCGCAGAAGGTGTTGTACAGTTTTTTATGGACAACCCATCTATTATTGCATACGGAATCCGGTTTATGCGAGGCTTCTGTCTTGGATTGCCGTTTCTGTGCATGGACTTTCTTGCGGTCGGTGTTTTTCAGGCCCTTGGGTATGGCAAAAATGCGCTTGTCTTTGCCATTATGAGAAAGATTGTGCTTGAGATTCCAGCACTGTATTTATTGAATTATCTGTTTCCGCTTTATGGATTGGCATACGCACAGTTTGTTGCGGAGTTCGTGCTTGCGATTGCGGCTGTGGTGCAATTGTTACTTATTTTTCGCAGATTGGGAAAGAAACAGGTATATATTGAAGATGTTTAACAGGCAGAGAGCGCAGATTATGCGCTTAGAAAATGATTTTAGCATGTCAGGAAGGGAAAAACAATATGTTTGAATTAGGAAAAGTACAATCGCTGATAATTGTAAAGGAATTGGATTTTGGAGTGTATCTGGGAAAAGAATTGAATGCATCGATAGATGATAGGGTCTTGCTTCCTAAGAAACAGGTCCCACAAGGAAGCAAGATTGGAGACAAGATAGAAGTATTTCTCTACAAAGATTCTAAAGATAGGATGATTGCGACGACAAATAGGCCACGATTGTGTGTGGGAGAGGTTGGGAAATTAAAAGTTTCTCAAGTGACAAACATTGGCGCATTTCTTAGCTGGGGGCTTGAGAAAGATGTTTTGCTGCCTTATAAAGAGCAGACTTACAAGGTGAAAGAAGGAGACGAAATTCTAGCTGCAATCTATATAGATAAGAGCAGTCGCCTTGCAGCCACAATGAAAATATATCATTATTTACGCTGTGACAGCGATTATAAAAAAGACGATATTGTATGTGGGACAGTCTATGAGATTCGGCAGGAATTTGGGGCTTTTGTCGCAGTTGATGATTGTTTTACGGCACTGATTCCCCGCAATGAATTGTTTGGCGAGATTCGAGTAGGCGATACCGTTACGGCGCGTGTATCTGGGGTTAAGGACGACGGAAAACTTGATTTAAGTGTGCGGGAGAAGGCATATATTCAGATTGGAAAAGATGCAGAAAAAATTATGAAATTAATAGAAGACAATGGAGGAATGTTGCCATTTACAGATAAGGCTGACCCCGAACATATCCGGCAGGAGACAGGAATGAGTAAGAATGAGTTTAAGAGGGCAGTAGGAAATTTGTTAAAAAGCAAAAAGATTACAATTGAGGCTACGGCAATCTATCGAAAGTAATGGAATGAAAAACAGCCCCGCAGGGCTGTTTTAGACAGTATGTATTCCATTACACACTAATATCAATGTTGGCGCCAACTCCGGGGTTGACAGAAAGTTCCATTGCGGAAGCATCGAGCATTTCTGTCATAGAAGCCGTGATGACTTCTGCTTGTTCCATTGATTTTGCCAGCATAGCAGTGCCGACATCTGTCAGCAGATTTGATTGCGCCATGCGCATTGAAAGTCCTGGGATATCCATAAGCAACCCTCCATTCCTGCTTATCCAATATAATATTGCAGATTGCGATACTACGTTATGTATTTCGGTAAAAATATGGGAATGCTTAAGATGTAGAAGCACCTTTTTCGACGATGGATGTTCTTTTGTGTATCTTGCATAAGCACGAAAAAAGTATTCTTTTTCAAAAAATATTTCAAAATGCATAAAAAAGTTGCGGTTAGCTATAGATTTATTTGTATAAATATATTAAAATGGTAACAGAATGCGATAAAAGGGATACGGCACATCAATTATTTTTTGTGGATAATGTATAAGAAGGAGAGTGGCATATGATTTCAAATCAGATTATGCAGAATACCATCGAAGGAATTAAGGCAATTGCAAGAGTGGAGCTTTTTGTGGCGGATATCGATGGTAAGTTGGTGGCTTCCACCAAGACGATAGGAAATAGTTTTGAAAATTCGGTACTTGAATTTGTTAAATCAGCCGCAGATAGTCAGGAGATTCAAGGATGCCAGTTCTTTAAAATTTATGATGACCAGCAGCTTGAGTATATCCTGATTGCCAACGACGCAGGAGAGAATGCCTATATGGTAGGAAAGATGGCTGCATTTCAGTTGCAAAATCTGATGGTAGCATACAAAGAGCGATTTGACAAGGATAATTTTATTAAGAATTTGCTTCTGGATAATCTGTTGTTGGTAGATATTTACAGCCGCTCCAAAAAGCTTCATATACAGACGGATGTAAAACGTGCAGTTCTAATTGTAGAGTCTCAGAATGGCAAAGATGCAAATATCTTGGAAAAGGTTCGGGAGAACTTTGGGCAGAATGGCAGAGACTTTGTGACCGCAGTGGATGAGAATAATGTAATTGTTGTCAAAGAAATTGCAGACAATGAGACGAACCGTGACATTGATAAGTATGCAAGGGCGATAGAGGAATCGCTGGTAAAAGATGGCATTAAGGATGTGCATATTTCTTATGGGACAAATGTCAAGGAAATCAAGGAGGTTAGTCGCTCCTACAAGGAGGCCAAGATGGCGCTTGATGTAGGGAAGATTTTCTTTGCTGAGCGGGATATTATTGCATACAGTGAGCTTGGAATTGGACGCCTTATCTATCAATTGCCAATTCCACTCTGCAAGATGTTTATCAAGGAGATTTTTGGTGGAAAAAGTCCTGATGATTTTGATGATGAGACGCTTACAACAATCAATAAATTTTTTGAAAATTCTTTGAATGTGTCGGAGACTTCCCGGCAGCTTTTTATCCATCGAAATACACTTGTCTATCGGTTGGACAAGCTTCAGAAGAGTACGGGGCTTGACTTGCGCATCTTTGAGGATGCGATTACATTTAAGATTGCACTGATGGTAGTGCGGTACATGAAATATATGGAATCATTTGAGTATTAAGGGATTGAATTAGAGGAGTGGAGTGAGAGATTGAAAACGACAGGAACTAGAAGGCGTTCGGGTTCTGGTATCAGTGATAAAGCGATTGTGATGGAGCATGTAAGCAAAGCATACACAGTGGGGATACCGGCATTAAACGATGTAAATTTGCATATAAATAAAGGAGAATTTGTGTTTATCGTAGGAGATAGCGGTTCGGGGAAATCAACACTGATTAAGCTGTTGCTTCGAGAACTTCTGCCCACATCAGGAAAGATTATTGTAAATGGTACAGATGTGGTACGATTAAAGCGGCGTGCAATTCCCAAATTCCGAAGAAGTCTCGGCGTAGTATTTCAAGATTTCCGGCTTTTGAAAGACAGAAATGTTTATGAAAATGTTGCTTTTGCACAGCGCATCATACAGATGCCAAATCGGGAGATTAGAAAAAATGTTCCGTCAATCCTTTCTACAGTGGGACTTGCAGGTAAGTATAAAGCACGACCAAAGCAACTTTCTGGTGGAGAACAACAGAGAGTTGCACTTGCAAGAGCACTTGTCAACAAACCACAGATTTTGCTTGCAGATGAGCCAACAGGAAATTTAGACCCCAAAAATTCATGGGAGATTATGAGTCTGTTAGAAAAAATAAATAACAATGGAACAACAGTTCTGGTAGTCACACATAATCGTGAGATTGTAAATGCCATGCAGAAGCGGGTGATCACAATGAAGAAAGGCATCATTGTCAGTGATGAGGAAAAAGGTGGCTACATCGATGAGGATTAATACATTATTCTATTGTATATGGCAAGGAATACGCAATATTTTTAAAAACAAATGGTTTACTCTGGCATCTGTGGCGACAATTTCGGCATGTCTATTTTTGTTTGGGCTGTTTTATGCTATATTGACCAATTTTGAGCATATGGTAAAGAACGCAGAGCAGGGCTTATGTGTCAGTGCATTGCTTGAGGGAGGATTGAGTGAAGAACGTGTGGCTGAAATCCGCGGTTTAATTATGCGCAGAACAGAAGTTAGTGAGGTAGATTATGTATCTGCGGAGGAAACTTGGGCACAGTTTGTAGAGGAAAATAAACTGGGAGATGTTAGCTTCTATACCGAGAATCCGCTTGAGGACTGCGCGCATTTTGATATTTTCCTAAGCGATGTCTCTATGCAACCAGCACTGGTAAGTTATTTGGAATCGGTTGAGGGAATTCGCAAGATTAATCAATCATTTTTGACAGCACAAACACTGACAGGTGTGAATGCCATTATTGGTTATGTGTCAATTGGCATTATTATCATTTTGTTTTTGGTGTCAATTTTCCTGATTAGCAATACAGTATCGATTGGTATTTCTGTCAGAAAGGAAGAAATTCAGATTATGAAATACATTGGCGCGACAGATTTTTTTACCAGAGCGCCATTTGTGATTGAAGGTATGGTAATTGGTATGATTGGTTCCTTTTTGCCATTGATTGCAGTATACTTTATCTATAATGAAGCGATGATGTATGTGGTAAGACGTTTTCCCTCTCTGTCACAGCTTTTGGCATTTCTACCAGTGGAGACCGTGTTTGCGAATCTTGTACCAGTGTGTATTGTGCTGGGTGTCGGTATTGGTTTTATCGGAAGCTTTACTACAGTAAGAAAGCATTTGAGCGTGTAGAAATTTAGAAAGGGCAGATTTTATGCAGAGAGATACATCGTGCAATCCCAGTACCAATATGGGTTATATACCTAACGATTTCGTCAGAAGAACAGCGGTTTTTATGGCGATGACAATTCTTGTAACGGCTATATTTATGAACACGCAATCATTTGTCAGTCAAGCGGATAATGTATCAGATTTGAAAAAAAGTATTGAGCAGAAACAGCAAGAGATTCAGAATACGCAAAGTGAAAAAAAACAGCTTCAGTCGGGAATGACAGATGTCAAATCAATGATTGATGCGTTAGAACAATCCAAAAAAAATCTTGCAGCTTATGTGACACAGCTTGATAATAATCTTGCGGATGTACAATCCAGAATTGCTGAGATTAAAGGGATGATTACGCAAAAAGAGGCGGAAATCACACAGACAAAGGCGGAGCTTGACGAAGCGATTGTCAAAGAAGAAACGCAATATCAGAATATGAAGGTACGCATTAAAAATATGTATGAACGCGGAGATAATTTTTATTTTGAAGCGATTTTGAATGCACGTTCTTTTGGGGATATGCTTAACCGCGTGGATTATGTGGAGAAAATAACAGAATCCGATAAGCGAATGTTTGAGGAGTTTCGTACTACAAGAGAGTATGTGGAAGTATGCAAGGCACAACTTGAATCCGAGCAGGAGCTTTTGGAAGAGGCAAAAAAGAATGTGGAGTCAGAGGAAGCATCTTTGACCAGCCTGATTGCACAAAAGCAGGCAGATATTAAAGCATACGAAGACGATATCAATAATCGGGAACAGATGTTGAGAGAGTATGAGGCAGAAATTGCAGCGCGGGATGCAGAACTTAAAGAGCTTGAGGAGATTACCAAGGCATTACAGAAACAGTTGGAGCAGGAAAACAAAAAAAAGACTTATGATGGCGGTATGTTTGCATGGCCAGCACCATCTTATACACGCATTTCAGATGAGTATGGTACACGTATGCATCCAACGTTAAAAGTAGAAAAGTTTCACAATGGATTAGACTTAGCTGCACCAGGTGGTTCACCAATTCTTGCCGCATATGATGGCACTGTTGTGGCGTCTGCATACAGTAGCAGTATGGGAAATTATATTATGTTATACCATGGTGATGATTTGTACACAATCTATATGCATGCCTCAGCATTATATGTCTCAAGCGGAACAGAAGTCAAAAAGGGACAGAAGATTGCCGCGGTTGGTACAACGGGAAGATCAACAGGAAATCATTTGCACTTTGGTGTGCGGCTCAATGGAAATTATGTAAATCCGTGGAATTATCTGAAATAAGGAACTTAGAAATAGAAAGGCATTAGAATGCAAAATCAATATTCAAATGGCAGTAATGGGACGGATAATCAGGGAAATTATTCTATGAACAATCATATGATAAATAGTCCTACAAATAAAGACATAAAGCATCAAAAGAATACAAAATATTACATTCTTGGAATTGTAACCGGCATATTAGCTGCCTTTGCTATTACACTTGGCGTAATAGGAGCGGTCCGAATTTACAAAGCAGTTCTGCCAGGGAGTCGGGGAAATGCTGCGGGTAGGACTGAGAGTATTACCAATAGAGGTGTAGAGAGAAAACTTGGCGTTTTAGAGGACACAATTAAGAAATATTTCTGGAAAGATGTAGAGGAGGACGCCCTAGAAGATGGACTCTATAAAGGGCTGCTTAATTCATTGGAGGACCCATATAGTGTCTATTATACTAATGAGGAATTAATTGCATTGCAACAGCAGACGGAAGGGATATACTATGGTATTGGTGCCTATATTCAAGATGGAGAGGCTGGATATGTACAGATTAGTGGTGTGATTAAGAATACGCCAGCGGAAACAAGCGGTTTGATGCAGGGAGATTATATCTATAAAGTGAACGATGAAGATATGCAAGGCAAAGATAAAGCGTATGTAGTCAGTAAAATTAAGGGTGAGGAACATACCTATGTTACCTTGACAATCATTCGTGAGAATGCGTCAGAGCCGTTAGAGATTGATGTGGAGCGCCGAAAGATTGAGAGTCCTACTGTGGAGTACGAGATGTATGAAAATAAAATGGCGTATATCCAGATTACAGAGTTTGATTTAGTGACAACAGGACAGTTTGAGATTGCCTACAATCAAGCAAAAGCAGATGGAATGAAAGGATTGATTATTGACTTGCGCAGCAATCCTGGAGGGAATCTGTCGACAGTCTGTGAGATTGCCCGCATGATTCTGCCAAAGGGTATGATTGTCTATACAGAGGACAAATATGGAGAGCGCGAGGAATATACCTGTAATGGAGAGAACAAGATTACAGTTCCGCTGGTTGTGCTTACAAATGGTTATAGTGCAAGTGCATCGGAAATTCTTGCAGGTGCAGTAAAAGACTATAAGATTGGAAAACTTGTGGGGACTACAACATTTGGCAAGGGAATTGTGCAGAAGGTAATTAATTTGTCAGATGGCTCGGCAGTAAAGCTTACAGTAAGTAGTTACTTTACCCCCAATGGAAATAATATTCATGAGATTGGTATTGCGCCAGATGTGGAAGAACCATTTGACGCAGAATTGTATAAGAATGGGATCGACAACCAGCTAGAAAAAGCAAAAGAAGTATTGGCAGAGATGATGGAATAATTCAGCAAACAACCAAAAAGGGCAGCATGAAGCTGCCCTTTTTGGTTGTTTGAATCACTTTGAGAAAATTAACGTGGTACTTTTCTGACATCATTCGGGTTCAGAGTGCAGAATACTGGTTCGCTTTTATTGGTATAGTACCAAACCAGATTTCCATTTACGACAATCGGTTTACACTCTGACAGAGGTTTATCGAAGCTGTATATACCAGAGATGGGTTCACCATTTCCGTTGAGTAGTATACTCTTCTGGACAGTTGATTTGACTGGCTTGTTTTCCTCTATAACTGAAACTGTTTCTGTCCAGAGCAGCATGAACTCGTTACCATTTAGTTTGACCAGATGCGGTGTGGTGACTACAGCCTCTGCCACTTTTTGAGGATTGCCCTTAACATCTGTATATTCAATGTATTTATGGTTTGTAATCCAATGTTGCGTTGTACCAGCTGCTGAGAAATTATCCTTCTGTGTACTGGTCACAAAAATGTTTCGTATTGTTCCTGTAGAATACGGGGTTGCCTTCTGGTCCACAGAGTTTCCAGCCACCAGATAAGCGGTATCAGATGCCTCAAAAGCACCTACAGATACACCTGTGAATGCACCAGAGCCACCCATTGGCAGTACAGAAACAGCACGATTACCACCGAATGCATTTGCATCAGGGGCTTTTTTATTGTATTTCACCAGGACAACAGAACGTGGATAAGCATCTCCCTGATCGACGGTCAGCAGCGTGTTGTCATCATCAACTAAAACATATTGATTAAAGGAGTGGCTTACATAGCCGTTCCATCCAAGACTATACACGCCTGTAAGTTGCTGCTGAATTTCCATTGTGGAAATTTGTATCGTTAAGGAAATATTCGCCTGATGTGTGTTATACATTTGATGACATGTGCGAATATACAAGATATCGTCACACTCTACCATGCGAAAACTTCCATTCTTAAATGGATCTAAAGTATTTGCACCGAATAGACGGGTGGCGTCGATACGTTTCCAGTTCTTATCATATTTTACCACACGCAATATTTCCTGCGTGTCATCTTTGTTAGGATTTCTTTCCCCAAATGCAAGGAAATAAAAATCTTTACCCGCGTAGAAGCCGCCAAACTTAGACAACTCCATCTTAATAATTTTCTGCGACTTAAACTGATAATCGGATGTATAGGATTCTACACAGACATTATTATTGCCTACACACTCTACGCGCACAAAGGTATTATCATCATTGTGGTACAAGTATGAGTTTATGTGTGAGCCTTCAAAATCACTGTAATTGTGACCACCTATATTTGTGGATAGTGCAGGGGAGGAGCCATTCACATCTTCTTTTTCTTCTGGGATTTCTGTCTTTAAGTTCTTTGTCACTTCTCCCGTAAAATCTCCCAAGCCCTGTATTGTAACAGAAACCTGTTTGTTTGCCAGCTCGCTGTGATTTATAATTATGTAATCTGCGAATTCTTTCAATTCTTTTTTGTTATAAGTCAATACAATTTTACTCGGCTCTTTTTTGGTTGCTTTCGTTGCCTTAACAGAGGCCTTTTTGATTTCCTGTGGTTTAATTGCAAATTTTATAGTGGTACTTCCGTTACAGTTATTGCCAATTCCCTTGATTGTGACTGACGCCGTTCCAGCATGGAGATTATTTGCGTAAGCAACGGTATAGTCTTTGTTTAAAGCCAGTTTTTTGCCACGTACTGTTTTTATTGTTACAGCAGGTTTTTGCTCTTTTCCATTAAAAGTTTTGGATGAGATGTCTGCTATGGTCACATGCTGAGGGATGCCTTCTACAACTTCATGTTTATTGATATCTACCTTGCCAATGTTAAAAGTACCTACAAATTTTCCTTTATATTTACCTTTTCCGGTGATGATCATTATTGCTGATCCATAATTTATATTATTCTGATATTGCACTTTGTAGTCTTTATTATTTTTTAGTTCAACATCTCCTATTTTAAGTGTAACATTTCTTGTAATAGCTTTTCCAGTATACGTCGTATCTCCAGTAATCTCTATTTGGGCTGAATTAATATAGTATTGTTTGTCAACATCATATACAGTGAGTTTTACAGTGACCTCCCCTGTATAGTTAGTGTTCTCTTTTGCTTTGAGCTTTAGCGTTGCTTTCTTAGGATCTTGTGGGTCAATAATAAACTCGTAATGAAATCCATTATTATTTAGTCTTGTGGTTCCATCATAAATAATAAATGGTGCCGATTTGTCATTCGTGAGCTTACTTCCTGTAATAACCTTTAACTTCTTAATGCTCTTAGGAGTGATTGTAAAAAAGGTTTCTGATAAACTTCCTTTATATTCTCCAATTCCTGTAATTGTCACAGAAGGTCGTTTTGTATCTGTGTTAGCATTAATATTATCTTTGTATGTTAGCTTATAGTCTCTGTCCTTTTTCAATGTAACTCGTTTATTTCCGCTAAGTATTGAAACATTTACATTTGGTTCATAGGGTTTACCGTTATATACTCTTGATTTAATATTATCTTTAACAATGGTCTCTGTTTCCTTGGCAGTTAAATCTATTTGTGGCAGCACTTTAAAGGTTTGTGTTACAGTTCCCTTGTACTCGCCTTTTCCTGTAATGATTGCAGTAGCTTCCTTTTCTACCTCACCAGGATTGCCATTATCTTTATATGTGAGTGTATAGTCCCTATCCTTTTTGAGTGTAACACGTTTCTTTCCATCGAGCGCGGAAACAGTCACACTGGGGGTATAGGGCGTACCATTATAACGCTTTGGCTTAATATCGCTAATTCTGGTCTCTGCTTCTTCTAAATTGATTGGCGGAGTTATTGTAAAGTATATTGTTTTACGTCCCTTATATTCTCCGATTCCTGTAATGATTGCAGCAGCTTTCTCTCCAGCGTTTACATTATTTTGGTATTTGAGTTCATAGTCCCTGTCTTCTTTGAGCGTGACTCGCTTCTTTCCCTTGCGTATTGAAACAGTTATATTGGGTTCATAAGGGGTACCATTATAACGCCTTGGCTTGATACTGTTTGTTTTAAGGTCTGATGACGCAACGCCGATATCGATACGTGTATCTTCTTCTCTTGCTCCTTGTGAAGCACCCATATTGATTTCTGCATCATCTGCTGGAATCCACTTGGCATACAACACAATATCTTCTGTGACAATATCCGTCTCAAAGTCCCATGCATTGATGCATTCTACTTCTCGATACCATTCTGCAAAAGTATATCCTTCTGCTGTTGGTGGCTCTGGCGCTGCGAATGTCTCACCATTATTTACAGTTACAGATTCAATTTGCTTCCCAAACCCTTGCATATCAAAAGTGACGAGGCAAGTGCTCGCTGCATCAGTGGTTTCGGTTTCGGTTTCTGTCTTAGTCTCTCCTTCTGTCCATTTTGCATAAAGTGTGATATCTGCTGTTACAGTATCCTTTTCAAAATCCCATATATTTTCGCATTCTGGTTCTTTAAACCAACCTTCAAATTGATATCCTTCAGCCGTTGGTGCTTCTGGTGCTATCAAAAGTTCACCACTTTTTATTGTTAAGGATTCGATTGGTGTTCCATGCTCTTGTAGTTCAAAACTTACAGTGTAGATTGCTGCGGAAGGATCTTCTGTCCATTTTGCATAGAGTGTGATATCTGCTGTTACAGTATCCTTCTCAAAATCCCATATATTTTCGCATTCGGTTTCTTTAAACCAACCTTCAAATAAATATCCCTCTTTCACTGGAGTTTCAGGCTGTTCAATTTTCTCATTTTCCAGAACGGACTGTGCTGATAGGATTGTGCCACCATTTGATTCAAAGGTTATATTGTATCGCAAAGGTGCATCTTCAACTACCATGTATATAAATTCTGCAATATCACTGTCTGTATACCCGTTCTTTACAGCGATTGCTTTCACTGTAAGATCCGTTTCAATAGAGATTGGTTCGGTATATAAAGTGCTGTCAATAGAAGGAGTTGTGCCATCAGTTGTATAGTAGATTGCAGCGTTCTCCTCACTTGTTAGAATCAACTTGGATTCTTTTGCAACTTTTTCTCCCGCTGGGATGTTTGCCTCGGGTGCTGTAAGAATTTCCTCTTCCTCAGTGATAGAGAAGAAATGAACCGTATAACTTATGTAAGGCTTTTTATTTTTGCTAATTTCTACTTGGAATGAATCTTCGTCTTCATAAGCTGTAATATCAGATGTTTCTGGTCGGAAAATAATGTTGCTTTTTTGCGCGGAATTGTCACTGTGCACATAAAAATCACCATCTGCTGAATCTTTTGAGAAATTCCATTTTTTTCCATCGGATTCTCTTGTCAGTGTTACGCGAATCTCGGAAGCTTTCAAAGTTTCATCTGTGGATACTGACCAAGGATAATCGTTGCCAAAATATTCGATAGGCATATTCTGGGCAGGCCAAGCAATTCCAAATATATTTTCGGTTTCTCCAGAATGGTCTGTTGTATACATTGCACTATAAATGCCTTTGCTTCCTGCTACCGCGCCAAAACCAATCTGTTCCATAGACGGATTCAAAATTCTGCTACGGTTTTCGAGTTGTGATATATTTTCGCTGTCTTTATCTGCCATCCAAGAATCAATCAGCATCTCATTTAAGGTCTTTTTCTGATTGTTGTCAAATGCAATATTAGAATTGGATGCACCTTTATAAGCCTGATCAAAGAGTTCATCTGCCATGTTATTGGGTTGTGATGGGTCATGGCTTAACTCGTTGTTAAGATAGTTTACAAGTGCTGCCGATTGGCTCAAACGGTTGTATTCGTCATTTAATGACATCTCATAAGGCAGACCTGCAATAAAACGAATCTGACGTACTATCGTTGCAGCGGAATCCAGTGTGTCAGCAGACAAAGCACCTGATTTATAAGGTGTTGTAAAGGTAGGCTGCTCTTTATAAGTAGTTTTGTCTGTTTTTAGTGCTCTTTCTTGTTCTAAAAACGCGAGAATCTCATCAGCAGTGCGGTAAGATACTTGAAGTGTCGTCTCGCTAGTTAATTCCTCGGTTTCTGTTTCGGTTTCTGATTCTGTTTGGGTTTCTGTTTCAGTAAGATCTTCGGTCAAAGTCTCAGTCGTAGTCTCGGTTTCAGTCTCAGTCTGTGTTTCAATTTCTGTGTTCTGTTCTGTTTGCGTCTCTGTTTCGGTTTCCGACTCTGTTTGGGCTTCGGTCTCGATTTCACTTGTCGCTTGGTCATCAGAAGCCGTTTCTGTTTCCTGTTTTGTTGTTTCATTTTCAGAGTAATCTGTATTGTCTTCCGCTGAAGTTGACTCTGAAGATTCTTGATCCGCTGAAGATTCTTCTGCTGTCTCAGATGGGGTTGTCGTGCTCTCTTGGCTGACAGAAGTCTCCTCTGAAAGAAGGGGTTCCTCTGCGGTTTCCGTCGTGGTTTCTGCTGCCGCTGTCATATCTACAGAGGTAAATACCATTGCGACGGATAATAGCATGCATAACAATTTTTTCTTCATAATAAAATCCCTCTACTTTTTAAATCGTTCCTTTGTGTTGCATGTAAAATATTGTTTTTTTAGATGTATGTCACGTCCTTTCTAATAGAATACTTTACAGGCAAAAGTTAGTGATTAAAAATGCACGTTTTTGCACAGGTAAATTAGAACTATTATACTATATAATTCCAAGAGTTACCAGTATTTTTTGTGTTTTTATCACGAATCAAATACAATATTGAAAAGCGTGTCATCAATACTTTGAGTGATTGATTTTGCCACATAAATTATTTCATTAGACTCATGAATATAGCCTATAGTTTGTCCATAAAAATCCCTCATGCCACCTCTAGCGGCTCATAGATATGAAAGGGTCAAAATCCATCATGAAACCAACAATAGAATCATTTTAATGCCCCTCTATATTATCTCGAAACGGAGCGGAGGTATTGATATAGAACATATAATTGCCATCATCTGTTTGATTTATATAGCAATCCCAATCATTGAATGTATAATATTTCGACATGCGAGCTTCAATTTCTGCTTCTTGTATTTGCGTCGAAAATATAATAGAAGATAGGCAGTCAACATGGTTACTGGTTCCTGAAGTATTTCCGGTTTCTGAATAGACACTTACAATCTCAACATCAGGGATTTCCCTTTCTAAGTGCCGCTGTAATGCATTAGTCTGTATTTGTGTTGCAAGATGATTGATACACATGCCAAAGATTTCATATCCTATAAATAATGTGAATAATGCAATTGGCAAAAGGACAATCACAATAAAAAACCTTTCTATCCATTTCATAACAAGTTCTCCTATTAGTATTTTTAGATTAGACAAACTAAAATTCATTTGTTCGTTAAAACATAAGGATTACAAGTATATCGGATGGGGGATTGAATCCCGCCACT
>BLMC01000051.1 GCA_011959805.1 Lachnospiraceae bacterium | reverse complement strand
GTACCAAATTTGAATATTATATGCAGTATTGATGGTCCAGAGGAAATACACGATGCTAGCAGAGTATATGTGGATGGGAGGGGGACGTATAAGGATGCTATGAGGGGGTATGACATCCTAAAGGCAGCAATCAATACTGCAGAAAACTGCAATATGAACGTAAATTTCAATGCTGTATATATGGTGCCATATGATAAGAGTAAATTGTATAAAATTGACGATAACTTTAAAGAGTTGTGTCACATTACACCTCATTCTACCTATAATATTACATATCCAACAAACGGAACTATTCCTAAAGAGTTGGAAGAATATGAGATAAATGATAGTTCAATGTGGGAATGGATAAAAAGTTTGGCTATAGAGTCAGAAGACCTTGCTGAACTCAAAAATAAGGGAGTTATTGATGCTTTAGCAACAGTACATCAGAGATTGCTGACAAGACAAGCATCCTTGAGAATGCCGATGAATGGTTGTTGTATACCTGGTTCAAGAAGACTCTATGTAGATACTAAAGGAAACATGTATGTTTGTGAAAGGATAAACAAATCGCCAAAGATAGGAAACATTCTTACGGGATTTGATCTTGAAACGATATTTGCAAAATATTTTATTGAATATAGTGAACAATCCATCAAACATTGCGCCAATTGTTGGGCTGCTAAAATGTGTCCATTTTGTTATGCAAGCAGAATGGATTTAGATGGGATAGCTAAGAACGCACATACTTTCTGTGAATATTTCAAGCAACATTTAAAGGAGCAGTTTTCGTTATATTATGAGATCCTTGAAAAAGATCCAGAAAAGCTGAAGATTCTGAATGAAATTGTTTCTGCTTAGATATTATCCCCATATTTTTGGGTGGTGATATAAATAATTGACAAGGAGGTGAATCGGGTATGTTTGAAAAAGTGAATCCTTATTTGAGAGATGAACTCAGCGATGCAGCAGTTGCTCATCTTTGTGGATGTCGTTGTGTATCTAATAGTGGTACAGTCGGTAACATGATCCAGAAGGGTAGCGACAAGGACGGTTGCCATAGTAACTGTGTCGGTTTCGAAACTGACAATTACAATGCAAACTACTCTGAGGCGTACAATGATCGCAAGTGGTAAGTGGCATTTATGAATTTAGGTTTTGAAATCTGAATTCTATTATATGGCTGAGGAAAATGAGAGGAAAGGCAGGTAAAATAGCTTTTTCTCTCTTTTTCACATTATATTAGTGAGATATAGATTGGAGTAATTTTATGAATAAATTTTTTAAAGCTGTTTCAGTTTTATGGAAGACATCAAAAATATTTTTTATTTTGACTTTTATTTTAAGCATTTTTTCTGCTGTTCCAGGAGTATTAAATTTATTAATTTGGAAAAAAATAATTGACATGATATCGCTATATTTAATAAACAATCAAATTAGCTGGATAGGAGTAATTGGATGTCTTTTTATACACTATTTATTAAAGATGGTGGCTGATGTCTTAGATAGACTGAATAGTTACATAAAAATAATATTTTCTCGAAAGGTAGAAAAATATGTCACAAATGAAACTATCGATGCAATTGGCTTGATGGATTTAAAAGACATAGAGAATTCCGAAATGCATAATATGATTCAAAAAGCAACAGAAGAGTCTTGTTCTAAAATGATGAGTCTTTTGACAAATTTAATAGATGTAATCAACAATGTAACAACCTTTATAGGTATGTCTGGAATTATTATTTCTTTCAATTTTAAAATCTATTTGATTATTTTTGCATCTATTCTACCAATGGCTATTTATAATAAAAAATACTTTAACAAGCTATATGATGTATATAATAGTAGAGTTGAAAAAATTCGGTTTAGCAAAGAATTGAAAAGTATGGTTAGCAGAAGTGATGTTTTTAAGGAGGTAAAGGTCTTTAATAGTCTAAATTTTATAAAATTGAAAATTAATGAAATAATTGATGATATAACAGAGCAAGATAAAAGAACTCAGAAAGAGTTGAGTGTTAAGGAAATTGTTTCAAGAACCATTGAAATTTTTTTTATGTATCTTTTGAAAGGCTCAATTATTGTATATGGTATAGCATCGAAAAACTCAATTGGCACAATTAATATGAATATGGATTCTGTTACACAACTACAAAATGCAACAGCGAACATTGTTTTTGTATTTATATCAATGCACGAAGATTTGTTATATTTATCGAGTTTTACAGAGTTGTCAGAATATAAGCAAAAAATAGAGGAGGAAAACAAGAAAAAAAAATCGCTGTTAATAAAGGATTTTATGATTGAAACAATTGAATTAGTTGGTGTATGGTTCAAGTATACTGATGATGGTCGGTATATTATAAAAAATCTAAATTTTAAGTTTGAGGTTGGTAAAGTCTATGCAATAGTTGGATATAATGGTGGTGGCAAATCAACATTGATAAAGATATTGATGGGACTTTATGCGCCTCAAAAGGGTAGTATATTAATTAATGGAATTGATATATCTCAATATAATATGAATCTATATAGAGAAAAAATGATAATAGTTTTTCAAGATTTTGTCAAATACCCTTTTACGGTAAAAGAGAATATTGCAATTGGAAATATTAATGAGTTGCATAATACCTCTAGGATACAGAATGCTGCAGAAAGTGCGTGTGCAACATCATTTATTAATGATTTGCCGAATAGGTATGATGAGAAGTTGGTTAGAGGATGGGAGAATAGTACAGATTTGTCGATTGGACAGTGGCAGAGGATTGCTATTGCAAGATCAAATATGAGAGAAGGGCAATTGGTGATTTTCGATGAGCCTTCAGCAGCTCTTGATGCAAGAACAGAAAATAAAATTTTGTCTGAGGTTATGGGTTCAAGGGCGGATAGAATAGGTATTGTTATTACTCATAGGTTTTTAAATATTAAAAAAGCGGATGCGATACTTGTAATTAAAGATGGTGTTATAGTAAATTGTGGAAAACATACTGAGCTGATGCAAAAAAGTGAGGTATATAAAGAGTTATATGAAGCACAAAAAGAGATGATATAAGACGTAATACATATATATTCCGAATAATAGGGTTCTATATATTTTGTTTAGCTCCTTGTAGTTTTACTATAGGGAGCTTTATTGATGCTCTATATTTTAATGTAGATGATATATTTTGGGGAATGAATGTTTAAGTGAAAGTTTAGAAAAACTTTCTTTTTTATATTTGTATAAATTTATCAATTTCAATATGTGTATGGTATAATGGTGGTACATATAAAGATATTTAACAAATAGTAGAGAGAAATGTTTGCTATTTATTTACAACAACTAAAAGGAGTGTTTGTCGAATGAAAAAAATATTAGTTATTGAAGATAATGAGGCGATTGCAAACTTAATTCATATGAATCTAATAGCAGAGGGATATAAATGTGTTTGTGCATTAGATGGAAAATTGGGGGCTAATTATATTGAAAATGAAACTTTTGATTTAATTTTACTTGACATTATGCTACCTGAAATCAACGGTTATGAACTATTAGAATATATCAAACCATTTGATATACCTGTTATCTTTTTAACTGCTAAAAGTGCAGTGGATGATCGTATTAAGGGTTTAAAACTGGGGGCGGATGATTATATTACGAAACCTTTTCAGGTGGGAGAGTTAATTGCGCGAGTAGAAGCTGTGCTTAGACGGTATGGAAAGTCGGGGAAAAAAATGTCTTTAGCAGATGTTGAAATTGACCTTGAATCCAGAATAGTTAGGAAAGCAGGAAAGTTTGTGACGTTGACGGTGAAAGAGTATGAACTTTTAGTTGTTTTGATGCAGAATAAAAATGTTGCATTATATAGAGACCGATTATATGAAAGAGTATGGGGTGAAGAACTTACAGGAGATACTAGAACTTTGGATTCCCATATCCAGCGGTTGCGAAAAAAATTGAATTGGGAAGATCGCATTAAAACTGTATTTCGAGTGGGATACCGATTGGAGGCGTGACAATGAAGTTGTTTCATAAAATATTTATCTGTTTTGTGGTTTTATTTGGAATAACATTTCAGGTGGCGGGGTGTCTACTGATAAATTTCGCGTATGAAAACGCTATTGAGCAGGAAAAGAGATTCGCACTGCAGGAATTTCAATATAACAGATATATAATGCAATCTCTTCTTTATTCAAAACCAAAGGTGTTTTCAGAGAATACTCTAAATATTGATAATATAGCAGGAAATTTTTCTGTTCCTGTAGCTGTTTATGGAACAGATAAAAGTTGTATTTATTCAAATTTGTCAGTGCAATCTGTGCCCGTGGATCTTACAGAGATGGAAGATGGTTTTGTGATTTATCAGATTAGCCGAACGAACACCGACAGTAGTATTTTTGTATGTGATCTTATCCAACAGTATGAAACAGACGTTTATTTAGTTACAGAGTGCGACATCAGCAACCTGGTAAATGACCAGAATGACATGATTTCTTATTTTCAGAGAATATATCTGTTAATTATGTGTATGGGCTTTCCAGTCATCTTGTTATTGTCCGGTCTTCTTGTACGCTCTATTAATAAAGTAAGCAAGGCAGCAAGGCGGATTGCTGAAGGCAGGTACCAAGAGAGAATAGATGTGCCAGGAAAGGATGAGATTGGGGAATTGGCGGTTAATTTTAACCATATGGCGGAGAACATTGAAGAGAAGATAGTTGAGTTATCTAATCAGGCGCAACAGAAGGAAGATTTTGCAGCTAATTTTGCCCATGAACTGAAAACGCCGCTGACTTCAGTAATTGGATACGCTGATATGTTGTATCAGAAAGACTTATCAAGAGAGCAGGTCAAAAATGCAGCAGAATATATACTGAACGAAGGTATGAGGCTAGAGTCATTGTCCTTGAAACTGATGGATTTATTTATAATGGATAAGCAGGATTTCTTATTGGAAGAAATGTCTGTAAGAGATATTTTTGCAGATTTAAAGCAGGGAATAGATCCAGTTTGTCAAAAGAGAGGAGTGCGTTTTCATGTGGAAATGACAGATGGGAGAATTGAGGTAGATTATGACCTATTTAAGACCATGATATTGAATTTGGTGGATAATTCCATAAAAGCAGATTGTGAAGATATATGGATCACAGGGAAAGTGGAAGGTATGGTTTATCAAATATGTTTGGAGGATAATGGAAAGGGTATCCCGCCAGAGGAATTAGGGCGAATTACGGAGGCTTTTTATATGGTGGACAAGTCAAGAGCAAGAAAACAGCATGGCGCTGGTTTGGGAATGGCGTTGGTAGCAAAAGTAATAGAGATTCATAGAGCTAGAATGAAGATAAACAGTGACGGAAAAACAGGAACTAAAGTGTATATGAACTTTGAGTGGAGAGGAGGCGGAGAAGAATGATAGGGAAATATAAATATACCTTTTTCTCATTGATATTTGCTGTTCTGTTCGTCTTTGGATGCATGATAGCAATGAATCATATATTGAAGCTCAGAGAAACAAAGTTATTGACGGAGAGTGGTAGGGCGGAGGTAGAATCACCAGTACGTGCATGGTTGGAGCTAGAAAGTAACAAGGAGTCTGCAACAGACAGTAGTCATCAGGTGAGATATGAATTGACATCTCAGCAAATGAAGGAAGCCATACGCCATTGGAATAGTCGGGAGGGGGATATTATACATGAACCAGTTGCGGGGCAGATCTCTATGGGTGAAGCTATTGAGAGCGGTAAGAACTGGCTTGACGAAATAGGATTTGTAGAGGTGGGATCAGATGATGTTCAAGCTTATTCAGTAAATGCCACGCTTGGTGTTGGCAAAAAAAAAGAAACGATAAATACAAAATTGGAGCCTTATTATAGTTTTTGGACAATACATTACTTTAACCGTGCTATGGAAGCTGAATTATTGGTAAATGCAGTAATAGGTAAAGTTTGGGGAGCAAAAGTCACAATCTATGATGACATACCAAAAAAACTGAATCAAGGAGATGCAGTGGCTTTTTGGGAAATGGCTGGTTTGCAAGTATCAGAAACGGATTTTCTTGAAACAGATGTTGAACAAACGTGGGAGACTTATGGAATGGAAGACGGGGCATTATATGTTCGGATTAGCTACTCACATTTCACTTTAAATGATAACTCAATTGTTGATTATAGTGCCGCGGATATTTTTCATGAGGAATATGTTGTTATAACCTATGACTTTATAGTGGGTGAAGAATAATTTACAAATTTGACACAACTTTTCCGAAACTATGACACAACTTTTCCGAAACTATGACACAACACTCAGGTAGGATAAATATGTATCCTGTCTGAGTGTTTTTTGTAGGCGGGAAATAGAAAGAATATAGGAGGCAGTAGTAATGCAATCAGAACTGGAACTGCAGGTGGAACATTTATGCAAGTCCTACCGTAAAAAGGAAGCACTTCGAGATGCCAACTTTATGCTCCAGAATGGAATCTATGGTTTACTGGGTGAAAATGGAGCAGGAAAAAGTACCTTGATGCGGATGCTGGTTACAGTAGATTTTCCTACGAGCGGAAGTATTCGATACGGAGGAAGGGATGTTTTTTCAATGGACGAAGAATATCGGAGTCTGATCGGATATATGCCACAAGATTACAGTGTGTATGCTGGTTTCACTGCAAGAGACTTTTTGGAGTACATGGGTGTTTTGAAGGGGATATCAGAAGCAAAGCTAAAGTCAAGAATTCCAGAGGTTCTTGCGTTTGTAAATTTGTCTGATGTTGCTGATAAAAAGATCAGGACTTTTTCGGGCGGTATGAAGCGAAGGATTGGAATTGCTCAGGCGATCATTAATGAACCTCGTATACTAATACTAGACGAACCCACAGCCGGGCTTGATCCCAAGGAGCGCATCCGGTTTTCAAATATCATCAGTGATATGGGGAAGGATAAGATTGTGCTGTTATCAACGCATATTGTTTCGGATATCGAGGCAATTGCCACGAAGCTAATTGTTATGAAGCAGGGGGAAGTCCTGGAAACAGGGAATGTGCAGGAATTGGTTCACAAAGTAAAATGTCAGGTTTGGGAAACTGTGGTAAGTCAGGAGACTTATCACAGACTCAGAAAGGATCGTTCTGTTATCCATCTGAAACAACTGGGAAAAGATGTACAGGTGCGTTTTGTGGGAGAAAAATATCCAGATGTAGAAAGCTGCCCAGTTGAACCTACTTTAGAGGATTATTATATTTTTTCTGGTGGTATTATAGAAGAAAGTGAGGATTAAAAATGAAAAGGAAATATAGTTTAGTAATAGCAACGATATGTGTATCTGTTTTTGTTTTTGGTGGATGTGTAAATAATGACGACTCAGGGACGGATAAATCATTGTCATTAGAGGTAACGCCAATTAATATGGAAATTGGTGAACAGAGTAATTCAGAAGTGAATGTGCAAGATGAAACAGGCACGCAGAATAATACAGAAAAATCCATACAGGGTCAAACGGAGAATTCGTCCCTGCCTTCAGACAGTTATGTTTTGGATCAGGCTGATACTGATCTGGAGAAACAGCTGGAAAGGTATCGGCAGGAACGGGAAGATACTATTCAGGAAGCAAATGGATTGGTGGAAGGCGGCTCTCCAGACGAGTCAAGTTTCACGTTTGATCTATCAGGAACCAGTTATTCAGGGCAGTTTGATACAAGGGAAACAACAGAAGGTTATGCTGCTGCTCGTATTTATGTAACAGATACATTGGGGATAAAGCCAGGAACTAAGCAGGTGGTCTATATGTGTGTTGATCCGAGAATACTGGCAATTTATGATGATGAGGATAAAGGTGTTGCGTCTGGATATGATAACAGCAATATTTTTCTATGTGAATATTGCGGTGAAGGCAACGTATGGCAGTATTTGATTTTAGTTCGTGACAGCAAAGGCACCCAGTGGAAGGTTATCCATAATGGGCGTAGCTATAAAGAATAAAATCAGGGGGAAAACAATGCAGTCAATGGTTAAATATGAATACAGAAAGCTATGGAATTGGGTATCCATTGCTGCTGTCATTGCAATGTGTATTCTTTCCACCCTTCATACTTTTATTTATCTTAATATGAAAGGTCAATGGCGTGCTATTGATACAAATGGAGAAATTGTAAGTGGGCTAGGATCCTACCGGGCCTTGAGGGAAGCGTGTAAAGAGATAGAGGGCATAATAGACGATGAATATCTCAAAAATCTGATGGAGCGGTATGCAGTAAGTGCTGATAAGCAATACTTAGATGAGAACAGGGGATTTTTGGGTACTGGGGGCATGACAAAATACATGTATCCCAACTACTTTATCAATTATGCATACTTTTCTTATTATATGTCAAATGGTAACAATAAAATGGGGTTGGATTATGACTTTTTGAAATCGGAAGAATCCTTTTATCAGAAGTATCGAGAAGCAATTAAGGAACAGCTCATATATGAGAACCAGTATGCTGGTCTTGTGAAATATACCAATACACAGATTGAAGTGTTGGATCAAAAAATTGCAGACATTGATACGCCTGTTGAGGTAGCCTACTGTCAGGGTATATCTAACTTTATGAACTGGTATGATTTGGAGTATCCTATTTTCTTTGTGGTGTTGGCATTTGCGCTGTCCTGTACTTATGCGAAGGATAGCCCAAGCGGAGTAAGCGAATTGACGATATCCACTGTAAAAGGGAGAAAAAAGAATTTTCGTGCCAGGTGGATTGCTGGCAATTTATTTGCGGCTTCTGTTTATTTCATTTTTATAGGGGTATTGCTTATAGAACATGGTGTGGTAGCATCTTTCAGTGGTTTTAGAGCCTCCGCACAAACATACTGGTTTGACTGTATCTTCAATTTTAATATTGGCACTGGTATGGTCTTGAAGATTATTGGTGGTTTGCTTGGATCGCTAGTATTTGCAAATGCGTCTATGCTGTTGTCAGGAATTTTTAAGAACTCTAAAGTGGCGTCTGTTTCAGCGATATTAGTGATTGCAGCGTTGTCTAAGATGTCCAACACTTACAGCCAGATAAAGTTGTTTTATCCGTTGCAGTTTAGCACAGATGCAATAGTAAAAAACTTTTTCATTATCGGAGAAGCATTAATACCTTACAGTGTGGTCGTACTGTTCCTTACTGTACTGTATATTGCGGTATTTGCCCTGCTGATTAGCAGAATATACAAAAAGTATCATTTGAATTAGGTGGTGAAGACTGTGAGAGCGATTATTAAAATAGAAAGCAAGCGAATCGTAAAATCTGTAATGCTGTTGGTTCTTTTTGCAGCCATTCTGCTGTTGTCTGTAAACAGTAGTTATCAGGCGGTAAAGGGCTACGAACTGTGGAATCAAAGCGGTTACGTTGCGAGTGGAGGAGAGAACTTAAAGCACGCAAAAAAAAGTGCGCTAAATATAGATATAGAACAGGCGATAGTCATGTTACGGGAGAAAGGAGAAGTCGTCTTTGCGGATGAAACTAACATAGAAATGCTAGTAAATATGATTTACTCGGATAAAGTTATTAGGGAATTATCCAACGAAGAAATTAACCTTTTCCTAGAGAATCGTTTGAGAACAATCGCACGCAGGCTGGATGAAAGTATTCGTTTTACCTATACAAAAGAAGAAAAGGAGCGCTTTCTAGGGAGAGCGGGAAAACTTACCAGTTTGACAATAGGGTATGCAGAGGGCTGGAAAGTGTTGAATCGTGATATGGGTAGTTTTGTGCCGTTGGTAATGTTCATGGTTTCTCTTTTGATTATGCCATTATTTGCAGACGATACACAAAACAGAATGAAAGAATTGAGCCATTCTACAAAAAATGGAAAAAAGCAACTCGCCATAGCAAGGTTTCTTTCAGCTTTTATGACTAGCAGTGTGTTTTATTTGTTGGCAATATTCTGTTTCTTTTTTATCAAAATGATCCCATTTGGGTTTTCTGGCAGTGGAGAGCTAATACAAAGTAATGCGGATACCTTCTTTTCCGTGTTCCCAATCACATATCTGGAGCAGTTTTTGATAAACTGTCTGCGGGGATATGTGGCACTGATCTTTGTGGTAGCATTGACTGTTCTGATCTCTGCCACAACGGAAAGAATTATGGTGGGGAGTGTGGTTATATGCTTTTTCTGGCTGTTGCTGCTTGTCATGGAACAGATGATGCAGTTTGAAGTAAACCACTGGTTTGCGAATTTTATGCCTCTCCGATTATCTGGAAGTGCAGATTTTTACACCGCAAACGAAATATATCATTTTGGAGGAAGCAGTTTTGATGGTATTGTGTGGTGTCCTTTGATCGCATTGGTGATTTCTGTTGTCATGACAGCATTAACAATCCTATGGCTTATGAAAGAAAGACTGACATCTAAGGCAAGCAAAAGACAGAGCCACATTTAGGAGAATGGAATGAGGAACGAAGCGAGGAACCTAAGAGCCGATGGAAGGAGACGAGGAAATTCAAGAAGAATTAAGTCAGTAATACTATTGTTTTACTTTATAGTGTTCATGGCTTTGTTTATGATTGCATTGCACATCAGGATCATATATGCGCAACTAACAGATATGCAGAATACCTTGAAACGGATTGAGGTGTTACAGTATGGAACGAATATATATAATGGGAGTGACTTCGAGGAAATTGATTATGTCAGCAGTGTCGGCGTTGTGAATGTAGGAAAGCCAGTGCAACGTACAAGTTCACAGATTCTGGAAAGATTGAGTGAATTAGGTCAGAATAATCCTGGTATCGAGATAATATACAATAACTATTCGCAGTATCCGAAAAATTTGTTGGCGGCGCTCGCCAACAATCCAGAGATGGCAGATTTTGCCGTAGGTTATACGAATGGAGAGAAAATTGCGGCAGGCGAGCTGACAAGCCTTGAAAAGAAGCAGGATTGTCCATTATTTCTCCAGTGGGATCCTCGCTGGGGGTATCAACCATATGGAACAGATAATATCGGACTGGCAGGCTGTGGGCCAACATGTATGTCAATGGTACTGTTCTATTTGACCAGAGATGAAAAACTCACACCGGACAGGATTGCCGCATATAGCATGGAAAATGGATATTATGTGGAAGGAACGGGAACAGCATGGGCGCTGATGGAGGACATCTCAAATCTTTATAATATTAATGTTACAAAACCAAGAATGTCCGAGCGTGCCATGAAAAGTGTACTGGATAATGGAGGGATCATCATATGTGCTATGGGAGAAGGAGATTTTACGGTGTCAGGGCACTTTATTGTTATTTATGGATATGATGCAAAAGGTTTTAAGGTAAATGATCCGAATTGCGTTGCAAGAAGCAGCAAAAGGTGGACTTTTGATGAGTTAGAGCCACAGGTTAGGAATATTTGGGGATACGAGAAGAAATGGTAAAAAATAGAAAATGTTGTTATGTTAAATCAGAGAATGAATTTGGCTACATTATGTTTACGCTTGTGTGAAGAAATTGAGGAATATTATGCAGGCAGCAATTGTCAGCTGAAGCCTATGCTAAAAGATGAGGCGTTTGAAAAAGAAGTTGCAATAGGAGAAGACATATACCATGCGTTGTATGAGATTATGTGCGAATTGATAGATATTTTCAGAAAAGAAAACGATAAAATCATTGTGTCTACATATCAAACGGGAATTGTTATTGCAGGATTGGAAATTGCAGGCAAGAACTTGTATGACTTATGCTTAGTTGAAAATGACAAATATCTGATTCAGAGAAGCAGATTGGGAATTGCTCTGGTATTTTTGCAACAGGAGAAAATAAAGGTAGAACAGGTTTACGGAAAAGGGGGTGGCATTGAACTTTTATAAATGAGACTTGAAGGATTAAAGGTGATAAGAAAGGATGCAGGCCATGAACAGTTGGGTAAGTAAATTAAAGAAGGGTATTTTGACCGATTTAAGTATTCTTGTGCTGCTCAGGGGTTCAAGGTTGTACCCAAAGGAAAAAATAAGAATGCTCTCATCAGTTTTTCGGGATTGTAGATATAGTTTACTGTTTTATTGATGGTTGCTTGGATAACATAGATTTTTGTGATTGCTGTACTTGATTTATCAGCTCCTACTTCTTTTACATCGGCTTTATAGCTGTTGCCCGTGGCGTTCATTCTCTTGGCTATCTGGTTTAAGCCGTTCCGATGGGTGAGAGGATTGTATTCCCGCAGGTGGTCATAGTTTACATCATAGGTATATCTGTACAGGATTAGGTGGCGGATAAAAGTGGATTTGTCTTTCATACCAGAGGCTTTTCATTTCTGCTCTAGTATGTATCGCTCGTCATCGCTTAACCGCAAGGTCAGTCACCCCTTTTGCTAGACAAAACAAGAGTCTAACGAAAGGGGTTATTTCTATGTCTGGAAGAAAAATCTATTCAGCGGAACTTAAATTAGAGATTGTAGAAAAATATTTAAAGGGAGATATTGGTATAAAAAGATTAATCGAAGAATATTATGTTTCTTTTGGTGATATTCAGAAATGGAGGGATGCCTATCAGGAGCATGATGTAACTGGATTAAATACTACACACTTATATATTGGTGATTTTAAAGTTTCTGTTGTAGAATATATATAATACAAACTCATCTATCCAAAAAACAGCAGCTCATTTTAATATTCCCTCTTTCACAATTGTTTCTCAATGGGAATGTATCTATTATGAGCAGAGCAGGAAAAAGAGGCCCTGTATAGAGGGGGATGACATCTAAAATGGGAACAAACTCCCCACGTATAACAAAAGTAAATACACAAGCCAATGAGGGCTTGCTGGCAGAAGTGCAGCGCCTCCGAATGGAGAACGAATACTTAAAAAATTAAATGCCTTAGTTCAGGAGCAGGAAAGCCCAGAGAAACTGATAAAGTAGCTGTCATTACAAAATTAAGGTAGAAATATAAACTGGCAGTATTGATTGAACTGGCACAAATGCCACGAAACAATTACTATTACTATGCAAAGCAAATGAAAATAAATATGTTATCATAAAAGATTTGTGCCATATACTATGAAAACTTTGGGAGATATGGGTACTGCCGCATTACGATGGAACTGCATAATCGTAGTTATCAGATGATAATTCTGTCATAGAAAATTTCTTCGGACTGATGAAATCAGAGCTTATTTATTTGCGGGAATTTAGTTCTACAGAAGAATTTCGGATTGAATTGGAAAAATATATCGATTACTATAATAACAAACGGATTAAGGCAAAACTAAAAGGATTAAGTTCTGTACAATACAGGATTCAATTCTCATCAATTGCATAGTTACAAATTTTTATCTAACTTTTTGGGGGCAGAACACCATGTGTATTTATAAGTTGTCGAATTGTACCTTTGCGAGTAAGTTCTCAACAACATTTTGTATGGCTGAATTGTTACAATAAATAAGAACAATAAGTTTGATAAGACTGTTTTGCCATTAACTTTTGTATTTATTTATCAATTATGAAGGAGTATGTAGAAAATGAACAACTATAATTGAACTAAAATTTTAGAAATGGATTAGAGAAGCGCGTTTGAGGAAAGGAGTATTTTGCTATGATATATGATGTAATTCGTCTGGTAGATAGACCAGATTTAATAGAAACTGCGGCTGAGTGGTTTCATAATAAATGGGGGATTCCACTGGAAGCATATTTGGAGAGTATGGAGGAATGCCTAACACAGAAAAGTGCTGTGCCACAGTGGTATCTAGCGATTGAAAATTCGCAGATTATTGGCGGAGTAGGGGTAATTGAGAATGATTTTCACAATCGAAAAGACTTGGCACCCAATGTCTGTGCTGTCTACACAGAGGAGAAGAAAAGAAACCAAGGTGTAGCGGGGGTACTGTTAAACACCGTCTGTGAAGATATGAATAATAAAGGGATAAGCACACTGTATTTGGTGACTGACCATACATCTTTTTATGAGCGTTATGGATGGGAATTTCTGTGTATGGTACAAGGTGACGGGGAGCCAGAGATGTCAAGAATGTATATTCATAAAATGTAATTAAGTAATTTTGTGTTATAAAAATGCATCACATTTTATAAGGAAAGTAATTTTTGGACAGCGAAAAGTTGTATAAAGAATAAAAGAACAAAGGAATAAGTTGCCCAGAATCAGCAAGGAGACGCAATATCATCTGTTATCCACTGATAGACTACTGATAATGTGTCCCCTACTAATTATAGGCAATAAAGTGTGCCTAGGTTTTCAAAAGAAGTGAAAAACATTATTGGACGAAAGTTAGTTCTGTTTTTCAAATATTGGAATTTGCTCTAATGGCGCGGGGCAAAGGAGTGTTTGCCCCCCTTCGTAAATTTGATAATCGGTGATATTCTTCCATTTTCCAGCAGGTAAATAGACTTCACGTTCACGCTGTCCAAGCTGCAATATTGGTGCGACTAGATATTGATTTCCAAACATATATTGGTCTTCAAGTTCCCAGCAATGTGTATCATTAGGAAATTCGTAGAACATTGTTCGCAGCAGTGGTGCGCCCGATGTGGATGCTTCTTGCATTAAAGCTTCGATATAAGGTTTGATGGAAAGGCGCAAGTCAAGTTGTTTTTTCATAATGCTAAAAGCCTCGTCACCGTAACTCCAAAGTTCATTGGAGTGTCCAGTGAACAAGCAGCCACCGCCCCATTCTTTCTCGGAGAGTGGTGCAATATCGTGGGGGCCACGGTCGCCATGCATCCGTAGAATTGGACAAAACACTGCAAACTCGAACCACCGCAGTAAAAGCTCGCGAAAATCTGGGTCCGCTACGTCATCTGTCATAAATCCGCCAATATCGGTAGTCCACCACGGGATTCCCGCAAGACCCATATTTAGCCCGGCGCAAAGCTGGTCTTTTAGGGATTCAAAAGTGCTTGGAATATCGCCAGACCAGAAAAGGGATGCATATTTTTGACTTCCCGCCCAGCCACAGCGCACCAGCGAGAGTGATTTTGTCTGTTCATAGAAGGTCTTTGTGTAAAGTTTTGGATAAAGATTGCTAACTTCGAGTCCAGTGCCCAGATAATATCGGTAATTATCATAGTCGTATACGCCATAGTCTGGTTCTGCATTGTCGAGCCAAAACATATCAATACCAAAATCATAATAATTTTTCTTGCATTTTTCCCACAAATATGCTTGTGCTTCTGGGTTTGTTACGTCGATTGTAAGACAGTCACCTTGAAATTCATAGGTTTGGTTGCTGCCGCGTTCTGTCTGAATCAACAGTCCGCGCTCCAGAAGTTCATTAAAGTTTTCACTTTTTTTATCGACAGTGGGCCATACAGACACGACGACTTTGGTGCCCATAGCATGGAGTTCATCGCACATTGCTTTGGGATTGGGCCAATATGTTTTATCAAATTTCCAGTCGCCTTGCCTTGTCCAGTGGAAAAAATCGATGACAATTACGTCAAGAGGAATCTTTAGTTCTTTGTATTTTCTTACTACGTCAAGGACTTCATTTTGTGTTCGATAACGCAGTTTGCATTGCCAAAGTCCCAGAAGGTCCTTGGCAATCATGGGGGTTCGTCCAGTCACTTCTGTGTAATTTTCAAGAATTTTTGCTGGATTATCGTCCACGGTAATCCAATAATCGATTTGTTTTGCTGCTTTTGCTTCCCATTCGGTATAGTTTTTGCCAAACACTACATTGCCTACACCCGGATGATTCCACAAAAATCCATAGCCAAGATTGGAAACTGAAAATGGAATAGAAACTTGAGAATTGCGCTGTGCAAGCTCTAAAGTACAACCTTTTAGATCAAGATAGGATTGCTGATACTGTCCCATTCCATATATTTTTTCGCTGTCATTGCTTTCAAAGCGCACCTTTATCGCATAGTCACCACCGACAATTGCCTTGTACTCTCGCCCGCGGATTTTAAGACATCTGCTCTCGCGACACAAAGGTTGATCATAGTCTCTATGATACTCTTTTAGAAATTTTTGACCATCACGGTAGAAGGTCATAATACCAGCAGCATCAACCTTAATGCAGAATCGCCCATTCGTGATAGAAGCATTGTTTGTTTCAGTGGATTCATCCTTGTTAATCTCAATAAAAACGTCGGTAGAAGAAGTAAGAATCGGCTCATCTAGTGCCCAATTATGTTCTGTAAAGTTGGGGAATTTTGTTGCGCGTATGCGCAGAGCATTTTTACCCCAAGGTGTGATACATACTGTTTCGTATTGATGTTTCCATATCAAGGATTGATTTTCTTTCCAAAATCTCATTTGACTGTTCCTCCGTTTCCTAGTGATACAATATTGTTTTTACATAAATTATGTTTCTTGATACAATATCTAACATTTGAGACAGTGTGATAGTAAGATTAGGTCGCTACTATGCAGCTAAGATTTAATTTGTGGAGAAGTAATTTTCCACAAATTCCTTACAGCCATTTACATTTGCGCCAACAATTGGCTCACCAACAAGAACACCGTTCTGGTCCACAAAAAAGGTGGTTGGAAATCCAATAATATTAGACATAAAACTGCTTAAATCATTGTTGGGAATTAGATTGGTAAATTCGACATTTGCTTTTTGGGCAATGGTCTGAGCTAGTTCAATGTGCTGTGTGTCATTTTCGCCGTTGATATCGCCGACAATCCCAATGAGCTGTACGTCGTCTCCCATCTTGCTTGCCCAGTCAGCAAGGTCAGGCATTTCCCGAATGCAAGGGCCACAAAACGTTCCCCAGACATTGACAACTGTAAGTTTTTTCTCTGAAAAGATTGAGGAGTCTACATCGTTACCATAAATATCTTTTGTTGTGAAAGCGGGCATTATATTTTCGGGTTCCACGGGAATAAATGTAAGGTTGTCTTGCACTGTCTGCATGTACTCTTTGCAAGCATGGTAATCTGCGATTTCCGATTCATTTAGAGTGCCATCGTCAAGGTCTGGGATAGAGACAATATAGGTGTAAATATCATTGGTTCCCATTACTTGGGCAGGTGCAAAATAAGTGAAATCTTCCGGTTTGGCGCCCTCTGCGGTAAGACTGTCGTACTGTGTAGTTTCCACCATAATAATCTCCATTAGACAACGGCTGGATGACGCGAGTTTGTCAGAATATTCCATGACAAGTTCTTGGGTTAGGTTTGCGGAATCTATAGTGTTGATTTCCTGTAAAAGAGTAATGGCAGTTGGACTAACATAGAAGATACTAACGTTTTTAAAGCCCTTTGCATTTTCGCTGGCAGGTTCCAAAGAGATTCCTTTATCAAGATATTCCTGTGCAATAGAGAAACAAAGGCCACGTTCTTTTACATTGGTAGTAACAATTTTATTCTTGGAGGTCTCAGAAGAAACAAAGGGATTGGTATTTTGTTCTTGTGTCTTGGCGTTGCATCCAATAAGGGAGAAGACAATTAACATAGACATTAAAGCTGTGACAAGTTTTTTATTTTTCATGTGAATGCTCCTTATTCTTTTTTTGTTTGGAAGATCCAAATTTAAGTTGAATTGCCTGTTTTGGGCAGGCAGATGCGCAGGCGCCACAACGAATGCATTCCGCGGAATTTGGATTTACAACAGGGTCAACATCCATTTTGCATGTGCGCGCGCACTTGCCACATCCAATACATGCTTTTTTGTCCACTTCCAAGTGGTAAATACTAATTTTATTTAGTAGGCCATAGATAGCACCTAATGGGCAAAGTGTTTTGCAAAAAAAACGAAAGAGAAAGATACACGCAATTATTGTTATAAATAAAATTGTTATTTTTAATCCAAATAGAAATCCGGTTGTTGCTCGAAGCTCTGAGTGTGTGGCAATCATAGGAATGCCGCCGGACAGTGTGCCAGCTGGACAGATATACTGACAAAATGCTGGTTGCCCCATCTCCATAAAGTCTGTTACAACAATTGGCAACAAAATTACAAATACTATTAGAATTGCATACTTAAAATAAGTAAAAATTTTGGGTAGTTTGTATTTTGGTGAAGGAATTTTGTAAATTAACTCCTGTATTAACCCAAATGGGCAAATCCAGCCGCAAATGAGTCTTCCGAATAAAACACCGACTGCAAGTAGAAATCCAACAATATAAAAGCTGAAGTTGTACTGCATGGAACCATTGACCGCTTGTAGAGCGCCAATTGGGCAGGCAAGTGTTGCCGCTGGGCAAGAATAACAGTTTAGCCCAGGATTGCAGAATTGTTTCCATTTTCCAGTATACAGTTTTCCGCTGACAAAATTTCCAATATGGGAATTTGTAAATCCAAATGCGGCAATCTGTATTAGTTTTCGTTTGAATGCGTTGTTCATATGAATCCTCCACACCCCTTTGACAGTCTTAAATAATAACCAATATTTTTTATCCTAATCCAATACATTCCAAACAAATGTTGATGGCTTTGTTCCAGACAATTTCCATCTCACCACGACCTACTCCGTAGGCAATCATAAGTATAGATACCAATAGAAACAAAAATTGAAGAATTGTTCTTTTTTGATTTAATAGATGCATTGTTGTTTCCTTTCGATAATTTAGTGACTACGGAATCATTTTAACATGAAAAAGTGATTTTGGGTAGCAGTAGATTTTGTTTGACAGTGCAGATTTTTTGACAAAATGTGGTTTTTCTATGATATAATCAAGTAGAAAGGAAGGATAGCTTTATGTGCATTACAGAGAAGAAATTTACATGTGACAGGGAAGGTTTGACTATTCGAGGAATACAATATTTTCCAGAAAATTTTAAGCAAGAACAACAATATCCAACAATTATTGCCAGCCATGGGTTTTTATGTAACTACACAAGTATGATAAGGTGGTGTAAGGATTTTGCGAAAATAGGCTATGTGGCGTTTTGTTTTAGTTTTTGTGGCGGTGGTAATATGCTTGAAGAGCAAGCGCTAAAAAGTGATGGTGAGAGTACAAAAATGTCTGTTTTAACAGAGATGAAAGATTTAATTGCTGTGAAGAACTTTGCAAAAGAACAAAATTATGTGGACTCAGAAAATATTATTTTACTGGGAGAAAGTCAGGGAGGGTTTGTCTCTGGTTTGGCAGCAGCAAAGTGCGGTGCAGAAATTAAAAAGTTAGTGATGATTTTTCCGGCACTTTGCATTCCTGATCATGCAAGGAAAGGGTGTTTGGGCGGTTCTAGTTACCAGCCAGAAAATGTACCAGATATATTAGATTGTGGACAAACATTGTTAGGAAAAGGGTTCCACGAAGAGGCTGCGCAGATGGACCCTTATTTAGAGTTGGCATTATATGAACGACCTGTTTTTATTTTGCAAGGGCTTGCTGATAATATTGTCAATTATTCTTATGCGATTCGGGCAAAAGAAAATTATAAAGAGGGACAATGCTATTTACAGCTTGTGCGGGATATGGGACATGGTTTTTCTGAAAATCAGTATCACAGCGCATTTGCGTCTGTGCGCCAGTTTTTGGCAGATAGGGAAGAAATTTTAAGCATTCGGGTTATTTTGACCCACTGTGAAACGCTGACGGAGAAGGAAATGCGTGTGGACAAGCTATTTTTTACTGGCTGGTGTGAGACAAAATATTTTCAAGGTACGATATTGCCGGGCGGGTGTGATGTACAAAAACATTTGATGGATGGAACAGTGCAGATAAGAGCAGAATATACACTAGAAGGATTGGATAAAAGTGGAAACAAATGTACAATCCATATTATTAATCAGCGGGGTGAGACGGACTGGAAACCAATCATCACAACAGATAGCATAGAATTAGCATGGCTAAATCATGCAGATTTGACAGCGGTTGTGGAGGAAGGACAAGGAGGACCTACAATTCGGATTTATTGTCTGCAAAATCTATAAAGAGTTATAGTCATATATTAGAATTGGAAAGGCGAGCGTAATGGACAAAACAAACTATTTTATTGAAGGCTTGCAAGGAGCAGGCAAATCGACATTTCTGGAAAAATTTTCTAACAAGTGGAAAGACTATCAGGTTTTTCGAGAAGGAGATTATTCACCGGTGGAACTTGCTTGGTGTACTTATATTACAGAGGAACAGTATTGTGAAGTGTTGGCGCGCTACGCTGCAATTGAAGCACAAATCAAAGAGAAAACTATCACAGAAAACAATCATAAAATTATTTGTTACACACAGATTTTAACTGATATTCCCGGATTCCATAAGGATTTGGAAGGATATGAAATTTACAATGGAAATTTGGATAAGAGAGCTTTTGAAGAGGTTGTTTTTGAGCGTTTTAGCAGATGGAATGGAACTGGACAAATTTTTGAATGTTCTATTTTTCAGAACATTATTGAAAATCAAATGCTGTATTTGATGCTGTCAGAGGAAGAAATTCTTGATTTTTATAGAAGGCTAAGGGAAATTCTTACAGACAAGCAATATAAAATTATCTATCTTGATGTAGAAGATATTGCAGATGCGATTCATGTTATTCGCAAAGAACGGTCAGATGCGAATGGAAATGAGATGTGGTTTCCGTTAATGATACAATATCTTGCGTCGTCGCCTTATGGAAAAGAACATCATCTAACAAATTTTGATGGACTGATAACACATTTAGCGCAACGAAAAGCGTTAGAACATCGGATTATTAAGGAGATTTTTTGGGAAAATAGTGTTATTTTAAAGGCAAAAAATTATTCTATGGATGCAATTGAACCATAGTATTGTTATTTTGTGATTATAAAACGAGTAAAGGAAGAAAAATCTTTCTCTACTCGTTTTATAAAATTTGTCTACTAAAAGAAAAATTATTTGTTCCGCAGACGGAATCTATGTACAGAATCTTTTAAGTCCTCGGCACTGTGCCGCAATCCTTGTGCTGAAGAGGCAGTATCTTCCGCAGTAGAGGCATTATTCTGGACAACATCGGAAATTTGATTCATGCCAACCGTTATTTGCTCTAGTGATTCTGCTTGTTGTGTGGCAGAAGATGCGATGCGCTCAATCATCGCTGACGATTGTTCGCTGCTAGAAATAACGTTTATTAGCGCATTTTTGGTATCAACTGATAGAGAAGCACCACTTTGTACTTGCTTAATTGATTTTTCTATCAGAAGAGAAATATTTTTGGCAGATTCTGTGCTCTTGTTTGCAAGGCTCTGTACTTCGCCTGCCACAACTGCAAAACCTTTGCCCGCTTCGCCTGCCCGCGCCGCTTCTACAGATGCGTTTAGTGCAAGGATATTTGTCTGTAAGGAAATATCTTCGATTGTTTTTGTGATGCCTCCAATCTGGCGAGAAGAGCTGGAAATCTCTTCAATTGCTAGGCGCAATGATTCCATTTTCTCATTGCATTCGGACAAGTGTTTCATGGCTTCTTCTGATGCCTTGTTGGCGTTGTCTGCATCTGAGGAGGTATTGCTTACCTGTTTTGAAATTTCTACAATGCTTGCAGATAATTCTTGTACTGCAGCGGCCTGCTCCGCAGCACCATCTGATAAGGTTTGGGCACTAGATGACATTTTTCCAGATTCCTCAGAAACTTGTTCGGAAGCCTTGTTAATCTGATAGAGTGCACTGTTAAAAGAGTCGAGTATTTGTGCCATAGCACGCTGGATAGGCCGAAATTCACCACGGTAGTCATTGCCTATAGACAAATCCATATTGCCCTGAGCCATTTGCGTCAATGTCATATTGATGTCACTAATATATTTTTTGAGTTCGCGTTTTGTCTCATGAATAGAATTTACAAGCAGTCCAATTTCTGAAGTATTAGGAATTAAATTAAAGCTAGCCGAAAGATTTCCTTGGGAAATTTCGTGCATTTGTCTCTTGACAATCATGACGGGACGCAACACCTTAAAACGAACAAGGAACATATTGCACAACTGCATAATACCGACGATAGAGAGTGCCAATATCATCTGTACGCGAATTTGATTAATATTTTGTTTTAGCAGTTCAACATGTTCTGCTGTGCGTGTATCTAATACTGAGAGGAATTGTTCTTTCATAGTATTAATTTTGGAGATGGAATCATTATATTCTATTCCATATACATAATCGAGTGCGATTTCTTTCTTTCCGTTTTGTACATTCTTCATGGCCTCGTCCTCGAGAGG
>BLMC01000050.1 GCA_011959805.1 Lachnospiraceae bacterium | reverse complement strand
AAGTCTTCTTCGACGGAGATAAAAGTCTATTGAATAGGAATTGATACAATTGACACGAATATTTTGTGAGGGTTGTAATGAATTTCTATTAAGGTTATAATGAAAATACAAATGAAAGTTACTATTTTTGTGTAAAATGAAAGGGGGCTATATGCGAAGTTCATATAGGGAAGAGGATGTCATATTGCTTCTAAAAGACATTACAGGATTGGTGAAACCACAGTCTACGCAGGAGCGTGAGCGATTGATTCAAGCGGGAAAACATTACAGCGAGATGCTTCCAATTGAGTACGTTCCAACACAAAAATATATGGAGATATATACAAAAGCATTGGAAATATACGCAAAACCAACTGCTTTGGCGGTAGGGCGTTTGTCAAATCAAATTGTACGAACAAAAGGAAAGAAAGTAGTTCTTGTATCCCTTGCAAGAGCTGGGATTCCAATTGGAATTTTGGTCAAGCACTATCTGCGATTTCAATATCAGTTGGATGTCCCACACTATGCGATTTCGATTATAAAGGGAAGGGGTATTGATGACAACGCAATGAAATATTTGCTGGAGCGATACCAGCCACAACAGCTTCTTTTCTTAGATGGTTGGATTGGAAAAGGGGCAATTTTGGAGGAGCTGCGCAGAAATATCCAAGCTTATAAAGGAGTATCCGCAGAGATTGCAGTTTTGGCCGACCCAGCAAACGTCACAGAATTGTGTGGTACTCATGAAGATATTTTAATTCCAAGTTCTTGCCTAAACAGTACAATATCTGGTTTAGTGAGCAGGACTTTTTTGCGAAAAGATATTATAGGACCGCAAGATTTTCATGGTGCGGTCTACTATGGGGAATTAGCGGATTCGGATTTGTCTTATGCGTTTATTGACACAATAGAGCAGTATTTTGTAAAAGACTGCGCAACGCAAGAAATGCCTAATATCAGAGAGAAAACTGGTTGTGGTGTGGATGAAGTGCACGCACTTGCAAAGGCGTTTGAAGTGGATGATATTAATCTTATCAAACCGGGAATCGGAGAGACAACACGTGTTCTTTTAAGGCGTGTTCCGTGGAAGATATTGATTGATCAAAAATACAAACAAAATCCAGAGCTAAGTCATATTGTAAGACTTGCCGAAGAAAAACATGTTCCAGTCGAATATTATTCCCTAAAGTATTATAAATGTTGTGGTATTATTAAGAAGATGGCGGAGGCATAACGTTGTGTTGTGTTGTTTTAGAGAATCGAATCGCTGTTATCGTTGTCAGGCTGTGTTTTTTTAACACCAAAGTATTCTGCTGTGAGCAAGGTGCGCAGTGCCCAGTTAGAATGTGTTTTGTACTCGTTCATGCGTTCGCCATTGACGCTTCCTGCCACCAATGAATGGGAGGTTTTATCCCAATTTAGGATTGCGGCAGCATCTTTATAATCGCGTTGTGAAACCTTGTACGCTTCATTTACGACTGCGATTTGACTGGGATAAATTACTGTTTTTCCAATAAAACCACAAAGTTTATCATCAGCAATTTCGTGATATAATCCCCGTTCCCAATTGCTGCTATGATAGTATTCCCATACTGGCCCAGAGACAATATAATTCCGACCATAGACTGTGATAATATCGGAAAAGATGTCAGCGATTGGGCGAATTTGGTGTATGGATTCATCGTCATGTCTGCGATATCCAAATGCATGACACAAGTCATTTCCACCAACTCTGATATTTAGGATCTTGTCTTCTATCTGGTCAATTTTTTCCTTTAATATATATAAAATTTCTGTTCTGTGCCGCAGGTCAATGATACTAGGACTCTCGAAAATAGGCATAGTAAATATCGGCTGACTGTGAAGCTCGTTTGCACGAATTATTTCTTCGATGTATAAATCTGCATTTTCAAGAGAAAATTTGGGCAGGATAAACCCCATAACAAGTCGAGTAGTCTCTCCAAAAATCTTGCAAAGTCTGCCAATTTGGCGAGCATTTCTTACACGCACAAAAATTTTGGGCAGATAGAACTGACTTTTTTGTGTCTGTTCTGCTAACAGGTGTAATGAATTGGCCAGAATATGTTCTGCTTCAGCGACACAGTCATCGCGTATGGTATCTTCCAAACACAAAGCGAGTGAATATTTAGTTCCAAATCGTTGTTGGACAATAGAATCAACGATTGTCTTTCTGTTTGCAGGACAATATAAAAGTGCGCCAACACTATAATAAAGCAAGGAATTGTTCATAGTCACAAAATCTCCTAAACAAAAGTTCAAATAAGAACAATAATGTAATTATTAAATGTAACTACTATAACATATATTCCGATAAAATGATAGCAATGTTTTATTTGTGTTGACTTTGTTGTGTGATATTAGTAAAATATGTATAGAATCATGTCATTAAAAGAAGATGTTGTTAGGAAAATTCGCCTATAATTTACCACTTAGAAACGACGATTATAAATAGAGCAATTATTGAGAGAAAGATGTGTGTAGAGGACAAGAGAATGGAAAATGGACAGGGAAATAATGATCAGAATATAAAAATAATACTTCCGCCACGCCCAGATAGGAAAAAGGTAGCGCCGCAGTCGACCTCTGAGAAGACGCAATCAGTACGAGTTACAATACCACCACGTCAAGACAGAAAAACAACATCTCCACAAATAGTACAAGGCTCCACCCCACAATATACAGAGAGTATAAATTCAAACATAGGTGGTGCAGCTAGAACAGAGAAGAGTTTTGAACAGCTTGCACAACTTGCATCGTCGGTTGTGATGATTATGGTACATGACAGTGCGGGGGAAGAGTTTGCTTGTGGTTCTGGTATTATGATTGGAAGAAAAGGATATATTTTGACAAACAATCATGTTTTGACTGATGGCAGCTTCTTTTCAGTTCGGATTGAAAATGATGACACTTGTTATAGAACGAATCAGGTTATCAAATATAATACTTTGCTTGATCTTGCAGTGATTCGGATTGATAGAACGCTTGTCCCACTTCCTATATATAAGGGACCACAAAAACTTGTCAGGGGGCAGAAAGTGGTGGCCATAGGAAGTCCATTAGGACTTTTTAATTCTGTGTCAGATGGTATTATTTCTGGATTTCGCGAGAAGGATGATGTAGAATTGATACAGTTTACCGCGCCTGTCTCATCGGGCAGTTCTGGCGGGGCAGTTCTCAATATGTATGGGGAAGTGATTGGTATCAGCACGACAGTTATCCGAAATGCACAGAATATTAATATGGCTGTAGGATATGAATTTATCAATCTATTTATTCAGGGGTTTACAAGTTCTTGAGTATATTTTAGAATATCATTGGCATTTTTGTCGCGGTTTGTAAGACAGCTTTACTGACATAGAATTAATTTGCGCATCTACAATCAACAGTCTTGTAGTAAGCTAACGGGGCATCAAACTTGCGACACAGTAATCTATGGGGGATTAGCCCTTACAGCATTTGCCAAATGTCTGATTTGCAGTCACTTGGCTCATGGCGCACAGAAGCAAAAAATGATGGAACATTAAAAATTAATTAAAAATCAATTAAGATTTGAAAGTATGTTCTGTTGTTATTGAATAAACAATTGTGTTATGATATACTTTTTAATTATGAGAAGAGTGGCTATATGTTAATTGAGGGAAAAATATGTTTGCGCATATTAAGATAAACAATCTAAATGATTTTTTTATAGAGCGCGACAGCAGACCAAATAAAGGGGTATATTTTTATAGAATTAATGGATATACGGAAGCAGTCGGGCAGTTTATACAAAAATATTATGAGGCAGCAAGACTTTCAGGCGTGGTTATCGAAGGCAGAATTTTGAATCCAGATGAAAAAAATCTTGCCTATTATGAGGAAATTATGGGCATGGCCTTTCGGCTGAGTCTGGATTTTATTGTACAGAGTTTGAAAAAGTGGCTTCCGCGCATGAATGATTATCAGCGTGGAAATGTGGCGCGTTCTCTTTACGATACGCTTGATTCTTTGCGAAAATCCGGCAAAAATGACAATATGCTGAAAAATGCATACATAAAGTTTATGTGCTGGTTATACTATAAATTTGAGCGTATTGTCAATATGCTCGGTGAAAATAAGATTCCTAAAATCTTGTATGAAGGGGAGATTAGCAGTTACGAGTTGATGCTTGTCACAGTTCTTTCTAATGCGGGATGTGATGTTGTGTTGTTGCAGTATCAGGGGGATGCAAAGTATCAAAGTCTTGATGCAAACTATTGTGTATCATATAGTCTTGAATTGCCAGGAATGAAGCAATTTCCACAGAATTTCAACCTGAAATGGATGCGCACTCAAATGCAAAATGCGCTCAACAATGAACGGATTTATGGTGTGCGACCACAGATACTTAACTGTACGAATGCATGGATAGCTGGAAATGGGTTGGAAGATTTTAAGAAAGCACCTGCACAGCGCGGGACAGACCCAAAGTTTTTTTACAATTGTTATTGTAGAATAAGCGGTGTGGAGGATAAACAGACATATGCAAATGAACTGTATCAATTTCAGTTAGCGCTTGAAAATAGCAAACGCCATGTTGTGATTATCGATGGGAGTATTCCAAAGCCAGATACAGAAGAGATTGCAGCAGTGAAACGCAGAAGTTATACAAGACAGGATGAAATGTTGATGGATTTGTCTACCAATATTCAGTACACATCCAATATAGAACTACAGCGAGTGATGGTAAAGGCATTTCTGGATGGAATGCTTGAGGAGGCAAAAGAGCCGGACACCAATCTTTCCCGATTGACCAACAAAGCAGTTTATCTGCTCTGCTGGATTAGACGGTACCAGAAATTGCTCTTTTCAAATTGGAAGATGCCGGAAGTAAGTTGTTTTATCCATATGGGACCATGCAGAGATGAGAGCGAGGCAATGTTTTTGCAGTTTCTGGCAAGGATTCCTGTGGACGTGCTAGTGCTGGTTCCTGATTTGAGTGCAAAGTGTTGTTTGGAAGATTCCCTTTTATATGAGGTGCATTTTGCGGAATCGCTATCAATGAACCGCTATCCACGACAGAGTGCAGATTTACAGGTGGGGACTGTTGCGTATCATGCAGAGCGGGAACTTGACGAGCTAATGTATCAAGATACTGGTATATATCGCAACCATCAATATACAAAAGCAATTTCCATTACATTGCAGACCATGTATGAAGAGATACAAATTTTATGGAAAGAAGAATTGAGATATCGTCCGAATTTTAGTACGGAAAATGGTGTGGTCACATTGCCTGTGATTTTTGCGAAAATATCGGGAGTGAAGGATGGCTTAGTGCAGAAATATTGGAGTGCTGTCAAGGCATTGATGACAGAGGACACCTTTGTTGTAAAAAATGTCCCATATATTGACTCAACGGCGCCAAATCCAATGAAAATGTATGCGACAGAGTTTTACAGAAATGGGCGATTACAGAAAAAGAAAATTAGAGAGCATCCCAATTATCCTTATAGTTTTTTGCGGGAAGAGATTCAGGAACATATTCTTGAGAAACTGCAACTTTTGATTGAGAGCAAGGTGATAAAAGGAACTTTTGAGAATGGTACAGAATATACAATTGTTGCGACAATCCTTAATATGCCAAAGGAAATTGTGCGGTTAATACAAAAGTTTGATTTTACAAAGAAGAATCCAAAGTTGATTTATTTTAATACTGGAGAAAAGATTATTTCTATAGAAGATTCTATTTTGGCAGCATTTTTGAATTTAGCTGGATTTGATGTCATATTTTTTGTGCCGACAGGATATCAAAATATAGAAAAATATTTTAATAGAAAATTGATGGAAGAACATCAGATTGGCGATTACGTATATGATTTGCAAGTTCCCAATATGGCGTTGATTTCTTCAAGCACACGGCCTTCGTGGCGTGACAAACTTTTCCGAAGGGGAGGCTGAAAACAGTTTTATGTGGCGAATTTAAGTCAATGGTTTTATAGGTAGAGCATTGACAGAACGGAGGATTAAGAATGGGATTAGATTTTAGCAAGGCAAAAACACAGTCAACCGTGATGACGACTACAGCAAACACTAAAAATGAGATTGAAGTGGTAGAAGTGTATGATATCGTGGAGGACAGGCAGCAGATGAATCAAACATTGGTTGGTTCTCAGGAAGTGGATGATATTGTGAGCACAATTGAAATCGGTAATCTTGAGACAATCGTGTCTTTTGGCGCGGAGGTTGCGGAAGAAATTTCCAAGGCATCAGATGTTGTGCTTAACAATGTGAACATGTCCCAGCTCGATGATTCAAGTGAGATGCTCAATGCACTTGCGCGGGTGATGGAAAAGTTTGATATTGATGAGCTGCAGGAGAATCCTTCTCTGTTTAATAAACTTTTCGGCAACATGAGAAAGCAGCTCGATAAAATACTGGATAAATATCATACAATGGGGGATGAGGTTGACAAGATTTATGTGGAACTTAGAAAATATGAGTCTGAGATTAAGCAGTCTAACCGCAATCTGAATACAATGTTTGAGGCCAACGTAGACTATTATCATGAGCTTGTAAAATATATTCTAGCGGGTGAGCAGGGGTGCAAAGAAATCGAGGCGTACATTGCACAGAGAGAGTCGGATATGCAGACGACAGGGGACACCTCAATTCAGTTTGAAATTACAAGTTTGAATCAGGCATTGATGATGTTGGAACAAAGAACACAGGATTTAAGAACGGCAGAAAGTGTAGCAATGCAGTCCATTCCAATGATTAAGGCAATGGAATTTAGCAATATGAATCTTGTCAGAAAGATTAATTCTGCGTTTATTATTACATTGCCGGTATTTAAGCAAGCGCTTGCGCAGGCGATAATGCTCAAACGTCAGAAAATACAGGCGGATGCAATGAGCGCGCTCGACGCCAAGACCAATGAGATGCTAATTCGCAATGCGCAGAATACAGTGGAGCAGACAAAACTGACAACAGCGATGGCAGCAGGCAGTTCAATTAAGATTGAAACACTGGAGACAACTTGGAAAACAATCGTAGATGGTATTAACGAGACAAGACAGATTCAAAATGACGCGCGGCAAAAGCGTGTTGAGGATCAGGCGAGACTTGAAAATATCAAGCGGGAGTTTAACGAGATGTACCATGTTCCCAATAAAAGATACTGATAAATTTTTCATATGAAGGAGGAAAAACATATGCCAATCAATTTATCAAAAGGACAGAAAGTAGATCTTACAAAAGGAAATCCGGGTCTTAAGAAGATTATGGTAGGACTTGGATGGGACGTTAATGCATTTGATTCTGGTGCGGACTTTGACTTGGATGCGGCGGCTTTTATGGTGGGCGCAAATGGGAAATGTCCGACAGAGAAGGAGTTTGTATTTTACGGTAACTTGACACATCCAAGCGAAGCTGTGAAGCATATGGGTGATAACCTGACAGGAGAGGGTGAGGGAGACGACGAGCAAATCGAGATTGACCTCGATAAAATTCCCTCTAATGTGGAGAAGGTGGCTTTTACGGTTACTATCTATGATGCAGATGTCAGAAGACAGAATTTCGGACAGGTTTCCAATGCATTTATCCGTATTGTTGATGAGATGACGAACACGGAATTAATCCGATATGATTTGGGAGAGGATTTCTCAATTGAGACAGCAGTTGTGGTTGGAGAACTTTATAGACATAACGGTGAGTGGAAATTCAATGCAATTGGAAGTGGCTTCCAAGGCGGACTCGCAGCACTTTGCGGGCACTATGGAATCGAAGTTGCTTAATAGTAACAAGCTGTTTGATATTCGCAATAGACTTTTAGAACCTTTTTGCATCTAATGTTGTTAGGAAGATTCTGAAAGTTTATCATAAAAAAGGAGGGCATAAAAATGCCAGTTTGTTTGAAAAAAGGTCAGAAGGTTAGTCTTACCAAGGATAATCCAGGATTGAAAAAAGTGGTTGTGGGACTTGGATGGGACGTCAACGCGTTTGATACCGGCGGAGATTTTGATTTGGATGCAGCAGCATTTCTGTTAGGAGATTCGGGAAAAGTTTCCAATTCAGGGGATTTTGTATTCTATGGAAATCTATCCCACGCATCGGGTAGTGTTGTACATCAAGGAGACAATCTTACAGGTGTTGGCGATGGAGATGATGAGCAGATTAAGATTGATTTGTCCAATGTTCCAGACAGTGTTACCAAAATTGCGTTTACTGTGACAATTTATGAGGCGGAGGCAAGAAGACAGAATTTTGGTCAGGTTAGCAATGCATTTATCCGTATCTATAATGAGGAAAGTGGTGAGGAGATGATTCGTTATGATTTAGGTGAGGATTTCTCTATTGAGACAGCGGCAGTGTTTGGAGAACTTTATCGGAATGGTAGCGAGTGGAAATTTAATGCAATTGGAAGTGGTTTCCAGGGTGGACTTGCGGCATTGTGTGGTAATTTCGGAGTAGATGTAGAATAAGAAGTTCTAGCGGCGTCCTGTTTATTGACAGGGCGCCAGTAGTATATTGGTTGCGCATAAGAAAGACTACAAAAAGTTTTTTAGAGTGCTTTTGGTGATGGAAGGGAGAATTGAGATGTCAATTAGTTTACAAAAGGGACAAAAAGTAAGTTTATCCAAAGATAATGCAGGTCTTTCCAAAGTCGTTGTTGGATTGGGATGGGATGAGGCGCCGCAGACAAAGAGAGGATTTTTTGCGCCAAAGCCACAACCAATTGACTGCGATGCATCTGCGTTTTTGTTGCGAAACGGCAAACTCTGCGCAAATGAGGATATTATATATTTTGGAAACCTCAAGCATCCAACGGGTACCGTACAGCATATGGGAGATAACCTTACTGGAGCAGGGGATGGAGATGACGAACAAATTATTGTGGACCTTGCGTCTGTTCCACAGATTTATGACAAGATTGTCGTTGTTGTGAATATTTATCAGGCTGTTCAGAGGAAGCAGCATTTTGGAATGATTAAGAATGCATTTATTCGTATTGTGGATGCGAGAAACAATACTGAGCTGTGCAAATACAATCTGTCGGATGATTATTCTAATATGACAGCAATGATTTTTGGTGAAATCTACAGGCATAATGGTGAGTGGAAGTTCAATGCTATGGGGCAGGGAACCACGGATCCAGGGCTTGGAGAGCTTGCTAACAGATTTATTTAATTATAATTATGAGGAGAAAATGAAAAATGAAATTTAATGGACTTAGTGACAAAGAGGTCGAGCAGTCGCGCGGACAGTATGGTTCTAATGAGATTCCAGATTCGGAACCTACCACCTTCTGGGAGGAGTTTAAGGAGACTTTTGGGGATCCTATGATTAAAATCCTTCTGGCAATTGCAGCACTGATGATTGTTATGTTTTTCTTTGGCTACGCGGAAATTTATGAGCCTTTGGGAACGATTGTTGCAGTGTTGGTGGTGGCGTTTGTTTCGGCAAAGACAGGTGTGGCAAGTGATACTAAGTATCGCGAACTGAAGGACAGCACCGAGAAAGACAAGTGCAAAGTCTACAGAAACGGGGTTGTTACAGTTATCGAAGTGGATGATGTCGTTGTTGGGGACAAAGTTTTGCTTCAATCAGGTGATAAAGTACCGGCGGATGGTATTCTGATTGATGGGGCACTTAAAGTAGACAATTCTGCCTTAAATGGAGAGGCAGAGGAATGTAAAAAGACAGCAGCAGATCCAAGTGTACAACTTGCAGATGATATTACTGGTGATACTTTTGTGGACAAGTATTCTCTGTTTCGCGGTGCTGTGATTTTTGACGGGGAAGGTGTTCTTGATGTCAGAAAAGTTGGCTTAAAGACTATGATGGGTAAGATGGCAGAGGAGATGCAAGAGGATGAGCCAGATTCACCGTTAAAAGTAAAGCTTGCCAAACTTGCCAAGCAGATCTCGACGTTTGGTTATATTGGTGCTGTTGTGATTGCACTCTTTTATCTGGCACATGCAATTCTTGTATTTGAGGGTGGTGTTTCAGGATATTTTACGCAGCCAATACCAGATATTATTAAGAATGTAATCGATGCAGTATCACTTGCGGTTGTAATTGTTGTCTGTGCAGTGCCAGAGGGACTTCCTCTAATGATTTCACTTGTTTTAATGCAAAATACAAGTAAAATGCTCGACCACAATGTCCTTGTTAGAAAGGCGGAAGGTATTGAGACAGCGGGTTCATTAAATATTCTTTTTAGTGATAAGACAGGTACAATTACAAAAGGATCACTGGAAGTAGTCGATTTCTTCTGTGCAGACGGAAATTCAATTGACATTCCACAGTTGAGTAAGCACAGCAAGATAAAAGGATTGATTGACCTTGCAATTGGTAAAAATACACAATCTCTGTTTGATGCGTCACACAGAGTGATTGGCGGAAATGCTACGGATCAGGCGTTGATGAAATTTATTGGAGAAGATACCTTTAATAGTTTGGCTTCCAACAAGGAGTATGTTGTCTCTGCGCAACAAGGATTTAACTCGACCAACAAATTTAGCCAAGCGCGGATTGACAGTGTGGGAAAGACATTTTATAAAGGTGCTCCAGAGCGGCTTCTTGCAGCAGCGACAAAATATTTGGATGCAGATGGTAATATCTGCACAATAGACAAGGCGGTTCTTGACAGAAAGATTGATGAACTGGCAGCGAAGGCAATGCGTGTGCTTGCGTTTGGCTATTCTGAGAGTTCGCTTGTGGAGAGCAAGATCAATGATGATATTGTTATTATCGGTTTAGTGGGCATTCGTGATGATGTGAGACCAGAAGCAAGAGATGCTATTAGGGAAGTACAAAATGCTGGTATTCAGGTCGTTATGATTACTGGAGACAGACTCGAGACTGCTGTGGCAATTGCAAAGGATGCAGGTTTGTTAAAGAGCAATGACGAGATGGCGCTTTCCTCAGCACAATTAAATGAGATGTCAGATGAAGAAGTAAAGAAGATTATACCCAAAATTCGTGTGATTGCAAGAGCACTTCCAACGGATAAATCGCGTATGGTAAGGCTTTGCCAAGAGATGAATCTTGTTGTTGGTATGACAGGTGATGGCGTGAACGATTCGCCAGCATTAAAGCGTGCGGATGTGGGATTTGCTATGGGTAGTGGTACAGAGGCCGCTAAGGAAGCTGGTAAAATTGTTATTCTTGATGATAACTTTAAGTCCATCAAAGACGCTATTTTGTATGGACGTACCATCTATCATAATATTTTAAAATTCTGCAAATTCCAGTTGGTAATTAATGTGACTGCGGTTGTGGTAAGTGCCATCGCACCATTCTTTGGGGTAGACGAGCCATTAAAGGTAACACATTTATTGTTTGTAAACCTTGTTATGGATAGTCTTGGTGCGATTATGCTTGGCAATGAGCCAGCACTGGAAAAATATATGCGTGAAAAGCCAAGACGCAGAGATGAGAGTATTGTGAGCAAACCGATGATGGCGCAGATTTTGACAATGGGTCTGTGGCTTACTGTAGTTAGTTTTGTATATCTAAAAACACCATTTTTTGTTGATTTATTTGACACAGAAGAACAACATTTGACAGGTTATTTTGTATTGTTTATTGTAAGTGCATTGTTCAATGGTTTCAATGTTAGAGATGACGGATTTGGCATCTTTAAGGGGCTTGACCAAAATACAGGATTTATTAAGGTCTTTTTGACAATTATTCTTGTGCAGGCATTGATTGTGAACGCGGCGCTAATACCATTTACAGTATTTACGTGGATTGGGAATATGTTTAGCTGTGAGCCTTTTGGCATTATGGGTTGGATTTGGATTGTGGTGCTCGCAGTCACAATGATTCCTGTAGACATGGTTAGAAAGCTTGTTGTAAATAAGAAATAGAAGGATTTTGTCAAGAGGATATACTATAATGACACGAATACCGAAAATAAAACAGCTTCAGACTACTGCCGCTGGAACGATAACGATTAATTGGGATTTGGTTGAGCAAATAATTGGATTTCAATTGCACGATAATTTAAAAAATTTCTACTCACGAGTTTTAGGAAGCAAAAATAAGTATGGTACAATTTCTGGGCGAATAAAGTTTAATCCTGTCGAACTTGTAAAGAGATATGTCAATAGAGAGGACTGGTTGATAAATGCGAACAATACAAGCTGTGCCGAGCTTTCACTGGATTTATTGACAGAGACAGATGTTGCATATGTGGTAGATTATCTTCAAGAGGCATTTAAGGGTGCTTGGACAGGTGGAAATGATTTTGGCAACAGGGCATATATTGGTGAGATACTTATTAACATGGGTCAAATAACACTTGTTCTTAATAATGATACCGGCAAATTTGAGTGGGTGGATTTTGGATATGGGTATTTTGAGGTATATGAGGAAAATCCTTACGGGATTGTAGCTGATCATACACAAGAATTTCTTGATAAGTTTATGCTTGTTAAAAAATGTTAGCGGGATTGATTTTGATAAAGCAAAGTGAGTTGATTCACTTTGCTTTATTTATGCGCAGACTCGTGCAGAGGAAATAAGCCGCTAAGGCGGCGCACGGGTCGCGCGGCGAGTAGGGAAGTAACCTTCCCTACTCGATTGTACATGGATGCGGAGAGGAAATAGGCAGCAAATGCTGCCCGCGTCCGGCGCACGAGTAGGGAAGATAAATTTTCTCTACTCGATTGCGCAGACCCATGCAGAGGAAATAAGCCGCTAAAACGGCGCACGGGTTGCGCGGCGATTAGGGAAGCAACCTTCCCTAATCGATTGCACACGGACGCGGAGAGGAAATAAGCCGCAAATGCTGCCCGCATCCGGCGCACAAGTAGAATTTTTACTTGATTTATGGAAGATAATGTGGAGGCAGAAATGATTGTATTTCATACAGATTTGGACAATACGTTGATTTATTCGTATAAGCATGATATTGGAAGTCAGAAATATTGCGTTGAAATTTATCGTGAGAGGGAAATTTCGTTTATTACACAGGAAACTTATCGTCTTTTGGAGAAGCTTATGAAACAAGAAAAATGTGCTAATCAGCTTTTAGTTGTGCCGACTACCACTAGAACAATAGAGCAGTATCAAAGAATTAATCTAGGTGTGGGGGCATTTTCATATGTGCTTGTCTGCAATGGAGGAGTTCTTCTTGTTGATGGAAAAGAAGATGAAAAGTGGTATCAGGATTCACTAAAACGGATTTGGAATAGCATAGAAGAATTGCATAAAGCGTTAGAATTGCTAAATCGAGATATGCGCAGAATTTTTGAATTACGTTTTGTTAGGGAGTTATTTGTTTTTACAAAATGTGAGCAACCAGAGGCCGTAGTAGAAGATTTGAAAGGATTGTTAAATACAGAAGTTGTGGATGTTTTTCACAATGGGATTAAAGTGTATGTTATTCCCAAAACATTAAATAAAGGAATCGCAGTTGATCGATTTCGGGATTATATTTGTTCTGATTTTGTGATAGCAGCAGGAGACAGTATATTTGATATTTCTATGTTGGAGGTGGCCGATCAGGGAATCGCTGCGCCAGAATTGGCGCAGCAATATTCTTTTTCGCAAAAAGTAATCTATCCATCAACAGAGAAGGTTTATGCGGAAGCTATGCTTGAAACAGTGCTTGCGCTTGTGAAGCATTACAACTGAAGGAACAGATTAATTTGGTCTGTGTCCAAGTCGACCGCCATCCATGCCAAGACTAATGCCACTTGCGCGTTCATTTGGCTGTATAATAACTGTTACAGGTTGGCGAGCGTTCCATTCAAAACTGTACGATTCTCCAGAAGTTTGACCAATGAAGGTTTTCCAGTTAACATCCATCTTGACATCTGGGTCACAGTAACCATTTCCCATCCAGCAAACTACGGCGTCAGGGTCGACAGTGAGCGTAGAACCTGTTTGGATATTGCTTAGAACGATTGGATTGCCATCGATTAAAATTGCAACATATGCGTTAGGGCCTATCCCTGTCAGCGTCGATGTGGCGAGTCCTTTCTGTGAGATGACACCACAGCCGATAAATCGTACATCATACTTACAATCTGGCGTAAATGCAAGAATATTTTCGGATTCAATGGAGAGAATCTCGCCTTGTTGAAGTTGGTACACAACTACGTGTTGAGCATGGTTTGCATAGTAGGTAACACTATCGCCGTTCATCATAACTTTCATGAGAGGAAGATTTTCACCTGTTACACGTCGCATAAGTGAGCCTAATAGTGCTTGCCCAGCATTTTGCTGTGGCCCAAGCAGTAGCTTTTCAAATTTATAATTTTTCTGTCCGCCGTTTTCACCGCAGATAAATGACCCTGCTTTGGTAAACAAAACATCATTTCCACGACAAGTTACTTTTAAGGTTAATTCATTAATTACTTCAAATATTAACATTGATTTATACTCCTTATGTATTTTTTAAAATCCTATATAAGATGAAATCGGCTAAATTGCTCTGTCCATATCATAGCTTTGCTGTCATAAAACCAATTCGCACGCTGACTCCTATCTGCCCGCTTTAGCGGGCGTACAAATCAGGATGCGTGAAATTTTAATTTTATGCTGGCAATCCCACCAGAGAATTGTCTGAGTCGGGGATTGTATGTCCACCGAGGTAAAATTGTATTTTTCTCATCATTTTATAGAAGTGGAAGTCTTCTCCGATTGAGATAGACTAAAAACAAAGTTGTACTACTTTGATAAATGAATAAACAAGAACACTAAACGACCTCAACACCGTAAAGTTCGCATAATCCTGCAAGGTCTTTGACAACACCGTTTCCAACAGCGTTGAATTTCCACGTGCCATTGTGCAGATAAAGTTCACCAATCATCATAGAAATGATATTATTGTAGTATTCAGTTATTAAAAAGCTTACAAGTTCTTTTCCAGATTGATCCATAATTCGTATATAGGCGTCTTTCAACATACCAAAATGAAGTCTATTTTTCAGTGCGTCATTGATGGTGAGGACAAAGACAATTTTTTTCACCTGTGAATTAAGTCGTGTAAGATCAATCTGAATCATTTCACGGTCTACACTTCCACCCTCGATAAACTTTGTGCTATGGTCAGGGCTGACTGTCTGACCATAAAATACAAACCAAGAATCACCGATAACTTTTCCGTTTGTACCTAGCAAAAATGCTGATACATCTACATCACACCGCGCATCTGAAACATTCCACCCAAAACAGGCATTGACAGTAGTAGGAGAAGGTGTGGATAGCAGTGTTTTTTGGCCTTTTTGTACTTTGTTTAATAGAGTAGGAATCGGTTTTGCGGCTGGTATTCCCGGAGTGCTTGCTGTATTTTGCTGTCCGGCAGTCAGTGCGGGTTGAATGCTCTGTGGTTGTCGCGGTGGCCTGTTTTGCGATGCATGATTTTGGGGTTGGTGTGGTGCTTTGCTCGGCGGATTACAAAATGATGGTTGTGAAGCATTATTATTTGGTTGATTATATTGAGATATCTGTGGTGGCCTATTTTGCTGTTGACTATATTGAGGATGCGGTTTAGGGATTGCTTGAGCATTATTAGATTTAGAACTCTTGATTAGTGTCATAATATTATTTTTGCTTTTTACACTCTGTTTTTCTGGTATATTGATTAGGAGAATGGAATTGCGATTCATGACACCAGCGGATTTTGTTGTTGTATTGATCATTGTGTTCCTCCATTTAACAGTAAAGAAATATCTTAACAGTTTTTAATTATAGCACAACAAAACACGTCATACATTAAATTCAAATTAAAATTTTCTAAGGAACTGTAATAACTTGTAAAAAAATATTACATAAATAAAGTATAATATTTTTGTTAATTATATATAAAATATATATTGGATTAATAGTCGATACATGATATAATGAAAAAAATTTAATTTTGTTGAGAAAATGACAGGTAGTTTTTAGATTTGATATTGTAAAAAGTATTTAATCAGATTGACATGAGAATTAGAGAGGAGAAAAGATAAATTAAAATTAAGAAAAGAATAGTATAGGACACAAACAAGATAAAGATAATAAATACAAGCACAATTCGGGAGGAATTTATGGATTTTTTTGATTTGTTGACTATGATAGGTGGTCTTGCACTGTTTTTGTATGGAATGCACTTATTGAGTGAGGGGCTTGAAAAGCTTTCAGGTGGACGATTGGAGCGGGTACTTGAGAACTTGACAAACAACAGGCTAAAAGCTGTGCTGTTGGGTGCGGGCGTGACTGCGGTGATTCAATCTTCATCGGCAACAACTGTCATGGTGGTTGGTTTTGTAAACTCAGGTATTATGAAACTCTCGCAGGCAATTGGAATTATTATGGGCGCAAATGTTGGAACGACGATTACTTCATGGCTTTTAAGTTTGACTGGTATTGAGAGTGATAACTTCTTCTTGCAGCTTGTCAAACCTACTTCTTTTTCACCGATACTTGCTGTGATTGGTGTGGTGTTTATCCTCTTTGTAAAAAATGGTAGAAAGCGTGATCTTGGTTCGATTCTGGTTGGATTTGCGATACTAATGACTGGTATGGATACAATGTCGTCTGCAATGAAGCCATTAAGTCAGGTTTCATGGTTTACAGGACTTTTTACAATGTTTACAAATCCGATTCTCGGTTTGCTTGTGGGAGCATTAATTACTGCAATCATACAGTCTTCATCTGCGTCTGTTGGTATTTTGCAAGCATTGTGTGCGACGGGGAGTATTAATTATGCAGCGGCAGTGCCAATTATTTTGGGACAGAATATCGGTACATGTGCCACAGCAATGATGTCTGGAGTTGGTGCGAGCAAGAATGCGAGACGTGCGTCGATTGTTCATTTGCTCTTTAACGTGATTGGCACAGTGATTTTTTTGATTGCATTTTATATGTTACATGCAATAATTGATTTTGATTTTATGCAGGATGCGGCTGATAGTGCTGGCATTGCCTTGGTGCATACTGGTTTTAATGTGATTGCTACTTTGATTTTGTTACCTTTTGCAAATATTTTGGAAAAATTATCGATGATTTTAATAAAACCAGATGAGCAAGAGGAACGGCAAGCGCTGGAGAACGAGTTGTTTGCTAAAATGGACGAACGTTTTTTAAATACACCATCTTTTGCGTTGGAACAAGCGTATTCCTATGCGGTGAGAATGGCGGAACTGACAAAGCAAGCTTTAAATATGGCGGCGGATAACTTGTTTGCGTATGACAAGAAAAATGCAAAAGACGTAGAGGAGATTGAAAGTCTTGTGGACCGTTATGATGATGAGATAAGTGGTTATCTGGTAAAGCTTTCGAGTCGGAATTTGAGTGAGCCAGATTCGCGGAAACTTACAATGCTTCTTCACAGTGTAGGGGATTTAGAGCGCATCTCTGATCACGCTGTAAATTTGGTGGATTGTGCAAAAGTAATGGATAAGAAAGAACAACAATTTTCGGAGAAGGCAACGGAGGAGTTACAAGTATTTTCACAGGCTGTTCGAGATATTGTCAGTGCTTCTGTAGAGGTTTTGAGGACAGAGGATATGGAGGCTGCAAAAGCAATCGAACCTTTTGAAGAGGCAATTGATATTCTGCAAAAAGAGATGAAAAAACGACATATGAAGCGGCTAAAAAAAGGAAAATGTACACCGGAATTGGGTTTTATTTTGTCTGATATCACCAATAATTATGAAAGAATTGCGGACCATTGTTCTAATCTTGCAATCAATATGATGCAGTTGTATGAGGATGATACGCACGCACATGAATATGTGGAGCAGTTAGAGAAGGAAGAGGGAAGTACATTCGATAAAATATGCCAAGAATGTTTGCAGCGATATGAGCTGCCCGGAAAAGCTGTAAAGTAAAGAAATCGGCACAATATTTTATTTCTGCGAAAAAAGATGCATTATAATAATATGAAAAATACGTGAAATAAGACTGAAAATCATCAAATATACCAATGAATTTTAGTAAATTATACAAAATTTATTGTGACTGTATATTTTCTGTTGTGCTAGAAAAAAAATTAAACTATAATATATTCGTTGAGTTTAGCGCACTAAAGTGTTGAAACAGATATTGTTTAAAATGGATATTATTTATCAACCAAGGAGGATTTTAGTATGTCTTATGTAGATGAAGTTTTAGAGTATGTAAAGAAAAAAAATGCAAGTGAGCCAGAATTTATCCAGGCTGTAACGGAGGTTTTAAATTCGCTTAGACCTGTAGTTGAGGCAAATGAGGAGCTTTACAAAAAGAACGCAATTCTTGAGAGAATTACAGAGCCTGATCGCCAGATTATGTTCCGTGTACCATGGGTAGATGACAAAGGACAGGTGCAGGTAAACAGAGGATTCCGCGTACAGTTTAATAATGCGATTGGACCTTACAAGGGAGGTCTTCGCTTACATCCTTCTGTAAATTTAGGGATTATTAAGTTTTTGGGATTTGAGCAGATTTTCAAAAATTCTCTCACAAGTTTGCCAATTGGCGGCGGCAAGGGTGGTTCTGATTTTGACCCAAAGGGCAAGTCTGATAGAGAGATTATGGCGTTCTGTCAGAGTTTTATGACAGAGCTTTCCAAGTATATTGGTGCAAATGTGGATGTGCCAGCTGGCGATATTGGAACAGGTGCTAGAGAAATTGGTTTTATGTTTGGACAATATAAGAGAATTAGAGGTACTTTTGAAGGTGTTCTTACAGGTAAGGGACTTACATATGGCGGGTCTCTAGCGCGTACTGAGGCAACAGGCTATGGTCTTCTTTATCTTACACAGGAATTGATGAAGTGTCATGGAGAGTCTATGGAAGGCAAGACTGTTGTGATATCTGGTGCTGGAAATGTTGCAATTTATGCGACACAAAAGGCACAGCAGATGGGTGCAAAGGTTGTTACATGTTCTGATTCTACAGGCTGGATTTATGATCCAGAGGGAATTGATGTCGCATTGCTTAAGGAAGTGAAGGAAGTAAAGAGAGCGAGATTGACAGAGTATGCAGCAGCAAGACCAAGCGCAGAGTATCATGAAGGACGTGGAGTATGGAAAATTAAGTGTGATATTGCTCTTCCATGTGCAACACAAAATGAGCTTCTTATTGAGGATGCAAAGCAGCTTGTGGCAAATGGTTGTAAGTGTGTCTGCGAGGGCGCAAATATGCCAACAACAATTGATGCGACAGAGTATTTGCAGCAGAATGGAGTATGGTTTGTTGGCGGCAAGGCGGCAAATGCAGGTGGTGTTGCAACATCAGCATTGGAGATGTCACAAAACAGTGAGCGTTTGAGTTGGAGTTTTGAGGAAGTTGACGCAAAATTACAGAATATTATGGTAAATATCTATCACAATATTGATGACGCAGCAAAAAGATATGGAATGGAAGGCAACTATGTGGCCGGTGCCAACATAGCTGGTTTTGAGAAGGTAGTTAATGCAATGCTCGCACAGGGTGTTTGCTAATAAAGAAAAAAGAGTCCCCAAAGCACAATACTTTGGGGACTCAGATTATCAAAGAACTTTTATTAAGTTGTAATAATAAAGGTTCTTTTTGTATAAAGGTATTTTTACAATTGACTAGATGTGCAAATCTTTTCTTTCAAATATTATAATTCCTAACCCATACAATATAATTGCGCTTGTCAAAAGTATAAATATGCCAATGATTGCACTGCTTTCGCCAGCAATAATACCATCTGGATAAAACAAGGTGAAAAATGTGAAATACTTTGCTTTTTCGGCGTTTCCGCCAACATTTGCAAGCATCTGCAATACATACATAAATGCTGGAATCCCAGCGCCCAATGCAATACTATATTTGGTGTCAGAAAAGATACAAGAAGAAAGAAAACATATACTTCCAATAAACAAATGTAAACACAATAATCCGCTATTTAATATCAGGAGTGCTGTTATATCTAGTGTTTTTGGAAAACTACTTTCTGCACAAATTAATTCTATGATTGTGCTATAAAAAATGAGTAATAAAATTCCACTTATAAGTACGCTCATCTGTGTAAATGCAATAGTACGTCGTTTTACAGGCACAGCAATCAAAGAAGCCATAGAGCCTTTCTCTACATATTTTGCAATAAGAGCATTTGCGCGCAGTATGCAAAATAACATTGGAAAAATTATCAATATAAACCCATAGAGGTAAGATGCCATAAAACCTAAAAGGTTTGTAGTATTTGCCTTCATTCCGACAGCCGCCATCAATTCCGGCATCACTTCCACAAAACTGTCCAGAGTTTTCATTAATTGAGGGTCATATAGATAGATGATAACAGAAACATACAAAGTAATGATTGCACTAAAAATTATAAGCAGCTTTGCGCTTCCTTTCATCTCACGTTTATATAATGCCATGTGAATCATTTTAACCTCCATTCTGCCGCCAAACAACACAAATAGGAATGAAAAACGCTGTTCCTTGCGTTTTTCCTGTGTGAGACGTAGAACTTCTTCGCAAAGCAGCTTTGCTGCAAGCGGTTAGAAGTTCTAAGTCTCATACTATTCACCCCCATAATAATTCATGAAGATTTCTTCCAAACTTTGTTTTGTGGTAACAGTAGCTTTTACACCATTGTATATACCATTAAAATCTGCGGCAAATGCCTTGGCAGCAGCTTCATTTTCAAGTGTTACTGTGTAGCTGCGTGTATGTCGTTCATGTAGTGCTATCGCAGAATCAACGGCTATCATTTTACCTTTGCGTAAAATACCAATACGGTCACAAGTTCGTTCTACTTCCTCAAACATATGGCTTGACATTAAAATTGTTTTGCCATGTTCTTTTTCTTCCGCAATAAAATGAACGAATCTACTCTGCATCAAAGGGTCAAGGCCGCTGGTTGGTTCATCAAGAATAAGAATATCAGGGTTGTGCATAAATGCGGCGACAATTCCAAGCTTTTGCTTTGTTCCTTTGCTCATCTTTTTTATCTTGCTTTTTGGGTCTAACTCAAAACGTTCCAACAGTTCTTCTTTACGACTCTGTGTACCAATTCTACGATAGTCTGCAATAAATTTTAAAAAGTCTGTGCCCGACATATCATCAAAAAAACTGATTTCACCGGGAATATAACCAAGTTTTGCCTGCACTTTATCTCTCTCGTTCCAACAATCCAGACCGTCAATAGTACATTTTCCTGATTGAGGTCTTAAAAATCCCATTAAATGGCGTATCGTCGTTGTTTTTCCAGCTCCGTTGGGACCTAAAAAGCCAAAAGCTTCCCCTTGATTTACATGGAAAGATACATTAAAGATTCCTTTTCCACCACCATAGTCGCGCACAAGGTTTTCAATTTGAATAACACTCATAAATACTCCTTTTTATATGCAATTTGTTTTAACATTTCAGTCCAATTTGCGACTACTTTGCCAATCTCATCTAAACGTAATGGCTCGTTGTTCATTTGCTGCTCATGGATATAGCCGTCTACTAACCAAACCATCATTTTAAATATTTCAGATGGATTTACATTATTTTTAAATTTATTGTAATTTATTTTATTGAAGAATTGACTGTAATTCTGTTCAATTCCTTCCTTATTTTTCAGTTTTAAATCGTTAGAGATTTCTTCTTTATTGGAATAAAAAGAACGAACTGAAAATTCTACAATATATGGATTTTCAGCTAATATCTTGATTTTTTTCATGGTGGCGTAGGTTATAAGGTCAAAAAAATCTGTAATTTCCAAAAGTCTGGAATCCGCAACCTCTTTTGTAATAATTTGTTTTACATACTCATATACTGTCAAATACAAATCCTTTTTGTTATGAAAATAATAAAAAAGTAAACCTTTAGAAACCCCAGCCTTAGAAGCAATTAAATCAGTAGATGCTTTTTTGTATTCATACTTTGCAAAAACTTCTATTGCTGCTCGTAAAATAGAAAGCTGCTTTTCTTCTGAAAGTTCTTTAAATCTTTCGCTCATATTAATCCCCATGCCGTCCTTGGCGGCTCAAATAGTAATCGTGTGAAACTTAATACTTCTTAGGTAGTGCCTTTTATAGGTTTAGAAATATTTTTCACACGAACTCCCACTTGCCCGCTTTTGCGGGCGTACAAATCAGGATGGTGAAATTTTAATTTCACACG
>BLMC01000049.1 GCA_011959805.1 Lachnospiraceae bacterium | reverse complement strand
GTTTTTAGTAGCAGGAATAGAAATGTCTGATACAGTAAAAAAACCTATCAAGATCACTGAGACAGTCCTTCGAGACTCTCATCAATCGTTGATAGCGACAAGAATGCCGACAGAATTTATGCTCCCTATCCTTGAGACGATGGATCAGGTTGGATATCATTCCTTAGAGTGCTGGGGCGGTGCAACATTTGATGCATCTCTTCGTTTCCTGAAGGAAGATCCGTGGGAAAGACTTAGAAAGATTAGAGATGGTGTGAAGAATACAAAACTTCAAATGCTTTTTAGAGGTCAGAATATTTTGGGATATCGCCATTATGCAGATGATGTTGTGACAGAGTTCGTAGAGAAATCTATCGCGAATGGAATTGATATTATTCGTATCTTTGACTGTTTCAATGATCTTAGAAATTTACAGTGTGCAGTTAATGCAGCAAATGCAGTAAAGAAGCGGGAAGGACGCGGCGAGGCGCAGATTGCCCTTTCTTATACATTAGGAGACGCATACACTCTTGATTACTGGATGAAGATGGCAAAGGATATTGAAGAGATGGGAGCTGATTCAATCTGTATTAAGGATATGGCTGGACTTTTGGTGCCATACAAAGCAGAAGAGTTGATTAAAGCTATGAAGTCAGCGACAAAACTTCCAATTCAGTTGCATACACATTATACATCAGGTGTTGCTTCTATGACATATTTAAAGGCAATAGAAGCAGGTGTTGATGTTATTGACTGTGCGATTTCTCCGTTTGCGCTTGGCACTTCACAGCCAGCTACAGAAGTTATGGTAGAAACTTTTAAGGGCACTCCATATGATACTGGATTTGATCAGAATCTTCTTGCAAAGATTGCTGACCATTTCAGACCATATAGAGAAGAATGTCTAAAGAGTGGACTGCTCAATCCGAAGGTACTTGGTGTAGACATTAAGACATTGATGTATCAGGTTCCAGGTGGTATGTTGTCCAATATGGTTAGTCAGTTGAAGGAACAGAATGCAGAGGATAAGTATTATGATGTGCTGCAGGAAATTCCTAGAGTGCGTAAGGATTTGGGTGAGCCTCCTCTTGTTACTCCTTCTTCTCAGATTGTTGGTACACAAGCTGTATTCAATGTTTTGATGGGAGAACGCTACAAGATGGCGACCAAGGAAACCAAAGCGGTTCTTCGCGGTGAGTATGGTCAGACTGTCAAACCATTTAATAAGGAAGTGCAAGATAAAGTGCTTTCAGCGGAAGAGAAAGACAATATTATTACATGCCGTCCCGCTGACAGACTTCCAAACGAGTTAAAGAAGATTGAAGAAGAAATGAAAGAGTGGAAACAGCAAGACGAGGATGTGTTATCCTATGCGTTATTCCCGCAGGTTGCTACAGATTTCTTTAAATATCGTCAGGCGCAGCAGGAGAAGGTTGATATGACTCAGGCTGATACAAAAAACGGTGCATATCCCGTATAATTTTGTATTAGTAAACTGTGGACTGTTAGCAGTATCGGGATAAATATATTTTAGCCCGATACTGTTTTGATGCATAGGCCCGTGTGAAGTGTGCCGCAAAACCGGCACATGGACTGCGCGGCGAGTAGGGAAAATAAATCTGTCCTACTTGATTGCATGAAACTGTTCTCCGTGACTTAAGAAAGGCATGGATGGTAAGATGGCAAGGAAAGAATTGATTACGAAAGACAAGATAGGAGAGACCGCCTTTGCTTTGGCAAAAAAGGAAGGCATAGAAAATGTGACTGCCAGAAAATTGGCGGCGCAAATCGGATGTTCTACACAGCCAATTTTCAGAGTTTATGCAAATATGAGTGAACTCTATGCGGAGATTTATCAGAAGGCAATCGTCAATTTTGGAGATTACTATGAAAATTACAAGTCGGAGGTAGATACACCGTTTATACACCTGGGACTTGCCTATATAAATTATGCAAGGGATGAGAGAAAACTGTTTCAACTTCTATTCCAATCAGAATATCGTGGAGACAGAGGACTTTTTGAACTTCTAAACGGGAAGACCGCGGCTGTCAGCAGAGAAATCAATAGGGCTGCGGCAGCAGGTTGCCAAAATCCAAGCAGCCTGTTTATGAAAATATGGATTTTTATACACGGATGTGCATGTATGGTGCTCACTGGAGACTACGACTTGACAGAAGAGGAAACGATAGAGTTATTGAAAGATATCTATAAAAGTTGTTCTTGATAAATTATAGAGCTGGGGCTGAGGAATTTCGATGGACGAAACATACGATACGATATCAAGGATAAATGAGAAATTTAATAAGATGAGCAAGAGTCATAAGAAGTTGGCTACTTTTGTTATTGACCATTATGAGCAAGCTGCTTTTATGACAGCTGCTAAGATGGCAAAAACAGTGGGCATTAGCGAGGCGACAGTAGTGCGGTTTGCATATGCGCTAGAGTATGAAGGATATCCCGAATTTCAGTCGTCGCTGGCGGATTGGGTTAAAAAGAAGTTAAATACAGTCCAGTCAATCGGTGCGAAATATGGGTCAAGCACGCAGGCTGAAATACTAACTTCTGTGCTTAGTGCGGATATAGAGAAAATAGAAGATACGATAGAACATATTGATGTACAGGCTTTTGAAGCTGCTGTTGATATTATACTTGGAGCAAAACATGTGTATATTATCGGACTTCGGAGTTGTAAGCCGATGGCACAATTTCTTCACTTTTATCTCAATATTATTCGAGGAGATGTCAAGCTTATTGATTCTACTAGTACATCCGAAACATTTGAACAAATGCTTCGGATTAGTGGGGAAGATGTTGTGATTGGAATTAGTTTTCCAAGATATTCTATGCGCACGTTGAAGGCGATGGAAATGGCGAACGACAAAAATGCAAAGGTAATTACAATTACAGATTCAATTCATTCACCGATGTGTCTTTATTCCTCTTGCAATCTACTGGCAAGAAGCGATATGGTGTCTATCGTGGATTCACTTGTTGCGCCGCTTAGCGTAATCAATGCGCTGGTGGTAGCGATGTGCTTGAAAAAACCAGAAGATGTGCGCAAGAATTTGGAATCTCTTGAATATGCGTGGGATAATTATCAGGTTTACCTAAAAGATGAGATTGATTTTATCGATGAAGAGATGCTTAATGTACCCTTGCAGGCACAGATGGCGCGGCGAAGAAAGAGATGAGAGGCGGATATGGCAGAGATAGTGATCGTAGGCGGTGGTGCAGCGGGAATGATGGCAGCGATTGCAGCTTCAGATACAAGACATCGTGTTGTATTGATTGAAAAAAACGAGAAGTTAGGAAAAAAATTGTTTATTACGGGCAAGGGAAGATGTAATGTGACCAATGCCTGTGAAACTGTAGATTTTTTTCATAATGTGATGGAACACGAGAAGTTTTTATACAGTGCAATCTATGGATTTGATAACCATGCTGTGATGGATTTTTTTGAGCATGCGGGCTGTCCACTAAAAATAGAACGAGGGCAACGTGTATTTCCAAAATCAGATCATAGTTCCGATATTATCAAGGCATTAGAGCAGAAGTTAAAAGAAAAAAATGTAGAGATATTTTTAAATACAGAAGTGAAACAAATAAAAACTGTTTTTCTGGAAGAAACAAGTGATTATAAAACGGATAAAAAGAAGGCTAGCAGTAAAAAGAAGACATATACCACAAAGGTTTCTGAGATTGTGGTATATCATCGCAAAACCGGGCAAAAAACAGAAATTCATGCGGAGCAGTTAATTTTAGCAACAGGCGGGTGTTCTTATATTCTTACAGGTTCAACGGGTGATGGATATCGATTCGCTAAAGAATGTGGTCATAGTATTATTCCGACAATGCCAGCACTTGTTCCCTTTACAATAGAAGAAGCGTGGTGTCATCAGTTGCAAGGACTTTCGCTTAAGAATGTTCAAGCGACGGTGGAAATACACGGTAAGCAAATCTATTCTGATTTTGGAGAACTGCTTTTTACACACTATGGTGTTAGTGGACCACTAATTCTGAGTGCGAGCAGTCACTATGTTCATAAGACCTGCAAGGAAAAAGATTCTTGTCAAAAGGCAAAGCTTTTTATTGATTTAAAGCCAGCACTTACCAAAGAACAATTGGATAAACGCATTCTTAGAGAGTTCGATGAGAATAAAAACAAGCAGTTTAAAAATGTGATAAACAGTCTTTTTCCAGCAAAGTTAATATCGATTATGCCTATGTTAGCAGATATTGATCCAGATAAAAAAGTCAATGAAATTACCAAGGCACAACGGCAACATTTTGTACAGACAATTAAGCATATGGAGCTTACTATAACGGGACTGAGAGATTATGACGAGGCGGTTGTTACAAAGGGAGGAGTGGCAACAAATGAAGTTTCGCCATCTACAATGGAGTCGAAATTTGTTCAGGGATTATACTTTGCCGGTGAAGTTCTTGATCTCGATGCACTTACAGGTGGATTTAATCTTCAAATTGCCTGGTCTACTGGATATTTAGCAGGCAAAAGTGCGTCGAATAGCTTGTAAAAGTCAAAAGAAATCGTTACATATTTTATGGATGATAGGAGAAACTAATAAAATGAGTTATAGTATTGCAATTGACGGACCTGCAGGAGCAGGAAAGAGCACAATCGCGAAATTAATCGCAAAGAAAAAAGGATATATATATGTAGATACAGGGGCAATGTATCGGGCGATGGCATTATACTTTATTGAACAGGGAATCGGTGCAGAAGAACAGGAAAAAATTAGCGAGGCGGCTGCAAGTGCAGATGTGACGATTTCATATGAGAATCAAGAACAAATTGTATGGCTTAATGGTAGAAATGTAAACGGATTGATTCGCACAGAAGAAGTGGGAAAGATGGCATCTTCCAGCAGCGCAAATCCAGAGGTTAGGAGAAAACTGGTAGAATTGCAACAGGCTCTTGCGAAGCGAGAGAATGTTGTTATGGATGGAAGAGATATTGGAACATGTGTTCTTCCTGACGCTAATGTGAAAGTATATTTGACTGCTGCCAGTCATGTGAGAGCGATACGACGTTATGAAGAATTGAAGGCAAAGGGACAAGAATGTGAACTGGATGTGATTGAGAAGGATATTGTTGATCGGGATTATCAGGATATGCACCGAGCGCTTTCGCCATTAAGACAGGCTAAAGATGCCGTACTTCTTGATTCGTCTGCTATGACAATTGAACAAGTTGCGGATGCCATTATCCGTTTATGTGATTAGGGAGTTGTATAATGGAAGTAGTGGTGGCGAAATCGGCAGGATTTTGTTTTGGAGTAAAAAGAGCGGTTGATGCAGTGTATGAACAGTTAGGGACAGGGAAGATAATTCATACATACGGTCCAATCGTCCACAACGAAGAAGTGGTAAAAACCTTGGAAGAAAAAGGTGTAAAAGTGATTGAGGACGAGGAGGAACTTCGCAGTATGGAGCGTGAGACACTCAAACCCGAGGAAGGTACGATTATCATACGCGCACATGGAGTTCCGCGCAAAACGTATGAGCTTATAAACGAAAGAGGGCTTGAGTGTATCGATGCAACTTGTCCGTTTGTCAGTCATATTCATCGCCTGATCAATGGGCATTCCGCAAAGGGACGACATATTATCATTATTGGAAATGAACAGCATCCTGAGGTGATAGGAATAAAGGGATGGGCAGCTGGATCAGTTACGGTAATTGAAACAAAAGAGCAGGCAGAGGATTTTACAGTAAAAAATGACGAAAAATTATATATTGTGTCCCAAACGACATTTAACTACAAGAAATTTCAAGATTTAGTTGAAATTTTTCAGAAAAAAGGTTATGATATAATTGTTGCGAATACTATATGCAATGCAACAGAAAAACGTCAGAAGGAGGCCATTGAATTGGCAACCAGAGCTGATGTTATGATTGTGATAGGTGGTACTCACAGTTCCAACACACGGAAGCTTTATGAATTATGCAAAAGTGAATGTGAGAATACTTACTATATACAAACACTGGACGACCTGCAATTAGATTTACCTAATTCTGTAGAACTGGTGGGCATCACAGCGGGGGCTTCTACCCCAAACAAAATAATTGAGGAGGTTCAAAATTATGTCAGAATTAACTTTTGAACAAATGTTAGAAGAATCATTAAAAACTATTCATACAGGAGAGGTAATTGAAGGTACAGTCATCGATGTGAAACCCGATGAAGCAATCCTTAACATCGGTTACAAGTCAGATGGTATTCTTACACGTAACGAGTACACCAATGAACCGAATGTTGACCTTACAACAATCCTAAATCCTGGTGACAAGATGGAGGTTAAGGTTCTTAAAGTAAACGATGGTGAAGGACAGGTTCTCTTAACCTACAAGCGTCTTGCTGCCGATAGAGGCAATAAGCGAATTGAAGAAGCGTACAACAATAAAGAAGTGTTGACAGCAAAGGTTTCACAAGTGCTGGATGGTGGTCTGAGTGTAGTAGTAGACGAAGTAAGAATTTTTATTCCTGCAAGTCTTGTTTCAGATGTGTATGAAAAAGACCTGAACAAATATGCCGGACAAGACATAGAATTTGTTATCAGTGAATATAATCCTAAGAGAAGAAGATACATTGGCGATCGCAAGCAATTGATTGTTGCTAAGAAAGCTGAGATGCAGAAAGAATTATTTGCCAAGATTAGTGTTGGTGATGTGATTGAAGGTACTGTTAAGAACGTCACAGACTTTGGTGCGTTTATTGACCTTGGCGGAGTGGATGGTCTACTTCATATTTCCGAGATGTCATGGGGACGTGTTGAGAATCCTAAGAAAGTATTTAAAGTTGGCGAGACATTAAAAGTGTTGATTAAGGATATCGACGGGACTAAAGTTGCATTGTCATTAAAGTTTGATGATTCCAATCCGTGGAAGAATGCATCAACCAAGTATGCTGTTGGCAATGAAGTGACAGGTAGGGTTGCAAGAATGACTGACTTTGGTGCATTTGTTGAACTTGAGCCAGGCATTGATGCGTTGTTACATGTTTCGCAGATTGCAAGAGAGCATATTGAGAAGCCATCGGATATTTTGTCAGTAGGGCAGGAAGTAACAGCCAAAGTTGTTGATTTTAATGAGGAAGGTAAGAAGATTAGTCTGAGTATCAAAGCGTTGATGGTTCCTGAAACAGTAAAGGAAACAATGCCTGAAACGACAGCAGAAGAAGACTCTGATGTTGTGTCTGTAGACATTGATGCGGTGATTGCAAAGCAGGAAGCAGAGGATGCAGAATAATAATATGAGTAAATAGAAATATGATATCGGAGTATTGGCTCTGATATCATATTCGTTTATAAAAAAGAACATCATTATAGAATAATTGCTAATTGAAACTTGTGCAGACAGCTATTTTGACTAGTCAGAAGCATGAGTTATTTTAGAGTGTGTAGGGGTAAATTAAATGTAGAAAGGGGAATACTCATGGCATTTGATTATGAATATTTCAAAAAAGAGGTCTTTACACTGACCAAGATTGATTTGAATGCATATAAAGAAAAGCAGATGAAGCGTCGTATTGATACCCTAATCGCAAAACATAAAGTGACAGGTTATGATAAGTTTGTTGCAAAGCTGCGGGATGATAAGGTGGTTTTCGATGATTTTGTGAACTATTTAACGATTAATGTATCAGAGTTTTATAGAAATCCAGAACAATGGAAATTGATGGACAAAGAAATCATACCAGAACTGATTGGAAGATTTGGTAAAAATTTAAAAGTTTGGAGTGCAGCGTGTTCCACAGGAGATGAGCCGTATTCTCTCGTCATGGCATTTTCCAAACATATTCCACTCAATCAGATTAATATTATTGCCACAGATATTGACAAGCAGGTGATAGAGAAAGCGAAAGTAGGTTTGTATAACGAAAAGAGTATTGCGGCAGTGCCAGATGAGTTCAAAAAGAAATATTTTACAAAGGTAGGGCCTTCTTATCAAATTTCTAATGAGATTAAATCAAGGGTACAATTCAAACAGCACAATTTATTAAAAGATACTTATCCTGATAGATGTGATTTGATTGTGTGTCGAAATGTATTGATTTATTTTACTGAGGAAGCAAAGGATGAGGTATTTCGTAAGTTTAACACTTCGCTGAAACCAGAAGGAATCTTATTTATAGGAAGCACAGAACAGATTATGAATTATAAGGAAATTAACTACGATAGGAAGAACTCATTTTTCTATATCAAAAATAAATAGTTAGTAAAGAACCGATTAATCTAAAGTTAGTCAGTTTTATTTATGCCTGTGGACACCCAAGTGAAATTTGTCAGCAGAAGCTGATGGGTACCCGACGCGGAGTAGAAGAAGATAAATCTTCCCTACTCGATTGCACAGACCCATGTAAAGTATTTTTCTTTCTTTTCTTGGCTCTATTTGTTTCTATAATGTATAGAGATATAAAATTTTCCTTAACAAGAGCATATAGAAATATAATAACTTAAATGGGCTGTCAATCTTACGCAAAACACCGCTTTGGCTAAAAACCAAGTGGTGTTTTTGTATGATTTCTGGACATCGTGACCAGGTGTGTCTGGTTGTTTTCTATGTTCCGTCCACAGAGGCTCTGTTGGATATATCCCCGCTGCGTCAACTATAGCCAAAGTTGTCTGCCAAGGGCATAGCTGCCGCTATGCGGCGGTGTTTTGTACCATTGACTGTGTTCCTGTTGTGTTACCTTCAAATCGCTATTCGAGTAAATACTTACAGTGGAGTTTGTTCCAACGAAATTAAGACTCTGCTTCCAGTGTTATCTTTGGCCTAGGACACTTGTTGAATCTGGTCAAGGGCAGCGCCGCAGGGCTTGCAGAAAACCCGGTCTCAAGTAACCGAAGCTATCACAATTGGTTTTCTGTTTGTTATTCTTTTTTATCGCGGCGAGAGCCTCTATCCTTGCGTCTTTGCTCATGCTGTTATCAATATCATCAGTGTCTTTGCAAATGAGGAGAGCCTAACAATAGAACAGCGTATAATAATGGATTGCCATTACTGTCGAATATATTTTCGTGCTCAATAAGACACTCCCTCAAAAACCATGAACAAACGAGAATGGCAAAGAAAGAGATATATTATAACAAAAGAGAAGCCTAGTCTTTTTAACAAGATTAGGCTTTTTGATTATGTACAGCAAATTTATAATCAAATGATAAATATTATTTCTATGTGATTCGATATGTTGCCATCATTTCAAGAATATGGTGTGCATATAAACTAAATACATCACGTTTTGTTTTGAGTTCATCAGTCAGCTCAAAAAATAGATTTTTATCATCGTAATCTTTTTTGAAGAACGGCGTGAAAAGATTGTCCCATTGAGGAAGATAAGAGGATACTTTTCGCGTGTAGCAGTTCTTGGCAGATGCTTGTTGACGATAATTTTTGTCAACAAAGGAAGCCACCGATTTGTGAATTGCAATATCTTCTTTAGGAAGATAGTAATAATCTTTGTAGTTAGAGTAAAAGTATTTTAATTCACCTTCATAAATTGGAACACGCAGTCTGCCATCTTTATTATAGCCAGTAAAATAGCAACCGTTGACACCATAAGACAATTCTGTAGGGAGTGTGGTAGGAAGCTTTAGGTTCATGAGAATTTCTGAACACTGCTTTTGCTTGATATCCTGATAGTAGTTTGCCTGAACTTTTGTTACTTTGACGGGAAGATGAAATAAGTCGGGAATCGAGAGAGCGGCAACAATCTCAAGCATTCCTTTAATGTCCTCTTCATTGTGGAGCAGAAGAAAATATTCCTTCTCTTTATCATGATTTAGAACATATTCATGATAAATATCAATCAGTTCACCGCCAGTATACTGGTCTTCGCGAACGGTATCGCTAATAAAGTTCTCAATGGTTTTTTGTTTACAGTTTGGAAGTTTTAAGAAGGTCTTGTAGGGTGATAATCGCCTGTAAATATCAATTCCTTCTAAGTTATCGAAACTAAATAAAATATTGTATTGTTGTAGTTTGTTCTGTAGATAGGGAATATCAAATCGATTGCCATTAAAATGAATTAGGAAACGATATGATTTTGCAAAATCTACAAAAGCGTTCAATACATTAATTTCATCTTCGTAATTAGCAGCAAGCCACTGAATAGTGCTCCAACAGGAGGGAGTGTTATCGGATTCATTAAGATAAGCGCAACCAATCATATAGAGATTAGAACTACGCACATATAATCCAGTGGTTTCTATATCAATAAACAATGTCTGTTTTGGCACACAAAAATTTTCGATTGGGTATTTTGGAGTTAGAATCCCTAAGTTTTTTTGAATACATTTCATAATGTTGATTCGCACAATCCTTTCTAATGTGGATTTTATCAAGTAGGAAAAAGCTTGATTATTCGTTGCGCCAGTTGTATAACGATTAGGCTCTTTATGTAGTCATATACATTGATTACAGTAAATGATGAATAAATATTTTGTTGTTTACTATAAACTTATCACATGCGATACTTTGTGTCAAATTAATAAGAATCAAGAAGTATGTGATATTTTATTGTTTATTTTAGCTGGGGATGATTTTCATTTCTAATTAGTGGTGAGAAATATAATTTTGTCTCAGTAAGTGTATAATTTTCGGCTAAGATAAGCCTCTAGTAGGACTACAGGCATGCAAATTGGTTTTATATCAACAGATCGCATTTTCACGCCGCACCAAGAATGTCATCGGTATTTTTGTGTTATTATTAAAATGGTAAAATTTGTTGTTCCTTATGTGTTTGGTAAATAATATTATATCAAATAAAATTCAACATGAAAAAATTTGGAAAAAGTAGGATAAATAGACATAGATTATTTATAAAGTGAATAGAAATAATGCAATATAAATTTATGGAAAATAATATATTTTTGTAAAAATTAGTGAAATATTAAGAAAGAAATAGTATAATGTAGGTAGAAAGTTTTAAAATAAAAAGAAAGAAGGAGCAAAAGATGGCAAAACTTACATTTCGAGGCGGTGTGCATCCTTATGATGGCAAGGATTTGTCAAAGGATAAGCCCATGAAGACCATTGTGCCAAAGGGTGAGATGGTATATCCACTTAGCCAGCATATCGGTGCACCAGCAGTTCCGATAGTAAAAAAGGGGGATAAGGTACTTGTTGGCCAAAAAATCGCAGATGCAGGGGGATTCGTATCTGCCCCAATCTATGCGACTGTGTCTGGAACAGTTAAGACAATAGAGCCTAGGCGTGTTGTCACAGGAGATATGGTGAATTCCATTATTATTGATAATGATGGATTATTTGAGGAGGTTGCGTATATAGCGCATGATCCTGAGAAGTTAAGTAAAAAAGAAATCCTAGAGTTAATCAAGGAAGCAGGCATCGTTGGTATGGGTGGAGCAGGTTTTCCTACCCATGTAAAGTTGTCGCCAAAAGAGCCAGATAAAATTACCTATGTAATCGCAAATTGTGCGGAGTGTGAGCCATATCTAACTTCGGATTATCGCAGAATGTTGGAAGAACCGCAGAAATTAATTGATGGTTTAAAGATTATTCTTCGTTTGTTTGACAATGCACAGGGAATTTTGGCGGTGGAGGATAATAAAACAGACTGCATAGAGTTGTTAACACGGCTTACACAAAAGGAAAGTCAAATTACAGTAATGGCGCTTAAGACAAAATATCCGCAAGGAGCAGAGCGACAGCTGATTTTTGCAACTACTGGCAGGGAAATCAATTCTTCTATGCTTCCAGCGGACGCAGGATGTGTTGTAGATAATGTGGATACGATTGTGGCAATATATCATGCAGTAGTGGAAGGAAAACCTCTGATGAATAGAATTGTTACAGTCACAGGAGACGCAGTGAATGATCCGCGAAATTTCTATGTGCGTATTGGGATGAACTATCATGATTTGATTGAGGAGGCAGGCGGATTTAAAACAGAGCCAGAAAAAGTAGTTTCAGGTGGTCCAATGATGGGTTTTGCACTGTTTGATTTGAATGTACCTACAACAAAGACTGCATCAGCACTTTTGTGTTTGACAAAAGATGAAGTGTCAGCAATGGAGCCAAGCCCTTGTATTAACTGTGGGCGTTGTGTAGATGTGTGTCCAGGAAGAGTTGTTCCCAGAAAGCTTGCTGTACTTGCAGAGCATGGCGATGAAGAAGGATTTATTGCAAATGATGGAATGGAATGTTGTGAGTGCGGCTGTTGCAGTTTTGTTTGCCCGGCGAAAAGACAGTTGACCCAATATATTAAGTCTATGCGAAAGACAGTTCTAGGCAAAAAGAAAAAGGCATGAAGAAAGTTTTCTAAAAATTTATGTCTAAATTAAAAGTGAGGAGAGAAAATATGTTTAAGGTATCGTCTAACCCACATATACGTTCAAAGGATACAACAGCTCGCATTATGCAGTATGTGGTGATTGCTTTGCTTCCGGCGACTTTATTTGGGGTATTTCAGTTTGGTCTACATGCGTTGTTACAAGTGGTAATTACCGTAGCAACGACAGTGTTGACAGAGTACATATATGACAGATGTATGCATAAAAAAATATCAATTGGCGATTTTTCTGCTGTAGTGACAGGCGTGTTGCTAGCACTGAATTTGCCACCTAGTGCACCATTATGGATAGGTGTGATTGGTGGTCTTTTTGCGATTATAGTTGTAAAGATGTTATTTGGTGGTTTGGGTCAGAATTTTATGAATCCGGCGCTCGGTGCTCGATGTTTTTTGATGATTTCGTTTACGTCTATTATGACAAATTTTGATTGCGACGCATATACTGGTGCAACACCACTTGCAGCAATCAAGACAGGAGAGGCTGCACCAGAACTTTTGGATATGATTCTTGGACAGACTGCAGGTACCATCGGTGAGACAAGTATGATTGCGCTTTTGATTGGTGCAGTATTCCTTTTGATAATGAAAGTCATTGATTTGCGCGTCCCAGGTACATATATCCTTACCTTTGTTGTATTTATTGTATTATTTAGCGGGCATGGACTAGACATAAATTACATTTTGTCACAGCTTGCAGGCGGCGGATTGATGTTGGGAGCATTCTTTATGGCAACAGACTATGTAACAAGGCCCATTACTAAAAATGGGCAGTATGTGTTTGGTATATTTTTGGGAATTATGACAGGTATTTTTAGAATATTTGGGCCGTCTGCGGAGGGCGTTTCCTATGCTATTATACTTGGAAACTTGTTGGTACCTTTAATAGAACGATTTACAAAACCTACTGCATTTGGCAAAAAGAAAGTGAAGAAGGAGGCAGTGTGATATGGGGAATGAGATGAAATCAATGATAAAGGACGCGCTTATCCTTTTTGCTATCACACTTGCAGCAGGGTTGTTGTTGGGTTTTGTGTATAATATTACAAAAGAACCAATTGCACAGCAGAAAGCAAAGGCAAAAGCGGAGGCATGTAAAAATGTATTTGCAGTGGCAGAGACTTTTGAGCCTTTAATGAGTGAGGAGGAAGGGCCAACAGCATATTTTATGGCGGAAAAGGATTCTAATGTAGATATTAATGAGGTGATGCAGGCACTTGATAGTTCGGGACAACTAATAGGTTATGTGATTACTGTGACAGATCATGAGGGATATGGCGGTGATATTCAATTTTCTATGGGAGTAACACTTGATGGGATGCTAAATGGAATATCGTTGTTAAGCATTTCAGAGACTGCTGGACTTGGTATGAAGGCAGGAGATATTCTTGTACCGCAGTTTTCAGATAAGAAAGTTGAGTGTTTTACATATACAAAATCAGGTTCGACAAGCGACAGTGAAATTGATGTGATTAGTGGTGCGACAATCACAACAAATGCGATTGTAAATGGTGTGAATAGTGGTTTGATGTTTTTCCATAGTGTACTTGTAGGAAATGAAGGAGGTGCGCTGAATGAGTAGTGATAAGAATGGTGAAGCAAAGCAAAGCTCCATAGATGTATTTTTTAATGGATTAGTGAAAGAGAACCCTACTTTTGTGCTGGTACTTGGTATGTGTCCAACACTTGCAGTAACGACTTCAGCTATCAATGGGCTTGGTATGGGATTGACTACGACTGCTGTGCTTGTACTCAGCAATGCAATTATATCTTTATTGCGATATATTATTCCAAACAGGGTCAGAATTCCGGCATTTATTGTGATTGTGGCATCTTTTGTTACAATGATTCAACTGCTACTAGAGGGATTTATACCAAGTCTTAACGCAGCACTTGGATTATATATTCCACTGATTGTTGTAAACTGTATTATTCTTGGACGCGCAGAATCTTTTGCATCAAAAAATCCTGTGATTCCTTCTATATTTGACGGACTTGGAATGGGACTTGGATTTACAGTGGCACTTACTGCAATTGGTATGGTGAGAGAATTTTTAGGGGCAGGAGAAATTTTCGGTGTGCCTGTGATTAATAATGTGTTAGGTAGTATTTCTTCTTTGATGGGAAGACAAAAGCCAATTGAGTATGTGCCAATTAGTATCTTTGTACTTGCTCCCGGTGCATTTTTTGTGCTTGCTGCGCTTACTGCACTTCAGAATCGTGTCAAGAGAAAAATGCAGGAAAAAGGTCAGAATGTGGACAAAATTCAATCGGGTTGCAGTTCAGACTGTGCAAGCTGTTCTGACAGCGAATGTTCACACCACTTTATCGATGTGAATGGGGCGTCGGGTTCTGTTGCTGATGCGAAAAATAATTCAAAAGACGTATAGGACATAAATAGTGTTCCAGAGAGCACTGGAATAGGCGCGTATAGGCGCAGAAAGGAAAAAGAGATGCTTGATGTAGTAAAGGATTTATTGATATTGATGATCAGTTCTGCACTTGTAAGCAATGTTGTGTTAAGTCAATTTTTAGGACTTTGTCCGTTCCTTGGCGTTTCCAAAAAGGTTGATACAGCAGTCGGCATGGGCGGCGCAGTTATTTTCGTCATAACCATTGCGTCTGGTGTGGCGGCGGTTATTTATAAGGCAATTTTAGAACGTTTTGATATTACTTATCTGCAAACAATTGTATTTATATTAGTGATTGCTGCTTTAGTGCAGTTTGTGGAAATGTTTTTAAAGAAGTATGTGCCATCACTCTACCAGGCACTTGGCGTATATCTTCCGCTAATTACAACAAACTGTGCAGTGCTTGGTGTTGCACTTACAAATGTGCAAAAAAATTATGGAATTGGGTTTAGTGTTGCAAGTGGATTATTCACGGCGGTTGGATTTCTGATTGCGATTGTAATTCTTGCCGGAATACGTGAAAAAATAGCATACAATGACATACCCGAATCCTTTCAAGGAATGCCGATTGTGTTAATCACAGCAGGGCTGATAGCAATCGCTTTCTGCGGATTTTCAGGATTGTTGTAGAAGGGAGGTAACAGTATGAATATAACAGCGATAGTGACTGCCGTTCTTGTCGTGGGCGGAGTTGGTTTATTCTTAGGAGTCTTCCTTGGCATAGCGAGTATTGTATTTAAAGTAGAGGTAGATGAAAAGGAGGAAGCAGTTCTAGGTATTCTTCCCGGAAATAATTGTGGAGGATGTGGATATCCCGGCTGTTCAGGATTGGCTGCGGCGATTGCAAAGGGCGAGGCACCTGTTAATGCCTGTCCTGTCGGTGGCGAATCAGTTGGCAAAAAGGTTGCAGCTATTATGGGGGTAGAGGCAGGTGATTCTATCAGAATGACTGCTTTTGTAAAGTGTGCGGGTGATTGTGAGAAGACAACAAAAATTTATGAGTATACAGGCGTAGAGGATTGTAGTATGGTTCGCTATGTGCCAGATGGTGGAGCAAAATCTTGTGATTATGGATGTCTTGGATATGGCAATTGTGTGAAAGCGTGCCCTTTTGACGCAATACATATTGTAAATGGTATTGCAAAAGTAGATAAAGAGAAATGTAAGGCGTGTGCGAAGTGTGTGGCAGCATGTCCCAAACAGCTAATTGAGCTAATTCCTTATGAGACAAAAGTGGCAGTAGCATGTAGCTCTAAGGATAAAGGACCCATTACAATGAAAGCTTGTCAGACAGGATGTATTGGATGTAGTCTTTGTGTGAAGGTGTGTCCATCAGGTGCAGTTACCGTGGCAGACTTCCATGCACATATCGATCAAAGTAAGTGTATTGGCTGTGGGGTATGTAAAGAAAAGTGTCCGAAAAAAGCGATTGTATAATTTTTAGGGGAACGAAGATAAAGATATTTATTTTATTGGGCAACAAGGAAATCTTTTTTGTAGGAACTATTCTTACAGTGTGTGCAATATTGTGGAATTCTCTGTTAATTGGTATATTTCAAGAGTGTCTGGCAGCGTTTAAGACAAAATTATGCAATGTTTTCAGAAGTTGGAATTGGCTTGTATCCAGTACGCGAGATTATCACAAAGTAGGGGCTATATTAAAGTGACTTCAGAGTTGCATAATGGGTTTGTCTTTTCTATATTTTTGCCCATTCAATGAGAATACTTTTCATTGTGAATTAGTTGGATATTAGTGATTATATGTTGAGAGCGTATAGATTGGTTTCTATACGCTTTTACTATAATAGTGATTTGGCATGTAAATTCAAGAATATTATTGGTATTTTCATTGTGGTGCAAGTCAGTTCTTCTGAGATAGAACTAATTTGTATATCTAAGATAAAAATAATATGCCAATATTTAAAACATGGCAGACAGGTTACAAATCGTTAATATTCTGTGTTATAATATTTTTAATACAAAACAGAATCTAACGATATTGTATGTTTTGCTGGCAGCAAAGAGAGCATGAACAAACAGACAATCAGATGATAGTAATTACTTTGGACGAAACTAAAATTATGACAAAATAACTTTTGGGCGTCTATTTGAAAAAATTGGAGGAGAATTTGTTAGATGAAATATATTCGAGGTATCTACTCAGTACAGTTGATGAAAACTGTTAGCAGATTGTGCTGAGGAAATGGAAACAAATGTTTCTTATAGAACTTGCTGACAGTCACAACTGTACTGTTTCAAAAAGGTATATTGGCAGTCAAAAAGACTCCACTCAGTATAAAATGATACTCACGGCAAATTTCATTGGTTATGAGTGGATTCAGATTAGAAAGGGGTACAGTTATGCGTTATATGAAAGAAATATTAAGAAAGAATCGAATTTGGATTATTATATATCTGACAATCGGATTATTCAATGCATTTATGGCAAATTATAAGGCTGATTATTTTCAAAAGATTGTAGATGGATTGACCGATAGGACAATTACTTTTTTTGGAATTTTGTTGTATGGTGGTATTCTTATTCTCAATTATGGAATGAATTATTTGGACGAGTATCCAAATGCAAAGTTAGGAAATGAGATTTATCTGGACTTCAAATTATTAGCGTTACAAAAGATAGGTAGAATGGATTATTCGGAATACCAAAAATTAGGAACCGGAAAATTAATACAACAGATTGAGAATGGCGCAAATGCAGGCAAAGGTGTTCTTTTTGATTTTTGGTTTTGTGTTGTCAGAAATTTACTTCCAACAATTTTATTTAGCTTATATTTTATTTGGAAAATAGATAAAAAAGTAACTTATTTTCTTGTAGGAGGATATGTTATTGTATTTGTTGTAACGAATTTATTGTTAAAAGGATTATATCAGATTAAGGAAAAGATATTGACCAATGAGGAACAGCTAAATCATTTTCTTGTACGTGGCTTTATGGAAATGCCAATCTTTCGTCTAAAACACCAATTTCCAAACGAAATAAAAAGGGCATCGAAAGCAAAACGTATTATTATATCGGCAAAAATAAAAATGACTATGATACACGAAGCATTTTTTACCATATTTGCATTGCTAGTCGCTTGTTTGAATATTGGGATTTTGATTTATGCATGGAAAAGCAATCATTTGTCTGTTGGCGCAGTTGTTGCGCTGATCACGTTGATTGACAATGCCTATACGCCAATTGCAATCTTTAATGTCATTTACATTCAGTATAGATTGAACAAAGCGGCATGGAGGCGATTTGCAGAGCTGCTGGACTTGAAAGATGACATGCAACTTCAGAAAGGTGATTCTTTTGATACACTGGTCAATGAAATTCGGATTGAGAATTTATCATTTTGCTATGGAGGGAAAAACTGCTGCAATATGGATGGTTTGCGACCGGAAACAGTTCAAATGTCACAAGATAAAAGTTATTACGAAGCATTTTCTGATGATTACAAGAAAATATTGAATCAGATAAACTTGACGATTAAAAAAGGAGAAAAAATAGCTTTTGTCGGGGAATCTGGTTCTGGGAAATCGACATTAGTAAAAATGATTATTGGATTACTGAAGTATGAATGTGGGGAGATTCTTTATGACAAGAAACCATTAAAAGAATTTTCATTGGAATCGTTGTATAAAAAAATATCCTATTTATCACAGGATACTCCTGTTTTTGATGGTACAATCAGAGAAAATTTAGTGTTTGACAAAGAAGTCTCAAATGTAGATATTTATGCAAGTCTTGAAGCGACACAATTGTTATCAATGATAACTTCTATAGATAACGGGATTGATACTAGAATTGGAGAGAAAGGAACCTGTTTATCTGGTGGTGAAAAACAGCGGTTGGCACTGGCGAGATTGTGGTTTGACCACACGGAGATTGTTATTTTAGATGAGGCAACGTCTGCGTTGGATAATGTAACAGAAAGCATTGTTATGAAAAATGTTTTGGCACAGGTAAAGAATGCCACTGTGATTGCGATTGCGCATCGGTTGTCTTCCATCAGTGATTTTGACAAAATTGTTGTGTTTAAAGAGGGAGAGATTGTTGAGAGTGGCACTTTTGAGGCGTTATTGGAAAGAAACAATTACTTTGGAGAATTGTACCGAAAAGAAAAAGAACATAAAATATAAAAGGTTTTGGTAAAGGAGGTATCAATATGGATAGCAATACTATTGTTAATATCGGTGCGCAGCGATTTGATAGACTTAGAGAGGAGGGATTTTTCTATGTAGATAAAACGAGATTTATTAAAGAGTGGTGGGAAAGTGCCTCTGATGTGACACTTATTACACGTCCGCGGAGATTTGGAAAAACATTGAATATGAGTATGTTGGAATGTTTTTTTTCCAATCAATATACAGACAGAGGCGATTTGTTTGAAGGGCTTGCTATCTGGAACGAGGAAAAGTACAGACAGATTCAAGGAACATATCCTGTGATATTTTTAAGTTTTGCAGGAACAAAGGCTAATAATGTGCAGGATATGAAAGCCCTAGTAAAATTTGTTATTACGAACCTTTACGGAAGGTACAAAGAGATTATAAAGTCAGACAAATTTGACGAGAGTGATAGAGAAGCGTTTGCGGCGGTAAACGAAAAAATGGAGGATTTTAAGGCACAGACAGCGATTCATTCGCTATGCATTTATCTTGAAAAATATTATGGAAAAAAAGTGATTGTATTATTAGATGAGTATGATACCCCTATGCAGGAGGCGTGGCTTGGGGATTATTGGGATGAGGCAGTTGCATTTTTCCGAAGCTTTTTTGACAATACGTTCAAGACAAATTCGCATCTATATCGCGGAATTATTACAGGAATTACAAGAATTTCAAAAGAAAGCATTTTTTCTGACTTAAACAATTTAGATGTGGTGACAACAACTTCAAATGAGTATGCGGTTTCTTTTGGCTTTACAGAGAATGAGGTGTTTGAGGCTCTCGATAATGTGGGGCTTGGAAATGAGAAGAAAAGTGTGAAATATTGGTATGATGGATTTACATTTGGAAATTGTACTGATATCTATAATCCTTGGTCTATCACATCTTTTATCAAAAGAAAAGGAAAGTACAGCGCATATTGGGCAAATACAAGCTCAAATGGTCTTGTCAATTCCTTGATACAGACAGGGAAGATAGAACTTAAAGAAACAATGGAGGTACTCATAGAAGGTGGTAGTTTTAAGGCCATGATTGATGAGCAGATTGTTTTTAACCAGCTTGCAGACAATACAAATGCAGTTTGGAGTTTGTTGCTTGCGACGGGGTATTTAAAGATTCTTGATGTAGAGGTTGTGGGAGAGGACAAAGAACAATATTATACATTGATACTTACCAATAAAGAGGTAGCCATAATGTTTAAAAATATGGTGAATGGCTGGTTTAAGAATAACGCAAATATTCCATACAATGATTTTGTGAAAGCATTATTGATAAATGATGTAGATTCTATGAATGAGTTTATGAATGACATTGCGCTTGTGAGTTTTTCTAATTTTGATGTGTCAAAGAGTGCATCGTCAAAGGATGCGCCAGAGCGGTTCTATCATGGATTTGTGCTAGGATTGATTGTGGATTTAGCGGAAAGATTTACAATTCAATCTAACAGAGAAAGCGGATTTGGTCGTTATGATATAATGTTAAAACCACAAGATAGAGAAAATGACTGCGCATACATTATTGAATTTAAAGTACACAAGCCAAGAAAAGAAAATGATTTAGAGGAGACGCTTGCAAATGCGCTTCAACAGATTGCAGAGAGACAGTATGAGGCTGGATTGATTGCAGAGGGATTTGCGCCAGAACGCATTAAAAAATATGGTATTGTATTTCAGGGGAAAGAATGCCTGATTGGATAGGAGGATATCAACATGAGTTTTGTGCAAAAATTAATGGAAGCCCCAAATTTAATGAATATAGAACAAATTGCAGGCATGGATGAAGATGGAAATATAATTGTTGTTGGGGAAGGATGGGCATATATTTCTGAAACAGGAATGATGATGTCAGAATATCTTGCAGACGGCGGCCTACGGGAAGAAACCTGCGGAGAAAAACAAAAAATTGAAATGTTATATCTCATTCCTTATGACTTGAAACCGGAAGAATACGATAGAATCTTTGCAATAGAACACAGAGCATTTCCATTGCCGCCTAATTATCATGTAGAAAAGATAGTAGGTGCAGATAATGTATTTTTTATTTTGCCGAACAATGTAAAATTTATGATTGCCGGAAGTTATGCCACTATTGAACAACAGCTTGCATCAGCCGCACATTCTTATTATACAAGAGGATTAGCGGTGAACGTGCTGGAGCGATATTATTTTGAATTTCTAGTGGAAAGTCATCAACTTTATTTGAAAGAACAAAAGTTTAAACAGGAACGAAAAGAGCGCAAAAAAAATAAAAGTGATTTGAAGAACAATAAAATTACAATAAAACACTTTTATCAAGACAAAAACGGACAATCTTCTTGTAAGCAAGAAATAAAACTTTGGGGTGTGACAACAACACTATATGCCAATTTTAAAGAGTGTTCTGAAAATAAAGAATGGACGTTAGAAGCGTTTATTACCCAGTTGAATACACATATCTTGTGGGTTGAGAACCATGAAAAGGAAATTCAAAAGGCATTATTAGATGCAGATATGGTGAATCTGGCAAATTACTGGATGGAAGGGTGGGAAGTAGTTGATGAAGATGATAACAAAACTTACTATGAATTAGACAACAAAGAATTGTTTCCCTGTCCAATAACAGAAGATGTTTTCTTGAATTGTTTGTATATACAAAGTATAACGATAGATAGTGATACGCCTAAAGAAACAAGAATACATTTTTTCCTTGGTACAGAACCAGATTTTTTTGCATACCACAGTATCGAATTGTTTATTGATGCAGAGACTATGCTTCAGGAATCTAACCAGATGGATATAAAGTATAGTATCCATGTAGGAGGTCTAGCGGGATAGAAGGTAAAGTTATCAAGAATCTTTTTGCAACTGATTTGCAAGAAGCTATTTGAATAAAAAGGAGAGATTATTAATGAAACACTGCGGAACACAGCGACTGGAGACTGACAGATTGATTTTGAGACAATTTGTGATAGAGGATGCCGAGGCAATGTATCAAAACTGGGCGTCAGATGCCGAAGTGACAAAATACTTAACTTGGCCGACTCATACAAATTTGGATGTAAGCCAATATGTGATAAAAGATTGGATCAATGCCTATTCAGATGAACAGTTTTATCAGTGGGCTATTGTATTGAAGGAAAATGGAGACACGCCAATTGGCAGCATTGCTGTTGTCGATAAGAAAGAAAAGAGTTCCACAGTACATATCGGTTATTGTATTGGTAGAACGTGGTGGCATCAAGGTGTTATGTCGGAAGCATTAAAGGCGGTTATGGATTTTCTGTTTGATGTGGTTGACGCAAACCGGATTGAGGCAAGACATGACCCAAGAAATCCTAATTCGGGTAGTGTTATGAAAAAATGTGGTATGCAATATGAAGGGACATTGCGCAGTTCTGATTGGAATAATCAGGGAGTGTGTGATGCTTGTTATTATGCATTGTTAAAATCAGAACGTTGCAATTTACACGAACTCCCATCTGCCCACTTTTGCGGGCGTACAAATCAGGAGGCGTGAAATCTTAATTTCACACGAACTCCCATCTGTCCGCTTTTGCGGGCATACAAATCAGGATGTGTGAAATTTTAATTTCACACGAACTCCCATCTGCCCGCTTTTGCGGGCATACAAATCAGGATGTGTGAAATTTTAATTTCACACTAACT
>BLMC01000048.1 GCA_011959805.1 Lachnospiraceae bacterium | reverse complement strand
ACAGAGAAAGAACGGGAAAAATGTTGCAAAGTAATTGATACGTTTGCGAAATTGTACTAAGAAGTAGAAAATGGAGATATTCTATTAATTGATGCTACCAGGTATTGTTTTGTTAAGTTATAGAATTATGCATCGTCATATATCTTACACCTATATAGACAGTACCAGCTTATTTGAAGAGCTTTGGAACAAATAGCTCAGTCTAAATCTATTTCTGGTTGCAATGAAAATGCAGTTAGATAATACTATTGGCAAATAAGTATTAAATATTCTGCCAAAGAAAAAAATAGTTGGAACACGTCCAGAAAAAAGACGATTTGCAAAAAAGTGGATACAACTCCATAAAATGAATTTTACAGAAAAAACGTTTTATGGAGAGAACAAAAAAATTAGAATAGCTCTGTATATGATATATATCGGCTTTTCTTAGCCAGAAAAATATTTATGATTAAATAGAAAGGCTAAATGGGATGGATTTCGTAGATGCCGGATTGATTCAGACAGTTGCTTTGTATACACAATTCCATATATTTCGATTTTGGAAATACAAGAAAAAATAGTTGTGAAAACAACATAATTATTCATTTATGCCTTGATTATCCCTTATTAATAACATCTTGACGTTGATAGTATGGGACATAAAGGAAGATTTTGTCTTGTTGCAGGGATAAAGAAGTTTGTCTTCTGGCAATTTTTGTGATACTATATATCAATAATGTTAAGTGCTTTCCATTTTGAAAAGCCAATGTTAGCATGTCAGGCTGTTATATGACAGCACTTATTAACGGAGGTTAAGGAAATGGAAGATTTCAATGTATTAAAAAAAGCAAATTACAGTAAAAACATTTGTACACAAATGGAAGGAGGAGTTATCTTTTTTGATCCGGACAGTCTGAAAGAGGTTGTTGGTGCAGAAGCCATGACATACGATGAGTATTTAGATGTACAGTTTCAATCTATGGGGAAAATGCGTTTATATTTTGAAATGTGTTATTTTAATTTCGCAATGGAATTTAAAGGACAGATTAAAAGGGTAACAAAGAATAACATTTGTTTTGAGAGAGTATTTGTTAGTGGAATGTATAGCGATGGAGAGATGTTTGACGGTAAGGAAGACCATGTTTGGGTAAACAAATCAGGGTTTGATTTTTACCATATTGGGGATTGTGTTACATTTTACGCAGATGTTTATCGCTATGTAAAAACGAGTAATGGAAAACTGATAGATTACTCTTTAAGGAATCCGAAGGGCATTAAAAAGATAGCCTCTTATGAACTTCCAAGTGATGATGATTTGATAAAACAAGAAATGAATCAGATTATTTGTGAGACCTGCTTTTTGTGTGAACAGTGTAATAGGGTATTCTGTATGCGTGATTCCAAGGAAAGAAAAATTCTTCAAGAGCAAATGTTTAAAGTAGTTAAGGGAAAACACGCATAATAAGCAAGTTGCTTTGAAAAAGATAGCGAAATTGTTATAAAAAATACGCATACATAGGCGATGAAAAAAGGATTGCGGAGGGTAGTCTTTTTTTCATAAAGAAATGTATTTAACAAAGTATTGGATGAAAACAATGTTGATTCTATTTTGACAATACGGAGATTTGTTTAAATATTATATCGGAAAAAATGAAAATGTATGATATAATGTCTGATAGAGAATAGAAATAAAATTTTTAAGAGGAGCGAAATGGGAAATAATTATCAAAATTTACAATATACAGATGATGAAAAATCAACAGTTTATGTTAAGGCAATCATTAAAGCAGTAGATATGACACATCAAGTGGCAGAAAAATCAAAAATAAAGAGCAGAAAAGCAAGAGAAGCGGCTGAAACTAAGAATAAAGAATTTATGTGGAATACACTGCAGGAATATCTGCATAATTACAAAGACTTTATAAATACGACAAATACCATGCACATATGCAATGTTGGAATGGACTTTTACAATCAAGTCACTGTAACAGAAATTGAGCGACAGTTAAAAATGATGATTGGCGTTATTTATGACTACGAAGCGAAACATTGCCTTCACAACGAGACAATAAAGCAATGCTTGAAAAAATTGTTAAAGACAAGCGGTGTATTTACAGACAAAGAAATAGAGATTCTTTTATTATAAAATATTTTTATCCAATTACAAGGAGAGAAACACAAATGAGTAGTTTAGTTGACATTATTAAAAAATCAGATTATAAATTGACACAATTTGATGGCAGCGCAGTAGATGCTATTGAACAAAATATTGTAGAGAAAGATGGAAAGATGTATATAAAGTGCCTTGTCAGGAATAAAGATGTGAAACTGACACCGGAGGAGATTGTTAGACAGTTGTATATTTATAAATTAGTGCATGAATATGGCTATCCGATCGAACGAATGGAACTTGAGAGGGTCATTACATTTGGGCGGGAAAAGAAACGCGCGGATATTGTTATCTTCAATAAAACTCACGTCACGTCTGAAGAAATAATTGTCGAACTGAAAAAACCCAAACTAAAAGACGGTAAGGAACAGCTTAAATCTTATTGTAATGCAACAGGGGCAATTATTGGCGTATGGACAAATGGCAATCAGATTTCCTATTATCATAGGAAAGATCCAAATTTTTTTGAAGATATCCCCAATATACCGAGAGAAAACCAGAAATTAAAGGATATTTTGACAGAACGCTGGACAATTGACGATTTGGTAGCAAAGGACAAACTGGTAAGTGAGAAAAAATCCTTAAAGGGCTTGATTGAGGAAATGGAAGATGAGGTTCTTGCCAATGCCGGCGTTGACGTGTTTGAAGAAGTGTTTAAATTGATTTTTACAAAACTTTATGACGAGATGGAAAGCGGCAGGGATAAGTCAAGAACTTTGGAATTTCGCAATTATGGGGATACAGACGAGGATTTGAAAAACAGTATGCAGGAGCTGTTTAATAAGGCTAAGAAGAAATGGGCAGGTGTGTTCAATGACGATGAAAAAATTGCATTGACGGCATCTCATTTAGCGGTCTGTGTAGCCAGCCTGCAGGATGTCAAACTGTTTAATTCAAATCTTGATGTTGTGGATGATGCTTTTGAATATTTGATGAGCAAATCACAGAAAGGAGAAAAAGGACAGTATTTTACGCCGAGATATGTGATTGATATGTGTGTAAAAATGCTTAATCCAAAAAGGGATGAAAAAATGATTGACACTGCAGCAGGGAGCTGTGGTTTTCCAGTTCATACCATTTTTTATGTATGGAAAAGTATTCTTGCAGAAAAAGGGATCCCCCAGAGTCATCTTTTTACTCTCGAGAAAAAGCCGCCAGAATGTGAAGATTATGTAAAAGATCATGTTTTTGCGATTGATTTTGACACAAAAGCAGTACGTGTTGGTAGAACACTGAATTTAATCGCTGGTGATGGCAGGACAAATGTCATGCATCTAAACACACTGGATTATGATAGATGGGAGGACTTTACAAAGGATGAGGAATGGGAAGACATTTATTACGATGGTTGGAAGGGTCTTCGGAATATACGTAGAACGAAAAACCAAAACAGGGATTTTGAATTTGATGTCCTTATGGCAAATCCTCCGTTTGCGGGGGACATTAAGGAAAGCCGCATTATTTCAAAATATGAGCTTGGCAAAAATGCACAGGGAAAATACCAGTCTAAGGTTGGCAGGGATATTCTGTTTATTGAAAGAAATTTATCCTTTCTAAAAGACGGAGGCAGGATGGCAATTGTCCTGCCGCAAGGCAGGTTCAATAACGCTTCGGACAAATACATCCGTGACTTTATTGCAGAACGTTGCAGGATACTTGCAGTTGTCGGGTTGCATGGAAATGTCTTTAAACCGCATACTGGAACAAAAACATCAGTTCTGTTTGTTCAAAAATGGGACGATGAACTGTGTCCGAAAAAAGACAACTATCCGATTTTCTTTGCCACAATGAGAGAGCCGAGCAAGGACAATTCGGGGGATAAAATTTACCGTGTGAATCCAGATGGCTCTTATATGTTAGATGCGCATGACCATCTAATCATAAAGCATGATTTGTATAATCATGATGGATTAACGGAAGACGGTATTGCCGAAGCATTTATTGAATTTGCAAAAAAGGAGCATTTAAGTTTTTTTTAAATGACCCATCTGTGACGGAGTTTGATAGAGAGTATTATGAGAAGTTAATAGATGGGTTGGAGATTCAGGAAATTTTGCGTTCAAAATTAGAATTTTCGGGCAGAATTGACGCAGAATATTATCAGAAAAACTATCTTGTATATGAAGAAATCATACATAAATGCAAGAATAATAAGTTGTATCATTTGGCAGATTTCCTTATCGGACCTTTTGGCTCTGCATACGATACAAACAATTATACAGATATACCAAATTTCAGATATGTTAGAGGACAGGATGTAAAGCCATTTGTATTAAAGGATATAGAAGCAAGATACATGACAGAAGAGGATTTTAATAAATTGTCAAGATATGCTCTAAAAGTTGACGATATATTAGTATCTGTTGTAGGAACGCTGGGAAATGCGTGTATCGTCAGAGAAAAAGATATACCAGCTATTTTTAGTTGTAAAAGTACAGTAATTAGGACAAATGCTGTAAATCCTTATTTTTTGACAACCTATCTCAATTCAAAATTTGGTAGGAATTTATTATTGCGTAAAGAAAGAGGAGTAATACAAAGAGGTCTTAATTTAGATGATTTAAAAATGCTAGACATTCCCTTATTTTCAAATGAATTTCAGAATGTTTGTGAAAAGTTTATAAATGAAGCGTGGAAACTTATGGATGCGTCAATTGATATATATAAAGAGGCAGAGGAGCTATTAATAGAGACATTGGGATTAAAGAATTTTGCTCCTCAAGCTGAAACATATTCTGTAAAAACATTTAAAACATCTTTTGAAGATGCGAAAAGATTGGATGCAGAATTTTATCAGAAAAAGTATGATGATTTATTCGTGATACTGCGTCAATTTAATTGCAAAAAATTAGGCGAAATAGTTACAATAAAAAAATCAATAGAGCCAGGCAGTGATAGTTATTCTGAAACAGGTATACCTTTTGTCCGCGTGAGCGATATAACGAAATATGGAATCACACAACCCAAAATAAAATTACCCTATCATTTTATTGATAATATACAAGATTTATTTCCTACAAAAGGAACAATTTTACTGACAAAAGACGGAAGCGTGGGAATTGCATATAAAGTAGAAGAGGATACGCCATTTATTACTTCAGGTGCGTTGCTGCATTTGCATGTATTGGACGACAATGAGGTCAATCCCGATTATTTGACGTTGGTTCTTAACTCGAAAGCAGTGCAGATGCAGGCAGAGAGAAATGCGGGAGGTTCCATCATACAGCACTGGAAGCCGTCTGAAATTGAAGATGTTATTATTCCTATTTTAAATAAAGACATTCAAAATAAAATTTCTGACAAAGTGAGAAAGTCATTTAGATTTAGGAAAGAATCTCAAATACTATTAGGTCGAGCAATTACTATTGTTGAAATTGCTATTGAACAGGGAGAGGAAGCTGCTTTAAAATTGTATGAATGATATCTGTTTTATTTATAAAATGGTTGATTATCTCAAAAAAGCCTTGATATACGAACATACACGCAGGATATACAACATTGACAAAAATAAATAAAAACTGAATACGACACAGACGCAGTGTTTCTCTATCCCAATATAGGGACAACAGGAACGCTGCTTTTTTTTAAGAGCCTTAATATATGTGGCTTTACGACGTGGTTTTAATTGGTATTTACAAAAAAATGTTACTATTTTCTACTTTTATTATTCCATACGCGCTGATACAATACCACCCACTTTTATATATTCTTGAAAAACGCTCTGACAGAATTTATATATTTCTTCCGCTAATAGTTTGTTTCTTCTTTATCCCAGCACTAATGTTATGGAAATTTGGTGTTCGTCATTATCAATCTAGTGAATCATAAAAAACAAAATACCTTGACAATCTAACAACTCTTTATTATAATATAGAAATTGAAAAAATATTTCTTATTTTGATTTTACTATTCTAAATAGATGGGTGGTGGGAAGATGATGAATTAACAAAACAGAAAACACAAGTCGAGATTTTAGAGACAATTATGTCTTTATTATACAATGTCAATTATTGTGTATTTTGTTTTGTTATGCCACAGCAGTTTTTAATAGCTGTGTGCAATCATCATCTTCCTGCATACGTGCAGGCTGGAGAGTTTAATTCTCTAGCTTTTCTTTATGTATTGCACAAAAAGGAAATATATTAGTTTTATAATATGTTTTTTATAAGCTGATGTATCTAACACAAAACAAAAGCAAATCTCCTTCGTGTTTTCGCAACAAAACTCCCTTAAATCTACTGTCAAGGCAGATTTCAAAAATAACGATATTAAGTAGACTGCGAGAGCGCGTTTACAGGAAACGGAGGAGATTTTATGTTACAAATTAAACATTTGACAATACGACACAAAAAAGATTATCGCATTTTAATAGAGGATTTTAGCTTTTGTATAAATCCTAGCGACAAATGTGCGCTAATTGGAGAAGAAGGCAATGGTAAAAGCACCTTATTAAAATTATTATATGACCCATCCTTAATAGAAGCATACGCGGAATATCAAGGTGAGATTTTATGTACTGGTGAACATTTGGGCTACTTACCCCAAGAACTTCCCGAAAATACTCATACACTTTCCATTTATGAATATCTCACAGCCACCGACAGTTTTTATGACTATTCTCCTAATGAACTTTCCTCATTGTGTGTGAATTTAGGCTTTTTGGCAGAACGTTTATATTCCCAAGAAAAAATGGGCGTGCTTTCTGGCGGCGAAAGAATTAAAGTACAACTCATTCGTCTACTCCTTGATAATCCAACAATTCTTCTGCTCGATGAACCTTCCAACGATTTGGATATTGAAACACTTATTTGGTTAGAACGCTTTATCCGGGACAGTAAAATCCCAATTCTCTATATTTCTCATGACGAGACACTCCTCGAGCGCACAGCAAATAAGATTATCCATATCGAACAGCTACGTCGTAAAACTGCACCGCGATGCACTATAATTCAATCGGACTATCAAAGTTATATCACTCGCAGAAGCCTAGAGTTTCAAAAACAGGAACAGGAAGCCAAAAATGAACGACGAGAATATGACAAACAACAAGAAAAATTTCGTCGAATACAGCAGAAAGTGGAACATCAGCAAAATACTATCAGCCGACAAGACCCACACGGCGCAGCACTTCTTAAAAAAACAATGCACCGTGTAAAAGCATATGAAGCACGTTTTGAGAAACAATTCGAGAATATGACTGAAACTCCAGAATACGAAGAGGCAATGTTTACCAAATTTGGGAGCAGTAGTTCTATCCCTAATGGAAAGATTGTGCTGGATTTTGCACTTGAAGCGCTTTGCGTTCCTGTGTCCTCAAACACACAAGAATCTATAACACTGGCACGCAACATTCGCCTTTTCATACAAGGGCCAGAACACATTTGCATCACTGGCAAGAACGGTTGCGGAAAGACAACTCTCATGCGTATTCTGGCCAAAGAATTATTGCAGCGGTCAGACATTAAAGCCGCCTATATGCCACAGAATTATGAGGAACTGCTAAATTTGGAACAAACCCCTATTGCATTTTTGTCAGATGGAAGTAAAGAAAGCATCTCCATGATGCGTACCTATCTGGGCAGTATGAAATTCACAGCAGACGAAATGACACATCCTATGCGAGAATTATCAGGCGGACAAAAAGCAAAAGTCATGTTACTATACCTCAACACTTGCGGTTGTGATGTACTTCTACTAGACGAGCCAAGCCGCAACTTTTCACCGCTGTCCAACCCTGTTATTCGACAAATGCTTGCCAATTTTCAGGGTGCAATTATCAGCATCTCTCACGACCGCAAATTCATTGCTGAGGTTTGTGACAAAGTATACACACTGACTGCGGAAGGATTTGTGTTGTAATATTTATACCATTGCGTTTTGAATCGGCGAGGAACGCACATTAATTCACAGCCTTGACAGGTAATATTTATACCATTGCGTTTTGAATCGCCTTCATCAACGCATCATAAGTTTCATACGCTGCAAGGTCTGGATTATCTGCCTTGATTTTGTCTGTGCTTTTAAACAGAAATCCAGCCTTGCTTGCTCTAATCATACCAAGGTCATTGTAGCTATCTCCACTGGCAATCGTATCATATCCAATAGACTGTAACGCCTTGACAGTCGTCAGTTTTGACTGTTCACAGCGCATCTGAAACCCTGTAATCTCGCCGTTTTTTGCAACCTCAAGCGAATTGCAAAAAATAGTTGGCCAACCAAGTTTTTTCATTAGCGGCGTTGCAAACTCTGCAAAAGTATCACTGATAATAATAACCTGTGTAATGGAACGAAGTTCATCCAAAAATTCCTTTGCCCCTGGAATTGGATCAATCTTTGCAATTGTTTCCTGTATTTCCTTTAAACCAAGCCCATGTTCCTTTAAAATTCCCAATCTCCAATGCATCAATTTATTGTAATCTGGTTCATCGCGCGTTGTCCTTTTTAACTCTGGAATACCACTTGCCTCTGCAAATGCAATCCAAATCTCTGGAACCAATACCCCTTCTAAATCCAAACATGTTATGTACATTTTTATACCCATACCCTTTCTATCCTGCACAAATCTTCTCCTACTCCGCCAAATACCCTTTCGTTTCAGTTAACAGTTTTTATTGGATATCCGTGTGCACAAAATTACAGGAAACGACAAATGCACTTGCCGTTTCCTAATCTTATACAGAAAATTTTTGTACTATTTTTCTCTACAATATTAACCACGAGATTGATTATAGCATACTTTCTCAATCAATTCAAGAATTCTTGTTACGGTGTACAAGTCAGCTTTGCCTGACATAAAACTAATATAGAAATGAAAGTCTTTTTTGCTAAAAATAAATACTTATATAAAATTATGTTTTATATATTTGACAGGAGCCATAACGAAATATATACTATGTTTATAAAATTCTATTAAAAATTAATGACACTAAAGCAAATTAAGTAAGGCACTCTTCAGCTTTGCTGGAAATCTTTCTTGAGTGCTGTGAGAAGGAGGCAAATCTATTGTTAAAAAAATGGTGGCACAATACAATTGGATATCAAATCTATCCCAAAAGTTTTCAGGATACAAATGAAGATGGTATTGGAGATTTAAAAGGAATTATTGCACATTTAGACGACTTGGCAGATCTGGGAATCAATGTTATTTGGCTTTGTCCTATCAATAAATCGCCTATGAAAGATCACGGATACGATGTGTCAGATTACGAAGAAATTGATCCTATGTTTGGATGTAAGGAGGACCTTCAAGAGCTGATTTTAGAAGCAGAGAAAAGAGGCATTAAAATCCTTATGGATTTGGTGATAAACCATACCTCCTCAGAACATCCTTGGTTTCAAAAAGCATTAAAAAACCCTGATGGAGAATATGGAAAATACTACATTATTAAAGAAGGAAAAGATGGAAAAGAACCTAACAACTGGCGTTCTATCTTTGGCGGAAGCGCGTGGGAACCAATCAAAGACACAAACCTTTATTATCTCCATCTTTTTACCAAATGGCAGCCAGATTTAAACTGGGAAAATCCAATTTTGCGGGAAAAAATTTATAAGATGATTAATGGCTGGCTTAATCTGGGGATTCGAGGATTTCGTGTCGATGCTATTAGCCATTTAAAAAAGGACTTTTCCTACACAAACTTACCTCCTGATGGCAATGACGGATATGTAAATGGCTTTCCTTATTTTAGCAATGTCAATGGAATTGGCACTTTTTTGAATGAACTTAAAGAAAATACCTTTCAGCGTTACGATGCAATGACAATCGGTGAAGTCGACGAAAATCTACCATCTGATATCTTTTCGGATTTTGTCGGAGAGAACGGCTACTTCTCAACAATCTTTGACTTCTGCCATGCAGAACTTCACGTCAATTCTGCACAGTGGAAGAACAAACCGATTGCGTTCATCGATGAATTAAAGAAGGTTTTGTTTGCAAAGCAAGCAGTTGTGAAGGGAAAAGGAATGCTTTGTAACTATCTGGAAAACCATGATCTGTCCCGTGTTGTGGAACGCTTTATTCCAGAAAAAGAAATTGATTTCTACAGTAAATCAATGGTTGGTGGCATCAATTTCTTTATGCCCGGAATTGTATTTCTATATCAAGGTCAAACCATCGGTATGATGGACTATAAAAAAGAAACCATAAAATCATTTCAAGATCCTACCACATTTATTCTATATGAAGAATATCTCAAAAGTGGAATAACAGAAGCGGAAGCACTCGCTCAAATTAACCTAAAAACAAGAGAGCATGCAAGGACCCCTATGCAGTGGAACGCCAATCCTTATGCTGGATTCTCTCAAGTAGAACCATGGTTTGGAGTCAATCCCAACTATAACGAAATCAATTATGAAGCTCAAAAAAATAATTCGCATTCTCTCTATGCATTCTATAAAAAAATGATTGCACTTAGGAAATCAGAAGAATATCAAGAATTGTTTATTTATGGTGATTTCATTCCAAAATATGAAACAGAATCTGGTATTATTGGATATCAACGTAACTTAGGCAACAAGAGTGTGTTAATTATCAACAATGCTAAATCAGAAGAAACCGCACTTCCAATAACTGAAAAAATTAAAAAAGTTCTAATATCGAATTATAACAATGACATCTTGTCGAATGAATCAATTCATCTACAAAGATACCAATTTGTTGTATTGGAACTTGACTCCTCCATAAAATAACATCTCGCTTTGTAAAGGCCTTATTCTGGAGTAGCAAAAAGATTAATCCCTCTACTCACAAGAATTTCTTTTCTGTGTCTATGTGCATTAAAAAGAAGGTTATTAAATCCTTCTTTTTAATGCACATAATTTACTAATATGTATTTTAACTCTATTAAAAGACTATAACTTTTGAACCTTTAAGTCTTAATGATAAATACCATTACCGTTTTTATCTGTATAAAAATAGTTTACTTTTACAGGAATAGGACAATTCGCCGCAAAATAAGAGTGGTATCTTGCAATTATTTTTCCAATAATTTGATGTTCTTCACCTGATAAAGACATCCATAAAACATCATTTTTTAACCCTCGAGCCAATGTTTTCCCACCAGATAATTGCAATCTAATAAAAATAACTTGTGAAATCCGAAATAGTCTTCTTGTCATGCGCTTTCTCCTTACAATACTAAAAATACACCTTTGTTAAATTGCTTCTTTTATTAGGTATGTATTTTTTCTGCCAGATGATATTTTATACAAATATTTTTAAATTCTTGTAATGCCGCAGACATTACAATATCTTTTCTTGATGAGAACACAACATTAACTACAGCTTTTAATAAAACATCATCTGCAATTGATATTTCATCCAAATTGTTAATTTCATCATCAAATTTATCATAGATTGTCGTAAATAATTTGTGTTCGTCTGTCACTAATTGCTTAAAGTAATCATATTCTAAAAGCTTTAATGAAAGCGTTCTCAATGCTCTTCCAGGCGACCTTATTGTATCGGCTGCTATTAAAGTAACTCCTATCTGTTTCTTATATTTTTGAACGTTAATCAATTCCTTGGGACAGGTTCTACTCGCGGATGCCGACCTATTATATTCCGCAATCGCCTTATCAATCGCTTCACATGCCTCAATATCATTTTTAAAATCAACTGCAACATCTGACCGAAGTGGGGTCAAAATTAACGGATATGAATATTTGTATCTATTATCTGCCATATTTTATCCTCCTTAACAAAAGGATTATAATTTTGTTATAATAATCCTTTTGAACAAAAGTATACACTTTTTTGAACAAAAGTCAAGTATTTTTTTAATTATTTGTTCTTTTTAGTACGCCCTAAAATCCTACAGTAAACTATTAAATGTTCTCTTTAGTATCCATATCTTTTTCTATATTTTAGGAACATAAAGATAGATAGAACAAGCGCCATCAATTCTGCTGCCGGTGTTGCCAACCAGATACCATTCACTCCAAAAAGCAGAGGAAGTACAATCATAGTAATCAGCATAAATACAAACGATCTGGAAAATGCAAGGACGGCTGAAACAACGCCATTTGATAATGCGGTAAACATTCCACTGGCAAAAATATTAAACCCGATAAAAAACAATGCTATTGTACAAATTCTGTTTCCTATTACCGCCAAGTCATGCACTGGATTGTCTGGTCTTGCAAATACAGACACTAATGGTTTTGTCAGTAAAAAGGAAGCTGCAACCGTAATCACAGAAATAAATGCAATTACCTTTAAACTCACCGCAACCAATTTTTTCAATTTTTTATGGTTTTGTTCTCCATAATAAAAACTCAACATGGGCGCAACACCATAAGAATACCCTGTGTAAAGAGAACTGGCAAACATCAGTACATACATAATAATCGTAACCGCTGCAACGCCATCCTCCCCTACATAATGAAGCATCGTCCAGTTAAACATCATCGTGATAATTCCAGTGACAAGTGCAGTTGCCATCTCCGAGCATCCATTTGTAGCTGCACTTACAAGAACTTTGAACCGCAACACAGGTTTCTTAAAATGCAACAGACTCTTTTTGTGGCTAAAAACAAACAGACCAACAACCGCTGTCACAGAATATCCAAGTCCAGTTGCAATTGCCGCACCGCTAATTCCCATATCAAACCCTGCAATAAACACATAGTCAAGCACCATGTTCAAAACACCACCTGTCACAGAACAGATTAAAGAAAGATTGGCCTTTTCGCTGGCAATCATATAAAGGGTAAAATTATTCATCAGAAGAATCGGCACAGTAAACACCAGATAGTGGCTTAAATATTCCACACAGTATCCTTCTACATCAGAGGAAAGGTTCATTCCAGCAAAAATCTGATGCATTGTCAGATACCCGACTGTACACATCACAATTCCCACAATGACATTTATCAGAATTAAAAAGGTAAAATCTTCCTTTGCTTCGTCTGTCTTGTGCTCCCCCATCTTCTTCATAATAACTGCACTGCCGCCAGTGGCAAGCATGGTAGAGATTGCTGTGACAAGCTGGATAATCGGCGCTGTCAGATTAATTGCTGACAATGCATTCGTACCAATTAAATTTGATACAAACAGACCATCAACCATTGTATAAAAAGACATAAATACTGTCATGGCAATTGTCGGTACAGCAAATTTTAAAATATTGTTTAATGTTACAGGTTTTTGATATACGTTTAGGTTTTCCATAAACTTTTCCTCCAATCACTAAGATGTACTTCCAGAGTCCTCTTGTGCCTGATATTGCAAAAGCACATCTTGTATTTTCTTTCTGTATACTGTATCATAGACTATACAGTAACAGTATAGTTAATATCATAAATTAGAAACGGTAGATTTATTATGAATAAAACAAACAAACTTCTTACAATCGGCCAGTTTGCCGCCATGCATGGAATCAATAAAAAAACACTAATGTGGTATGATGAAATCGGACTGTTTAAGCCGGTATCTATCAATCCTGAAAATGGATATCGCTACTATAACTACCATCAAAGCCCTATCCTAGAAACGATTCTCCTGCTTCGGGAACTGGATGTTTCCATTCCTGAAATACAGGATTTTATGAAAAACCGCTCTGCCAGCAATCTAAAAGACCTTTTGGAAGATAAAATAGCAGACCTTGACCTGCATATTACGCATCTGCAGGCAGTTCGCACCACCCTATGTACACACCACCAAAACATGTCTACTCTGTTGACAATGAATTTATCTGAAATCAGCATTGTCGAACGCAAAGAACGTTATCTGGTCACAGTTGATATCAATCAGGAAACCTCTTTTGAAGATGAAGTAGAACTTATTACAGCCGAAACGGAAAAATATCAGCTTGGACGCTTGCATGATGCCTCCTATGGTTCCATGATTCCCGTTTCCAGTCTTCTTGCTGGCAATTATAACGATTATTCCAAACTGTTTATTGAGATTCCCTTCCTTACATATCAGACAGGTCTTCACATACCGCCTACAGGAAAATACTTAAGCGCTTTTCACAAAGGGGATTGGGATAAACTTCCCAATCGATATGAAGAAATTCTTGCATTTGCCCGGGAACACAATCTAACTCTTCATGGATTTTCGTATGAGATGGGAATTAACGAAAATGTTATTGACCGAATTGAAGATTATATTATACAGATTGAAATTCCTATTGATGGATAATCAAAAAGCATATTGTTTTATCATCCATCTTTTACAAGGACTGTTTTCATTAATATGCTGTTGCATTTTCAACTTAACTTGCATTTTAGGAAACAGTCCACGCAAAATAGCACTCTATCAAATTCCTTCTGCAATAGCCCTGAAAAATTCCACATGTTTTAACTCGTATCCTTCTGACATAAAATTAGGATCTGCACTGGTTTTTACAATAATCACTTGTTTAGAAGGATTCACATAAATCCACTGTCCATAGACACCTATCGCCATAAACTCACCCTGATTTCCTTCTGGCACCCACCACTGATATCCATATCCAATGACATTATAAGCATCTCTGTTCGCGCCTGGTTTAGAATATTCTGCACTGACATCCATACTCTCTTTTACCCATTCTTTTGTAAGAATTTGCTTCCCCTGATAACTGCCCTCATTCAAATATAACCTCGCAAATCGCGCATAATCTCTGAGAGAAACGCTTAGTCCTCCCATTGCGAGTTCTGTGCCATTACTTAACGTCCAATATGCATCATGCTCTATCCCAATTTTTTTCCACAGCTTTTCTTCCATATATTCTGCGAGACCGCATCCAGTGGCATTTTTAATGACCTGTCCCAAAATCTCTGTATTAATACTCAAATACCTCCGATAAGTATAGGGTTCCTCTTGTAATCCATACTTTGCAATAACCTTCATTGCAGGTGTACCCATTAAAGTACGCATAGAAAAATTACTCATATCGGTATCTTCATCAAAATTAATTCCAGAAGCCATTTGCAGGCACGCTCTAATAGGAATATTTTCCAACTCCGTTCCAACAAATTCTGGAATATACTTTCCGAGCGAATCTTCAATACTTTCCACGTATCCTTCTGATACAGCAATTCCTATTAAAGCCGACACAAAGGACTTTCCCATCGAATTGGAAGAAAACAATGTATTTTCATCTCCGCCAAAAAAGTATTCTTCATACTGAATTACATCATCTTGAATGACTAGCATAGCCGATGTTTTTGTATCTTCCATAAACTTTGCAGAGGGATAAAAAGTATCTTTAAAATAGAAGCCGTCCGCTAACGCAATATTTTCTTTCTTTAAAAATTGAAATGCTGCTCCCCCTTTGCTTATTTTCTTTGTTGGCTGTATCTCTGGCGTATGCTGAAATGTGTGCGCGAGATTTTCATCCTTAAAACTATTTAAGGATGTGTAGAGTATTTTTATTTTTTCTCCAAAGCAAAGGCACAATGCTCCAATTGCAATAACAAAACCAACAACAACCATACCAAATCGTTTTCTTTTTTTCATAATTTTATTTCCTTTCCTTTTGCTTTTTCTGTTTCCTCTTTATCTTAGACCGTACAGTAACAGTACAGTCAATACCTATTTAAAATTATTGTATAAAAAACTAAAATTTTTCTCTTAATACACCTTATCAACATAATAAAGAAGGAAAACTTTTTCTACTCGCGCGCCGGACACGGGCAGCTTTCGCTGCATATTGCCTTTCCGCGTCCGTGTGCATCAATAAAGGCTGCGTTGTATTTTACGCAGCCTTTATTGATACGATTACTAATTCTCTATATTTTCAATTCAACTATCAATTGCACTCCTTACCTCTTCACAAATCACATCTTCACGCCATTCATTTGCATCCGTGAACAGCTTTTCCTGTAAAAATGCCCTGATAGTATTAAGTCCTCACGATTTTGGAAACGCATCAAAATCGTTTCCCAATACTAAGTCATTGTGCATATGCCAGATTAGTACATTTCTCAATGGATTATACCTGCCATAAAAACACTTCTTATAAAATACCTATCAATCGAGCACGAAAACTTTTCTACTCGTGCGCCGGCACACGTCAACTTTGCTAGCAATCTTCCGCTGTGTGCTTGTGTACATAAAAAGTATATCATACAGCAGTGTATAATGAAATATTTTATCAACACTCACTTAAATCATATTTAACGATATCCATTTTCACAACACCATCCCCCAAAAAAGAAATACCATCCGCCGACTGCTCTGTATATAGAACCGAGGTCAGAACTTGTTCTCCATCATTTACAAAAACCTCTGCGCTAAACCGATCCAAAATAATTCTCAATTTCAGTTTTCCCCTATCATCGTTTACCTGACTGCGTCTCTGGTGAATAATCGCTCTTCGCGAGCCTGAAAATTTCCGGTCAATTTTCAATATTGAATCTCCCGGATGAAAACTAAGCGAAGTATAAAACTGTTCATTCTGTGCAAAACGGACAGCAAATTTTCGATAAATTTCTTTCCCATCTTCTGGGGCAATCGCTATTTCCATATCGACTTTTCGCCCTCGAATCCCATCAAGACAGACTGTTCCAGCGACAGACACATTCTTATAACCCACCTGCCCTGCTCGCATTTGTTCCAACTCTTTTATCGGGTTTTGATATAATCTTCCATTTTTTATAGACAATTCCCGCGGTAGACTCATCTGTCCAAACCACGACATATGCTGCGTGCGAAAACTACAGGTATCCCAATTCTGCATCCAGCCAATCATCACACGGCGTCCATCTGGGGTCACTATAGTCTGCGGTGCATAGAAATCAATTCCATAGTCAATAGACTGATTGTGTTGATCATTGAAAATATTTTGCTCTTCATCAAAATCTCCAATCAAACACAATGTATTGTTTCCATTGTGATACTCAAACCCGGATGGTAACATATCCATCGGGCTTGTAAGCAGTACCCATTTTCCATCTAATTCAAAGAAATCAGGACACTCCCACATTTTACCGAATCGATTTCGATTAGAAATTAACACATTCTCATAGTTCCATGTAAAACCATCCCGGCTGGAAAACAGTAAAATCTGCCCACTTTTGTCATCGGAACGATTTCCAACCACGCAACAGTAAGTACCATCTTTTTTTCTCCATATTTTGGGATCACGAAAATCATAGCGGCTACATCCTTCTGGCAAAACTTTAGAATCAATTACCGGATTTTTTGCATATTTCTCGTAATCTGTTCCGTCACCTACTGCAAGACACTGTGTTTGTACTTCTCGAACAGTCCCATCACTCTGCTGTTCTTTGACAACACCTGTATACATCAGCAGATGACTACCATCATCCAGTACCACCGCACTGCCCGAAAAACATCCATCCTTATCATAGACTTCATCTGGTGCAAGTGCTGCCGGATAATACTCCCAATGCAATAAGTCCATGCTTACCGCATGCCCCCAGTGCATTGGTCCCCAGTGAGAATCATATGGATGATACTGATAAAACAAATGGTACTTTCCATTATAATAGGAAAAACCGTTTGGATCATTTAACCAACCTGTGCGCGCAGACAGGTGGAAAGCTGGCCTATCTTCCTCTGCTATCATCTTCTCCGCATTTTCTTCATATCTGTGTGCATCCCGCAACACCTGACTTATCTTATTCATTCCTTGTTCCTTTCCTGTCAATCTATGTTTTAATCAAATTCTCCCTTTTTTCTGTATTCCTCTGGCGTTACACCATACAATTTTTTAAAGTATTGTATAAACCGAGAGACATCATTATATCCTGCTAGCATTGCCACATCACTGATTTTTAACAAATCGCTCTCTAATAATTCCTTTGCCTTATGCATACGGTACTCCATCAGATATGCAGAAAAAGTTTTCCCTGTCTCATTTTTAAAAAGCCGACTTAAATAACTGCCATTCATAAAATATTTGTGTTCTGCCAGCTCTCCTATGGAGATATTCTCCTGATAATTCTGTGCGATATCATTCAAAATCTCCGACACAATATAATGATATTTCTTCTTCTCTTGTTCCTCACACATCGCCTTAACAATATTGACAACGTAATCCTCCACTTCCTCCAAAGTATCATACCGATACAAGTCTGTCCTATAAGAAAACAACATATACCCTGGACTCTTCTCCTTCTCTGTACTATCCGTCCTACAAAAGAATCGATATAGCAAATTAAAAATACTGCTGATTGTGACATACAAAGTATAGGCATTCTTACATTTTTTTACAAGCTCTCTTGTCATTGTTTCCGCCTGTATGCATCTTTTTTCTGCAATTGCCTGCTCCAATAGCTGCTCCTTTTCTTTGTCCAACAGATTTTCTGGTTTAAAATCCGAGGTAAACACAAACAACCTATCCCACCCGTCAATGAGACGTTGATTGAGCGCATAGACAGCCTCCTCGTAAGCCTTCGTGCAATGTTCTATCTGTGTATGCACAAGGCTTAGCCCCACTGTGACCTTTGCAAAACCCAGAATTTTTGTCTGTCTAGTAATGTTATCCAATTCACTGATAATCTCTGATTTTTCTCCGAATAATAGCAGTACATTTTCCTGAAATCTGTTAAAGAAAAAACATGCACCATGAAACTGGTCTTTAAGCCGCTTCATTAATTTATCCGCTCTCTGACTTGCTGTCCAACTCTCTCTGTCCATACTTTGAATTACTGCAAGATAAAATGGCTTATTGGCATTTCTATCAAAAATTGGCTTAAGAAATAGTCTTCTCCAGTTTTCATGCGCCGCGATTTCTTCTATACTTAAAAACTGCAATGTCCTCTCTGTCATAATATCCTGCATCTTATCCTGATATTTTTTTCGTTCTTTGCTGATTTTTGCTAGTGCTTCCTTTAATTCTTCCTTCTGTACTGGTTTGACCAGATAGTTGCTGACGCCGAAACTAATCGCTTTTCTAGCATATTCAAACTCATTATATCCAGATACAATAATGACTTCTATCCGAGATTCTTGTTCAAACAAATACTGCGCCAAATACAATCCATCTATTTCTGGCATTTTGACATCTGTCAACAACACATCTGCTTCGTCAGGGTGTGCCTCCAAATATGCAAGCACCTGCACCCCATTCTCAAAATCTCCTAGAATCTCCGCATCTGGATCTGCCTGAAGTACCTTTTTTGCCATAGCCTTTCTTGCATAATATTCGTCATCTGCAATCAAAACCTTCAAAATGTATCCTCCTCTCCTATTCTGCGGATCTTGATTCGCACCTCTGTATAACAACCTTCTTCACTTCGCACTTGTATGCCATACTCTTTTCCATATAAATTTTTAATTCGGGCGTTTACATTACGCAGCCCAATTCCCTTATCCACATGATTTACCAATGTCCTTGTATCTGTCTGCGCCAACTCAAGGTTTAGCGCCTCCACCTGTTTTGCCCTCATTCCTACGCCATTGTCACAGAGACGAAACAGGATATCTTCACCCTGTTCTTCGACAGTGATGCAAATCTTATTGATTTTCTTCATTTTCACAAACGCATGCTGCAAGGAGTTTTCTGCTAGAGGCTGCAACAAAAACTTTAACATTTTCTGTTGTTCTATTTTTGGTGCAATCTGATACTCAAACTGATACTTTCCCGGAAAGCGAATAGCCTGTATCTCGAGATAATTTTTTACATGCTGAATTTCCTTCCCTACTGGTACAATATCGTCTCCTTTAATATTGTACTGAAACATTCCTGAGAGATTATCTGCAATCTTTACAATGTCATCAATATCCGAAAGCGCCGCTATAGAACTAATTGTATTTAGTGTATTATACAGAAAATGTGGGTTAATCTGAAATTGTAGCATTTTCAGTTCTGTCTGCTTTTGATTAATCTGATAGATGTAAATCTTTTCAATACTGTCATTGATACGTTTCCCCATCTCATTGTAACTGCGAAACAACATTCCCATTTCATCCTGCCAGTCCTGCTCCTTTTGTTCTAGCAGATTTACTTTTCCCTGATCAACCTGTTCCATAGCCTCAGCCAGAATCAGAACTGGACGGCTAATCTGATTCGCCAGATATATTCCCAAAAAAACAGCAGCGACCAAAAGCAGAAGCATTGCGCTAATAATTGTTACCATATTATTCCATCCAGATACATAGATATCAGACAATGGTGTCCATGTAAAAATCTGCCATCCTGTTGTCTGATTCCAAATATCGGACACCAGACACTTTTCGCCATAAATAACAAGCTCATTATCCTTTGATATTCCTGTCTCCAAAAAATGCCTGACTGCTGACTCCTCAGCACTGTTCATCTGGTTCCAAAAGGCTTGCTCCTCTCCGTCTGAATCATAAATTACATTCTGATTTTTGTCAAAAATCAATAACTTAGTCCGAGAAGTCCTTGATTCAACTAGACGATCAAGCATCTGCCGAATATTAGAAAAATTCAAGTCAATGTACAATGTTCCAATATTCTCCTCCTGATTCATATCATAGACCTTGCTGATACTTGTTACCAATTCAAACGGAATCAGATTAATCTCCTCCTCATATACGCCTGTATACCATACTTTATTTTTATCCGCCCAATCCTGTCTACTATCAATCGCCTCCATTTTTTTCAGATATGCTTCGTTGTTGGTCTGTACATTGGAATAAACTTCTCTATATTCGTTGATTAGTGTAGCACGCAGAACATACTGATTCATGTTTGTCATATGGTTCAAAGCACGTTCCATATAATTGTTTTCATCTATCAGCTCTGCCATCGTCTTATCAGACATACTTCTTCTGATAATATATTTGATCGTATCGTCAATAAAATGCATAAAGCGGATTCTGTCCACGTTCGATATAATTACATCTGTACTCATACTGACCTGTTCACTAAACTGACACATATAACTAAGACTTTCTTCCTTGGCATTTTCCATACTCTTAAGAAAATATACACCAATCAGAAAACAGGAAATAATAATAAATAAGATATAGGAACTCAGTATTTTCTTTTTAAAAGACAATCTCTTAAAAAAATCTGGCATTGCTATCCCCCTATCTGTACGACAGCCTATGTATTCTCAAATGGGCTGTGGCATTACGCACACAGCCCTATTTGTACTGTACTATATTTGCTTCACGAGGACAAGCATTTGATTAGGATTTTACAGCTCCTGCAGTTAGACCTTCCACTATATTCTTCTGCGCTAGAATATACGCAATCAATACTGGTACCATCGCAATCAGATATGATGCAAATGCCATGTTGTAATCAAACGAATACTGCGACTTAAAATTGTATTGAAACAGCGGAAGCGTCCATGTGTCTGGTAGCTTGTTCAATATCATCAATGGCATTTGGAAGTCATTCCACACCCACAGCGCATTTAATACAAGAACAGTGGAAGTCATTGGCTTTAGCAGCGGAAGTACAATCTTCACATATGCCTGAACAGTCGTGCAGCCATCAATATAGGCAGCCTCCTCCAAATCCTCCGGTACATTTCTGATATAGTTCACCAGAAGAAAAACTCCCTGCATTGCAGCGTATGTCACATGAAGCAGAATTAAGCCAAATTTGTTGGACAATCCTAAACCACCCATAAATTGGACAAGCGGAACCATGATAACCTGAAACGGCACAAACATCCCTAACACAATAAAACCAAAGATAAATTTGTAATATACATGGTGCTTCATGTTTCGCGCAATAGCGTAGGCAATCATTGTCACCAGTATGTAAATCAATATCAGTGAGCTGACAGTGACTACTGTAGAATTCATAAAATACTTAAAATATCCTGCCTTTGCAAACACGGTTCTAAAATTCTCTAAATAAAGGCTTCTAGGAAGAGCAAAAAAATTCTGTGCCGATTCTTGCGGTGTTTTAAGTGCTGTGATTAGTGTCACATAAAATGGAAGAAGGATAATCACTGCCCCAACACCTGCTATCAAATACGCAATAAATTTACTAAAGATTTGTTTTCCATTTGTCATGTCAATCACCCACTTTCTTGCCGTTGGACATTCGCATTGTCAGCACAGACACTAATGCAATAATGACAAACAGAATCATAGACTCTGCCACGGAATATCCAAACTTTCCCTCCTGCATCGCATGATTATAAATCAATATTCCCACGGACTCTGTTGATTGCATTGGTCCTCCATCTGTCATAGCCTTAATATAATCAAAAGTTGTCAGACCACCTTTTACACATGTGACAATAACAATATTCAATACTGGAATTAAATAGGGAATCGTAATTGCCTTAAACTGCTCCCATGCAGTCGCCCCATCAATGGAGGCTGCCTCGTATAAATCAGCTGGTATGCTCTGCAACCCCGCAATTAACAACACAATCGGGGTTGCGCACCCCTGCCATAGATTGACAATCAAAATAGCGTACATTGCCAATTTCGGACTTCCAAGCCAACTTGAACGAAAAAGTTCCCAGCCCGTAGCCTCACCAATTGCCGGAATCATGCGATAAAATAATTCATTCCATATCAATCCGACTGTCACAAGGCTCAAGACAGCCGGAAGGAAATAGATAGAGCGCAAAAATCCCCTGCCTTTGATCTTCTGATTTAGAATAACTGCGATAATTAGTGATATCACAACAGTTGCCACTGTCAGCAAAAAGGTATATTTGAAATTAAACCACAAGGCATTCCGAAAACGCTCATCATGAAAAATTTTAATATAATTTGTAATACCAATGAAATTATAATCTGCACTTGTTCCTGACCAGTCTGTAAAGCTGTTCTTCATTCCCATCAAAAGGGGCACCACAAAGAACAGGCAATACATCAATAAAATAGGCAGCGTAAACAGAAACAGCACTTGATTTCTCTGTAGCTTTTTTGTTTTATTCATAGAGCATGCTCCTTTCATGATCCATATTTACACTGACCACATACTGTAGAACGATTAAAGCTCTTTTGTGGTCGTGCACATTGTCTGTTTTTAGTCCCCATATAACTCTAAGAATTCATTCTTATTTTCTGCAAAAGTATTTGACAACTTCGTTAGGAATGAGGTAACATCTTCCCCACCCTCTGGTACAATCACTTTTTGAATTGTATTTTGTCGCTCATCTGAAACTGCTTTCGGAAGCGCAGTAACTTGGAGTACACCCTTCCCGTTATTTACCAAGTCGACAATTTCCTGTGCATCTGGAATATTGGCATTGACATCTTTGATACAGGGGATGGAATAATCATTGTTTACATACAACTGCACCATTTCTTTTGACGCAGCAAATTCCACAAACTTCTTTGCTGCGTCAGTGTTCGTACACTTTGCGGAGATAGCAAGATTTACATCAATACCCATGCTTACTTTGGTATCGCCGCTATTGCTCGGAAAAGAGAACATACCGACATTCATCTCTGGATTTGCCTTTTTGATAGACGGAAGCGCCCAGATTCCTTGCATGAACATACATGATTTTCCAGTTGCAAAGTCGCTGATTGCCTGGTCATAACCTAATGCAAGTGTGCCTCCTTGACCATACTGACGGATATCAATTGTTTTTTGCAGTGTTTCATTAAACAACGCATCCTCTTGAAAGGTTGTCACTCCATTTGCGATATCCATATACACCTGTTTCCGGTCGCCTCTGGCGGAACCATCAATATTGTCCTCCCAACACTGCACCAAAGTCCACGAATCCTTATCGGGGAACAAAAACGGCGTCTCCCCATCAGCCTGCATTTTTTCTGCCAATGTAATGAGTTCATCGTATGTACTTGGCACTGTATAACCTTTTTCTGTAAATTTGTCTTTGTTGTAATAAATTCCGCTGAAGTTTGCCGAAATTGGAACAACATAATTCTTGCCCTTAAATTTAATTGCTTCCTGATAATTGTCTACTACTTGGTTCAAGCATTCCATTCCAGTCAAATCCAAAAAATGTCCTTCTTTCATAAACTGCATTGTATTGGAATCCTGCATTCCCCCCACCTGAATAATATCTGGCAAATCTCCTGT
>BLMC01000047.1 GCA_011959805.1 Lachnospiraceae bacterium | reverse complement strand
GGCGGGCGTACAAATCAGGATGTGGGAAATCTTTGATTTCACACTAAATCCTTCTGCAAAATCAAAAGCGAAACTATTATGTAATTGGGCTTTTTTCTTTCTGTCACAGGCATTCAATCATATCTCAGATGTGTGAGGCCCCTCATTTTTGTAGAAGGTGAACTACTAATTTGTATCTTGGCATTCAATCCCCCATCTGATATACCTTCGGCAGATTGCACAAGCACGCAAAAGAATGCTATCATGTTGTGTATAATGTGCGGCAGCATAAACGCAGATGGTATATTTAAAAATCTATCAAAGAAAGCAATTTCTTTACTTGTGTATATAGCGCTGTGTTTCAAAAAGCCAGCTTCGATAAGGAAGCAAACCTACCCCCTCTCGATGCGCCTGCAACAAAAAGATTAAAAAAGAAGCCAAATATACCACAAATAAAACAGCTTTTGCTTTTTTTTGAATTTTCACATCCTGTATCTGTCTCAAAATCAGCGGAAGCAAAAACAACTGTGATACTCCAAAATAATAAGAAAGCCGCGTCACCACTGGCAAAAAGGAAAAAAATGTGCCTGTCACAAACGCCAGTAAATTCAAATGCCCATAAAATCGAAGTTCCCGATACCAGCTTTGCGTTTCAAGTAAAGTATTTAATGGTAAATTACGGTGTTCTCTCTGCGCAAAAGCACGTGTATGCAAAAACCAAACATAAAAAGCAATTACAATTAATATGCGAAAGTTGCCAAACCAACTTCCTCCTCCCGCAAGATAAATCGTATTTTTATAAGAAGGATACAATACCAGCGCAAGCTTTAAGAGAACTCCTCTCCCCATATAACAGACTGCACTTGCTACAAGCCCTGCCACAATCTGCCATTTTTTCCAATCAAATGAAGCAATCCAATAAGCAGGAATCACCAACAAAACAGACTTGTGAAACAGTGCTGCTATTCCTACCCAAAACACAAATTTTAACCAATCCTTCTCCAAGACATATCTCATAGAAAAAAGTGCAATCGACAACGCTAGATAATAACGAACTGTATTGAATGTCTGAAAATACAATCCCAGTGCCATAAATAGAAAAAAACTTTGTGAAAAACTGACACTCTGTTCCGTAAATGACTTTAAGAAAAAAAACAAAGTAGCAAACGCAAAAATTGCAAATACAAATTCATAGTATTCTCCACCCGAAAGTAGATAGACCAGTTTTACCAGCCAGTTAAACCCCACTTCTGTCACAACATAGCCGCCGACATACACTTCATGGGCAGTCTGTGTGTATTGCCAATAATCATTTCCAATGCCAAAACGAAACGCAGATATCAAAAAAAGCACCAAAAAGATTCCTGTGAGATACAATCGATTATGAAAACTCTTTCTTGTTCGCTGTCCGCAAATCCAAAGAGATTCTCCTATCTGATATGGTTGAATCTGACAAGCCATCTTACATGTCACCGCAGTTATGAACAAATAAAACAAAATAGAACATATTCTGTCCGCTGTCACAAAAGCCTCCTTCTCACAATCCCGCTACAGACTGAATCCCTTTTCGCATCAATGCCAGCGCATTTTTCTTTGGAATCTCCTGACACATTACTTTTCCGTGAGCCAGAATAAATCGCACTGCCATTGGGTAAGCCAACCCGCCATATAAAAAGTGGTACAACACACCTCTGTCGATAAAAAACTTGTCTGTATATCCCGCAAACCATGTTGATTCGCGTTCAATCTCCGAACCAATCTCAACAGGAATGGCATAGACCACAAGACCATATTTTAGACAGTCCTTCAAAAACAGACTATCCTCTCCGTTGCTATATTTGGCTCCACCGCCAAACAACAGCGAAAACGTAATGTGTGCCGCATGTAATTTCTCACGCCGCACTGCAAACGAATAGGTTGGATAACGCCCTGCATTCCACACATGAACCCTGTGATACTGTTTTGTATGATAGGTTGCGCGCGATGCACCCACACGCACATTAAACAATAAAAAATCTGCCTCTGGATGCGCTACAAACGCATCTAGCACCTGCTTTTCATATCCCTTATCATAACGAATATCCTCGTCAGAAAAAAGCACAATCTCTGCCTCTGCACGCATCAATGCATTATTTCTGCTAAGACCAACACCCTTTTCCCGAAATTCATAGCACTGTATTTGCCTGCCATTGTGCATGTATTCTTTATAGCCAAAGTGATCGGTCTGATTAATAATAATCGCATCACTTTCCAGACCCATGCGCTCTGCAATTGTAGAAATATCTTGGTTTACAGCCGACACCAACACCTGTAATTTCATCCGTGTTCCACCCCCTTCCAATCCGAAAGCTATTTCAAAAAATTATTTTAATCCATAATAAATTCCAGTCCATAAAACATCTGCTTTGGTGAGGATTCCTCCCACAATTTTACCGCCTTGCAACTGTACATTTTCTATCTCGTCAATAATTCTTTCTCGATAGGTCTGTCCAAACGGAATCACTGCCAGAAAAACCGCGTTTTGATAAATCACTCTACCTTTTTTTGCATCATATACCTGAAAATATGTGCTGTCAACAATTCCTAGATTTTGTATCTCCTCTAAAAACGCCATCGCTTCCTCTCCGTCCGAAGCGTCTATTAGCATAACCTTAGAATGTGCTTCAACTAGCATTTGTAGATTTTCAGAAAGCATCTTTCGTTGTCTGTTCTGAATTGTCTGAAGCTTATTTTTTTTATAGCGTGCCGCAAAAGTCATGCCATATGCTGGCACCCCTGTGTATTTGATAATGTCTCTTTTGGTATAAATTGCAGAACCCATACAAAACCGAAATGCTGTCAAAAAAATGCCGAGCAATCCTGTCAAAAGACCTCCTAGAAATGCTGCCCTCCATGTAAAAAATGGAACATCTTCCTGCACAATCTCCAAATCGTCAATTTTGTAGATTTGGTCAAACTCATCCTTTGTTTGTCCAAAGGACTCCAGCGCAGTGCCAATCGCATTTTTAATCTCCTCAACTTGGGCAAACTCTAATCCGCGCACAGTAATTGTCAGATAACGCACATCCGATAAAATATCTGCCGTTATCATATTTTGAACCTGACTTCTGTCATACTGATCGCCAAGTTGTTCCATCGCTCTCCCAAGGATTGAATCGGAAACAAGCACATCATTCCAAGTAAAATCATTGTAATGATGTTTTGCCTCCAATGCTCCCGCAGCAAACTTAATATAATACTCTGTCTCAGACACATAACATCTCTCTTGCATCTGCAATAACGCAACAATCAGAGAAAGACCGCTGCCCAAAACGGCACCGGCCATTGTCAAAATCAATAGTCTTGGAAGTGTTATCATATATGTGGCAAATAGCGCCCTACTATCAATCCCTGTCTTTTCCACCTTATCTGCTCTTTTCTCCCTCATTTATCTCTTTCGATACACTTTTTGCCGCGGTTGTCTGTCCCGCATTTACACCTTCGGTACTTTCCGACTGAAACAGTATTTTTAATGTTAAAAGCATTAGTTTCAAGTCAAGCCACACGCTGTAATTTTCAATATAAAATAAGTCTAGCTTTAACTTATCATACGGTGTTGTATTGTATTTTCCATACACCTGTGCATATCCGGCAAGCCCTGCCTTGACTTTCGTCCGAAAAGTAAACTCTGGCATATCCTCTTGATACTGCTGAATAATCTCTGGTCGTTCTGGTCTTGGACCAATAAAAGACATCTCTCCACTCAATATATTAAAAAGCTGCGGAAGCTCATCAATCCGAACCTTTCTAATAAATTTGCCAATTGGTGTAATGCGACTGTCATTCTTTGCCGCAAGTCTTGCGACACCATCTTTTTCGGCATCTGTGCGCATACTCCGAAACTTTAATATCTGAAATGTACGCATATCACGTGTACATCGCACCTGTTTATAAAATACAGGACCACCATCATACAACTTTATAGCGACAGCCGTCACAAGCATAAACGGCGATGCGACGATCATTAACAGCAACGAACAAACAATGTCAATTAATCTTTTCACTACACGCTGTTCAATTGTCATCGCATATTCCCGCGTAAGCAATATTGGCGTATCAAACAAATGAAGCTGGTCTGAGCCTTTAATCATAATATCTGGAATTTTAGGCATCATATAGACTCGGATTCCTCTGCTATAGCAAAATTTTAACAACTTGTTGCGCAATGCAGTATCCATATCCCACAGTATTATACCGTCATAGTCCGTTAAGATTTCTTGTTCTAATACCTGCAAGCCATCACTTTCAAAAGCACACTTCACAATATTGTACTTGTCCTTGCGCGACTCAAATTTCATTAAAATATCTTCTGTTGGTCGCTCTCCACTGATAAACAACAAATTCTTTGGCGGGAAAAAACGCTGATACAGTTTATGACTGACAAAAGTCCAAACCGCAGATACAACAATCTGTCCCAACATCATGAGCAAAAGTGGATATGGGGTGACAAGTCCTAATGACAACAGTGAAATCTGAAAATAAGAGACAATATTTGCGCACAATAACGATATCACCTGTGAAAAAAACACATCCATCGGTTTAAGATATCCTACTTTAAGCCCACCATAAGTCGCTGAAAAAAATAACAACAATATGAAATAAACGGCTGCCAAAAGCCAGAAACCTTTTCTGTGAAAACTTCTCCACATGCCGCTCTGCATAATATCATTATATACTTTCTGCCAGACATAAATATACAAGATTGTCTGAACAAAAAGACCCATCAATGACAACTGTAATATAATTGTTCTTTTTATTGCCTCTATCCGTCTCACTGTTCAGCCTCCAAACCAAAATCGTGCAGGAATTGCCCACCATGCAGCCTAAATCCGCCTTAAAACAGCCCGAAATGCCCAGAAAAACATATAGTACACACTTTTCACAAAAGACAACATTTCCTGTTTGCGATATAGATTCCAAATCCTTTTGACTGCTGTCAGTTTATTTGACGACAAGGTATCTACACTTCTTCTGTATTTTACCAAATTCTGATCAATACCATATCCCACACCATGTCTTTTTAGAATCTGCCACCATGTTGCTGTATCTTCACTTGCGATATGCGGCATATAAATATCTTCGTCTGGTATTTTATCTCGGTCAATCATCACTGTAGAAGTAAAAATCGTTGTGTTTTTTAGCGCTTGCTGATATGTGATACGCCTAGGTACATGTACCACTTTTCCTAGCCCTTTTCCTGACGCATCCGCAAATTCGTATCCCATAAATACAAATCCAGCACTTGTATCTTCTGTCCGTTGTATGTTTCTTAAATATTGCAACTCTACTGTAAGCTTATCTGGCAACCAGATATCATCTGCATCCAAATAACAGATATACTGCCCACAAGCTTGCTTGACACCTCTGTTCCTCGCCTCTGCCGCGCCACTATTTTTCTTAAGTGATACAAGTTTTACACGCTTATCTGTGCTACTTTTTTCCTGAATATATTCTCGACTTTTATCACAGGAACAATCATCCACCAACAAAAGTTCCCAGTCTGTATAGGTCTGCGCCTGCACACAGTCAATTGTCTGCCGAATAAACTGTTCTGCATTGTACACAGGCACAATAATACTCACAATGCCTGGCCTTTTCTCACCCATGCCTAAAACTCTTCCTTTACAAGATATTTGGGCCGGTCTTTCACTTCCATATACATCTTACTCATATACTGTCCCATAATGCCAATACAGAGTAACTGAACGCCTCCAATCAATGAGATAATACACATCATGGACGGCCAACCAGCAACTGGATCTCCATAAATCAATGCCCTGACAAAGATAAAAATCATAAACACAAAAGCGATAAAACAAAATAAAATACCAAACACCGAAGCAATCGACAAGGGCGCTGTCGAAAATGCCATAATCCCATCTAAGGAATACAAAAACAATTTCCAGAAGGACCATTTCGTCTCACCTGCTGCACGCTGTACATTCTCATACTCAATCCATTTTGTCTGATATCCGACCCAACCAAAAATACCTTTGGAAAAGCGATTGTACTCTTTCATTGACAGAATCGCGTCTGTGACCTTCCGCGTCATAAGCCTATAGTCCCGGGCACCATCAACAATCTCGGTCTTTGAAATCTTGCGCATTAACCCATAAAATCTTCTGGCAAAAAAGGAGCGAATTGGCGGCTCTCCTCTTCTATCCACACGTCTTGTCGCTACAGAATCATATCCCTGTTCTATATAACCATACATTTCTGGCAGAATTGCTGGCGGGTCCTGCAAATCCGCATCCATAAGCACTGTAAAATCTCCTACCGCTTTTTCAAGCCCTGCTATTATGGCAGCTTCCTTTCCAAAATTTCTGGAAAAAGAAACCAGATGTACCCGCGCATCCTTATTTCGCAGCGCTCTTACCGCCTTCACGGTCCCATCTTTTGAACCATCGTCTACAAATATAAACTCAAACTCCACATCCCTTTCATGGAAAAACGATTCCTGCTTCACTGCTTCTGCATAAAAAAGCGGCACACTCTCCTCCTCATTATAGCAGGGCACAATAATACTCAACATCTTTGCATATGCCTTCAACTGCCTATCCTCCAATTCACTTATCGGACTCCATTGTATTTCATAATTAATCCGGCTATTTTCGCTATAACCTCCGTATTGGTAGGTCTTGTAGTTCTATTACCATAGCTTTTTTCAAATAATGTTTTAAAGGTTTCAGATTCTTTTTCATTCCATGCTGTCTCTATCGTATTTCGTATTGCACGCTCAACATGTTTATCTGTAGTATTATAACGCTTTGCCACCTCTGGATACAAACGTTTTGTGACAGCGGTTAAAGTTTCAGGTTCCAGATAGGCTATCAAAACCGCTTCTCGCAGATAGCGATATCCTTTCTGCCTTGCCTGAAATCCAAATTTAATCATATGGTATGTAGTTTGTCTGAGGATATCTGCTCTCGAACACTCATCATCCATATTTAACACCCTAATTTAACTGATCTTGTAACGATTTTACCTCCCTACTGCAAAAAGCTCGATATTCCTATAATCTAGCATTCTCTACATTCTCACAAAACCAGTCATAAGCAAGACGAACCCCCTCCTCAAGTGAAACCTTATGACTCCATCCCAACTCGTGAAGTTTTGTCACATCAGTAAGTTTTCTCGGTGTGCCATCTGGCATTTCCTGATTCCAGACAATTTCCCCTTGATAACCAACCACACGCTGAACTGTTTTTGCAAGCTCACTGATAGAAATTTCTTCTCCAGTACCAATATTTACATGTTGTTCTCCATTATAATGCTCCAATAAAAATACACAGGCATCCGCCATATCATCAACATACAGAAATTCGCGCAACGGTGTTCCTGTTCCCCACAATTCTACAGTCGGCGCATTATCCTTTTTTGCCTCATAAAATTTTCTAATCATCGCTGGCATAACATGCGATCCCGAAAGGTCGTAATTGTCGTATGGTCCATACAGGTTTGTCGGCATACAACTGATAAAATCATCTCCGTACTGCCTTTTAAAAAATTTACACATTTCCAAGCCTGCAATCTTTGCAATCGCATAAGCCTCATTTGTTTCCTCTAATGGGCCTGTGAGTAATGCATCCTCGGGAATCGGTTGTGGAGCCATACGAGGATAAATACAAGTGCTTCCCAGAAACAATAATTTTTTAACCTGATAATCATGACAACACTTAATAACATTGCATTGTATCTGCATATTCTCATAGGCAAAATCAGCCGGTGTCGTGTTGTTTGCGTTAATTCCACCAACTTTTGCCGCTGCAAGCACTACCACGTCTGGTCTCTCTGCCTCAAAAAAGTCTCTCACCGCCTGCTGATTAGTAAGATCAAGTTCCTTGTGCGTTCTACCAATGACATTTTTGTATCCATTTTTATTGAGGCTCCGCACAATGGCAGAGCCTACAAGTCCTCTATGACCCGCGATATAGATCTTGTCAGACTGATTCATTCCTTCCTCCTCTTCTTTCCGCCCTATACTCGGCACATGAAATTCCTGCAACTTCTTTAAGATCAGCCTCCATCATCATAGACACAAGCCCCTTAAAGTCAACCTTGCGTTTCCATCCAAGTTCTTTCTCTGCCTTTGCAGCATTTCCCCAGAGGAATTCAACCTCCGCTGGCCGATAAAATTCAGGATTGACATCGACAAGAAGTTTTCCACTTTCTGAATCGTATCCCTTCTCATGAACGCCTTCTCCTTCCCAGCGAACCGTAATTCCCAACTCTGCGAATGCCGCTTCAACAAACTGACGTACTGTATGTGTCTCATTCGTCGCCAGTACATAGTCTCCTGGTGCTTTTTGCTGAAGCATCAACCACATACCTTCGACATAATCTCCTGCAAATCCCCAATCTCTTTTCGCATTCATATTGCCAAGAGAAATTTTATTTTGTTTTCCTGCGACGATATTTGCTATAGCAAGCGTAATCTTCCTTGTAACAAAATTCTCGCCGCGTCTGGGAGATTCATGATTAAATAAAATACCATTACAAGTAAACATATTATAGGATTCCCTATAATTAACTGTTATCCAATAAGAATACAGTTTTGCGGCACCATATGGACTTTTGGGATAAAATGGGGTCGTCTCACTCTGCGGTGCCGTCTCAGGAAGACCACCAAAAAGCTCTGAAGTAGATGCTTGATAGTATCTACAGTTTCCTCCGTTTACTCGAATTGCCTCAAGCAACTTTAAGGTACTGACCCCCGTCGCATCCGCAGTGTACTCTGGAACCTCAAATGACACTCCAACATGCGATTGTGCTGCAAGGTTATAAACCTCAGTTGGTCTAATTTCACCGATAATTCGCATAAGATTAGAAGAATCTGTCGTATCCGCAAAATGAAGAAAAAATTTGACTTTATAATACTCAGACCGAATCAGATGATCAATGCGCATTGTGTTGGATATGCTATGCCTGCGAATCAACCCGTGAACCTCATATCCTTTTGCCAGTAAAAACTCTGCCAGATAAGAACCATCCTGTCCCGTAATTCCTGTAATCAACGCTATATTATTCATTTAATATATTTTCCTTTCCTACTTCTGTCATTATATCCAAAATCTTCCATTTTCCCTTTTAGTATACATATACTTTCTTAATATGACAAGTCCTTTATATACTCTACTATCGCCTTTTCCCAATCCGCAAACTTGTAATTTGTTGTCAGATGAAGCATATAATTCTCAAGCACTGAGTACATTGGTCTTGGCGCGATAATCCCTTTTGCATTTTTGTCATATTGCTCTGTTGTAACCGTCTCAACTACCGTATTTTTTCCGGTAAGTCTATATATTTCTCTTGTAAAATCAGCCCAGTTTGTAACGCCCTCACAAGTGCCGTGAAAAAGTCCAAAATTATCAGTCGGCAATAAATGAACAATTGCTCCTGCAAGCTCGTCCGCACTTGTAGGAGAGCCAAACTGATCACCGACCACTGTCACTTTGTCATTTTTCTCTGATAATCCAAGCATTGTCTTGACAAAGTTTTTTCCATCGCCATACAACCATGCAGTACGAACAATAAAATACTCGTCTGCAAATTCCTTAACAAATTGCTCGCCTGCAAGTTTTGTCTTTCCATACACTGCTTTGGGATTTGGCTTGTCAAACTCTGTATATGGGGTATTTGCATTTCCATCAAACACATAATCCGTAGAAATATGCATTAATCTCGCATGGTATTTCGACGCTGCAATACTTAAGTTTCTTGGTCCAATAGCATTGATTTTGTAAGCGTTGTCTACATCCGTCTCACATCCGTTCACATTTGTGTGTGCAGCACAATTGATAATTGCAAATGGTTTCACCTCGGATACAAACCTGTCCACATCTTCAATCTTTGTAATATCAAGCTCTCCAACATCTGTATTTACACACGCATACTCTGTGCTGTTCTCATATTGCTTGTTAATCGCACGTCCTAGCTGGCCGTTGCAGCCAGTCACAATTATTTTTTTCATCGCGCCCATCTTATTTATTTTCCTTTCTTGTACCCTTTATCTTTTCTCCGAAACCCTAAGACTATGCATCGCATAGAAACAAAGAATTTACATAAAATTAGTCCGAAGCAGCTTCGGACTAATCTCATTCCCTACTCACCTAAGCCGTCTTCTATGACTTTTACCATAGTTGACAAAGCGTCATTTTCATCGGAACCATCACAGATAATCTCAATCTCATCGCCACTTTTCACGCATGCACCCAGCACGCTAAGCACGCTCTTGGCATTTGCCGTATTCCCACGGAATGTAAAGGTTATCAGCGCATTAAACTGCATCGCTTCCTTACACAAAATACCTGCCGGACGCAAATGCAGCCCTGTTGGGTTTTTAATAACTACTTTCTGACGAACCATTTCTCATCCCTCCGAACTTCTAAATCTCTTTATCGTACCTCACAACATTACATTCTGTATCAACTCTGCCAGTTCTCTAGCCTCCTTCTCGATCAGTTGCTGATCCTTGCCCTCAATCATAACGCGCACAAGGGGCTCTGTGCCCGAAGGTCTAATTAATACCCTACCTTCGTCTGCAAATTTTGCACTCACATGTTCGATTGCCTCTGCAATCTCTGTGTATTCCATATAGCTGTTCTTTTTGTGATTTGGCACTTTTGCCCCTACAAGTGCCTGCGGAAGCACTGTCATAATCGTAGCAAGCTCTGAAAGAGGCTTTCCTGTCTCAACCATTACCTGAAGCAGATGAAGTGCACTGAGCAGACCATCTCCGGTGGTATTTTCATCGAGAAATATAATATGTCCCGACTGTTCTCCACCAAGATTTGCTCCAATTTCCAGCATCCGTTCTAGTACATATCGGTCTCCTACCTTTGTCTGTTCAATATTGATTCCTTTTTCTTTTCCCATAAGGAAAAAGCCAAGATTACTCATCACTGTAGCTACAATCGTATTGTCCTTCAAAGTCCCTTTGGTTTTCATGTGATTGCCAATAATAGCCATAATCACATCACCGTCAACCTGTTTTCCGTTTTCATCCACAGCCAGTAATCTATCCGCATCCCCATCAAACGCAAGACCGATATCTGCTTTCTCATACACTACTCTTGCCTGAAGTTCTTCCATATGCGTAGAACCGCAATTCGCATTGATATTTGTTCCATCTGGATTGTTGTGAATCGCCACAACATCCGCCCCAAGCTCTTTTAGCGTCTCGACGGAAGTATAATATGATGCACCCTCTGCACAATCCACAACAATCTTCATACCAGCAAGTTCCACTGGAACAGACTGCACCGAATGATTGATATACTCCTCCCTTGCATCTGTACGATACTTAATCTTACCGACACTAGGTCCTGTCGGAAACTGTACATCTTTCATACCACTACGGATTAATTCCTCAATTTCATCTTCCATAGAATCTGGCAGCTTAAAACCATTTCCATCAAAAAATTTAATTCCATTAAATTCAACTGGATTGTGAGAAGCTGAGATTACAACTCCCGCGTCAACCCGATACTTTTTTGTCAGATAGGCGATTGCCGGTGTAGGAACCACACCTACATACACCACATTTGCCCCGACTGAACAAGCTCCCGACATCAGTGCATTGGCCAACATATCGCCCGAAATCCGTGTATCACATCCGACCATAATCGTTGGTTTATGCGCTTTCTCTTTCGACAGCACATATGCTCCTGCTTGCCCTAGCTGCATGGCAAGCAATGGGGGCAACTCATCGTTTGCCACTCCTCTTACTCCATCCGTTCCAAATAGCCTAGCCATCCTTTTTCATTCCTCCATTTGCTCGTCCTCAGCGTTATCTTGATTCTCAACGCTATCCGCGTTCTCATCCCCAGTATCTTCTACAATCTCTTCCAGTACAATTGTCATTTGATATGGTTGCTGTAATGTTACATTATCGGGAAGACTAAATACAATCTCGCCCTGATAAACTCCTGCGCTCCATTCTGAAATTCCTAAATTTTCCAACAATGCATTCATATCTATAACCCCGATCGTATTTTCAGCATTCACAGCGTCAACCGCCGCGCGCGTTCCCAATATATTTATTGAATAATATTGTTGGTATTCCACTTCCTGCAATGTCAGATTAAATTGTTCTGGTTTACTTCCAGCTGCAAAGTTTTTTGCCGGTATTCGCAACTCCTTTGTGACAAGCTGCTCAATCCCAACCGTAACACTTACATTACCACTAAAATTACTATCGGCAAACTGTACATTGCTTGGCAAATATTTCTTAATATTGAGTACAACTGTCACAGGTTCCTGCGCATCTTCTACAGTAAGTGCCGCATCTGCAATAGAAATTTTTGATATACTATCTAGTGCACTAGCTCTTCCTGCTATCTTTACAGTCTCTGGCACACTGACAATACCCTCGCTCACCACATAGCCTCTTGCCGGTTCCCCTGCAACAGTAAAGTTCAATGGTACATCTTTAGTCGCTAAGATTGTAACAGACACATTTACCTTAGAAATATTCATCTTAATTGAATTATTTTTGATCTCCTTGCCTTCTTTATCATACAATTTGAGATCAACACTTGTATTGATATCGGAAGAGCTTCCTTCAATATTGGTTACTGCCTCCACATGATCAATCTCTTCTATTAAGGATTCTGGTCCTGAGAATCTCACCACATTCTCACTAATTTCAACTTTTCCAACCACATATCCCTCTGCCGGAGAACCTGTCGTAGAAGCAAGAATTGGCTTCTGAATACTCGTCTTAGCCTCAATGGAAAGTTTTACATTCTCAATGTTAGTCTTAAAATCCAATTCAGAATTATTTCTTACACTCGACACAGTAATCCTTACAGTATTCATAAATGTCAGCTCGGACATATCTGCAACTGCTCTAATATCTTCTCTCGATATATTAGAAATAACCGAACTTTTTCCGGTCACTGTCACATTAACCAAATTCGTCCCGTCAAGCACTTCATAGACTTTTCCCTCATTTGTCACCGCATCTACATTGATAAACTCAACAGGAATATTGTTAAAATTCTTTGGTTTTATTGGGTCTGTAATATTGTTTACCACAAACCACAGGACACAGGATACAATCACTGCTAGAAGTTTCAACCCGATATTGTTCGTCAATATTCTCACAACTTTTTTCAACAGATTATTTTTCATCCTTAGCCCTACCTTTCCAGAGCCTGCGCTTCTTACTCTCCTCCACTTCTTTATTCTGTATCATATTAATCTTTTCCCGCAGACCATTTGCATCAAGATTTCGATACAGCTTTCCTTCATAAGTGACACTTACATGCCCCGTTTCCTCTGATACAATAATTGTAAGTGCATCCGTCACCTCTGAGATTCCAACAGCGGCGCGATGCCTTGTTCCTAACTCTTTACTAATTCCCATATTGTCAGATAACGGCAAATAACAGGTTGCCGATACAACACGATTTCCACGTATAATAACAGCGCCGTCATGAAGCGGCGTATTATGTTCAAAGATATTGATAAGCAACTGATTAGAAATCAATCCATCTACCTCAATACCTGTTCTCTCGTATTCTGTAAGGAGCACATTCTGCTCGATAACCATAAGTGCACCCGTCTTTACCTTGCCCATCTCAAAGCTTGCTTTTACCAAATCATTGACTGTCTTGTCAGAAAATCGCTCATCCGTGGGCTTCTCAAAAGAAACGATATTTGTAATAAAACTTTTCCGTCCAAGTTCTTCAAGCGCGTGCCGCAGCTCCGGCTGTAAAATAACAATCACTGCTGTAACTGCTATGCTCAATACATTTTCCACAATCCATATAATCGTATGCATCTCGAAAATAAGCGCGAGCAGTATAAACGCCATAATAATAATGATTCCCTTCATTAGGAGCCATACTTTGGTGTGTTTTACCCATGCCATAATTTCATACAGTAAAAAGGATATAATGATGACTTCCACTATATCCTCCCACCTGATGTTTAAACTGCGCAATGACAAAGTCTCAATATATGAATTAAAGTGTTCAAGAATCATACTCATTTTAATCCATCCCTCTTCTGCTGTCCAACTGCTTTTTCAGGTACTCTTATTGTTTTCACCCTTTTTTGTGGCACTGTCACCGCATTTTTGGGCACAGCCTTCACATAATAATAGTATTCGTCATCCTCGAATTGTACATACTCTGTACGAGAATAATCCACATTAAAAACAAAAAACTCAAAAATTTTTGCCAGTATAACAGAAACAACACTGCCGACAATCAAACCTATGATAGAAAGATTCGTATTATACATCAAATCCCCAAACAATAAAATCATTACATCAAGCAATGCTCCTGTAACCATTGCAATTGTCCATGCATAGTCAACACTCAGCCTTCTAATAAAGTACACTACAATAAGCGCAGCAGCAAACGCAATAATCATTATAAACATTTCCTTATTGCCGATTAATCCGTCCACAATATAGCGAAACTTTTCCAATGCACCATCATCTTCAAAGGTATTCAAAATAGATGCGCTGCCAATCATATAACGCACTGTATAATACACAATCACGCCGCTTGCAACCGATACTGCTGAAAACGGTGTTCCGACAAGTCCCATTGCAATTGGCATCACATAAGGTATCTTTAGTATAAAGCAAAGCGGCGTCAGCAACACAGCAATTGTATCGTGCGATGAAAAGCGAAAGTACAAAATAAACAGCAGCAAAAAAACTACAAGCGCAATCAGAGCACACTCCACAGAAAATTTATACAGATGTCCGAGCGTCATCGCAGCTGCCACAAACACAATAAAATTCATGGGCATAACCGAGCACATTAACGCAAGCACCAACACTACTGCTGTCTTTTTAAGTTCACTCATGTAGCCAATGCTGCTGTTTATCATTACAAAAGTCACCAGCGCAAGCAAAAATTTAAAAAACGGTGTCAAGTACAGTTCATACTTACTGTAAAAACTTTTTAACTGTTCTCTAAAAACCAAAAGAGTCGTCATAATTATTTCCTCTCTAATCTTACCTTTTATCCCTGCTTCTTTGTTTCCCTGTCATACAGGTAAGCAAGTTTTTTGAGATTATTGTAATATGTCTTAAGGCTCTTTTTTGCCTTTGTATACCGATAGGTAAAAATCCCATACGAAAAAGCTGCATATACTGCCATAAAGATCAGATAATTAATAATCGCTGACTTCGCAAACTGCAATAGATCCATCTTGTAAATATCTGCCATAAAAACCTCAAAGTCATATAAAATATACATTGCAAAAATAATGATATATGCTACTGTCGCACTGATAATGGACTTGATGACCTGTAGTCCGATGTAATCTCCCCGAAAATAGCTTCCAATCGCAACATTTTTTCTTCCTTCATCAGCCTCGTAACGCGCCATCTTAGTCATTAACTTGATTCTTTCTTCATTTAACATAATAACTCTTTTCCTTGTACAGCCTATCTCGCAATATTGGCAACAATTTATTGTTGCCTGTCAAGGAACCGCATCTTGTTCCCATTTGACTGTATTTTTTTCGGTTCTGTCAAGACAGCCTTAGGCTTTTCCATCGCGCTTGACAGATTATTGGTAATCTCTCGTTTACACTTTTCACAATACTTTCCTGATCGAATCATCTCACCACAATTCTCACAGGGTATTTTCACAGGGGAATCCGGTGTAAACTCAAGGCGCTCCTCCCGAATCCACTGCTGAATCTGTCCTGGCTCAACATCACACGCTTCGGAAACCTCTTTAATGCCAGACATCCGATTTTCCCGAATATACTTTTTTACTTCCTGAAACTTTTGTTCGAGCTTTTCCTTACAGGCAGGACAAATTGGCATACCCATCATGTGATTAAAAAGCTTTCCGCATTTTCTACAATTTCTTACATTCATTGAAACCCCTCCACTTACATCATTTCTGTTATTTGTTTTGTGTGCTCAATATGTATCGTATCTTCCCGCTGTCCTAAATCCCTTCTCCTATACAAAGCGTAATGAAATAAACAGACTCCACACCTTGCTTTTTTAATTCAAGCGCAACGGCATCCAACGTACTACCTGTTGTATATATATCGTCTATCAGGATAGTTTTATTTAATTTTACAACATCTGCGCTAATATTGAAAGCTTTTTTCAAATTATTTTGTCTTTCTTGTATATTAAGCTCCTTCTGCGGTATTGTCTTTTTGATTCTCTGCACCAAATGTTCATACACAGGTATGCCAATCAATTTTGATAACTCTGTGGCAACAAGCCCCGCTTGATTATATCCTCTGCTGCGCAATCTTGATTGATGTACTGGTATTGGTATAATGGAATCCGCATGCATCATGCAAATCTCGTCCCAAAGCCTTCTGTAAATCTCCTGTGCATAGAACATAGCATATTCACATCTTCCGCCATATTTAAACCGATAAATACTCTTTTGCATACTTTGATAATCATACAGAGCATATCCATAGTCAAACACATGTCTTCGCTGTGTACAGTCCCGACAAAATAAACCTGTATCTCCAGTCAATTGCTTGCCACACCGCCTGCATCGTGGTTCGATAATATACTGTGGCCTTGGTTGGCATTGTCTGCAAATCAATCCTTCTCCTGCGGGAACAATCTCATCACAAACTGGGCACCTTCTAGGAAATATCAAATTTACAAGTGTTTCCTTCACTGTAAATCTTGTTTCATAATTTCGCATATTCTCTCTTTCAATCCTGTGTATCGTTTTAATTCATTTTCATTTGCAATCATCTGTTCTATTGCTGCTTTACTACCTAGTATTGTAACACAGCTTTTGGCCCTTGTCACACCCGTATACAGTAAATTTCTATTTAATAGCATTCTCGGTCCAGTAAGAATCGGAATAATTACTGCTGGATATTCACTGCCTTGTGATTTATGGATTGTGACTGCGTAGGCAAGCTCAATTTCATCTAATCCTGAGACAGGATATGTTACTCTGCGCAAGTCATCATACTCTACTACCACAGTTTTCGCTGTTACATTAATCTCCTTTATTATACCTACATCACCATTAAATACGCCTTGCCCACTATCAATTGCAATTCCATACTTACTTACAATCTCCCATGCTAGTTGATAATTGTTTTTGATTTGCATTACTTTATCACCTAAGCGAAAAACACCTTCGCCATGTGTCAGCTCTAACTTCTCAGGAGATGGCGGATTCAGATATTGTTGCAAAATTCCATTTAATGTTTCCACGCCAAGCGCGCCCTTACGCATAGGAGTCAATACTTGTATATCATAGATACCTGCTTTCACATATCGGGGAAGCTTTTGTGTAATAAGTAATATCAAATGCTTGTAAATCACATTGACATTATCCCGCTCCAAAAAGAAAAAATCCTTACTTTTATTGTCCAGCTTAATCTGTTTCCCTTCATTGATATTGTGTGCATTTACTACAATATCACTCTCACCTGCCTGACGAAATATCTTCGACAGCACCACTGTTGCGATACATCCACTCTCCATCAAATCCTTAAGAACTTGTCCAGGTCCGACGGACGGAAGCTGATTTCTATCCCCAACCATCACAAGTCTTGTTCCCGGTGCAATCGCCTTTAATAACGACTGAAATAAATGAATATCCACCATTGACATCTCATCAATAATAATGACATCCGCTTCAAGTGGATTTAACTCATTTTTCTCAAAACGGACCACTGCTGCTCTTTTCTCATCTGACATATCACCATTTAGCTCCAAAAGTCGGTGTATTGTCTTTGCCTCAAATCCTGTTGCCTCTGTCATTCTCTTTGCTGCTCTTCCAGTTGGTGCCGCTAAGAAAATATCCATACCTTCCTGCTCAAAATAGCGAATAATCATATTAATTGTGGTAGTCTTTCCAGTTCCAGGCCCTCCTGACAAGATAAAAATACCATTCTGAATCGCTTCAATCACAGCCTTTCTTTGAAGTTCATCCAATTCCAAATGGCAGCTTTGTTCCATTTTCTGAATCTGTTCTCTAAGACATTCTAAATCTTGTTTAGAAAAACGTTCTGCACCATCAAAAGCCTGCTGAAGCTCAAACAGCATTCTCGCACAGTTAAGTTCTGCATAGTAAAAGCTCAAACCATACACACAATTTAATTTCTGTCCAGCAGAAAGCTCCTTTTCCTTAATCACAAGTTTTTTGTCAATCGCCAGATTCATAATTTGTGGTGCAATCTGTTCGGGTTTCAATCCCAACATTCCAGCAGCCTTGTCTAAAAGTTCTTCTTCAGGCAAAAATACATGTCCTTCTGCTCCTGCCTGAATCAGTGTATACAAAATCCCACTTCGGATTCGATAATCAGAATCGGTATGAATTCCAATACGCGCTGCAATCTCATCTGCAATGCGAAATCCGATTCCCGACACATCCTCCGCAAGCTTATAGGGATTCTCTTGCATAACCTTATAGATACCCATTCCATATTGTTTATAAATTTTAAGTGCCAGAGTGTTTGAGATGCCATATTTTTGTAGAAATAGCATCGCCTCCCGCGCATCTTTTTTTTTCTCAATCTGTTCTGCAATCTCCCGCGCCTTACGCTCACTGATCCCTTTGATTTCTGCAAGACGGTGTGGTTCTTCCTCAATAATCCGAAAGGTATCATCACCAAAACGTTTTACAATGCGGGCAGCGAGTGCAGTGCCAATTCCTTTAACTGCACCAGAACCAAGATATCGTTCTACTGCAATTTTGTCCTCTGGAGCGGTCAATCGATAAGACTCTACCTTAAACTGTGTTCCATACACGGTATGTTCAATGTAAGTTCCCTCTGCCTCAATGCACTCTCCTTCATCCAGATTTGCAAAAATCCCAGTACAAGTTATTTCCAACTCCTCAACCACAAGGCTGATCACTGCATATCCATTGTCAGCATTTTTATAAATAATATGCTCCACAAAGCCTTTTAGTTTCTCCAAGTTATGCCTCCTTATCCTTAACATAGTCCCTTGAAATCCTCTTGTATCTGATTTTGCGGCAAATTTCCACGGTAAGTATACAATTAATATACACTTCACGTAATCCTTTCAAATCGTATACTTCTAACTAAAATCTTGTCGCAACATCACATACAAAAAAACTTCGAGAGTCTATCAACAGGAAACAGCCGACCCGTTTATTAAACAAGGTCGGCTGTCATTTCTGTGCACAGACACCCATAAAAAGATAATCAATAAAGCGGATGGGCGCTCGGCGCGCAAGTAGAAAAAATTTATTCTTTTCTACTCGATTTCCTCCGAAAGCTTCTCCGGCTGTACCACGCCAATTCCATAGTTGCGCTTCATCTGCTCGTAAAGGGTATTTGCCAATCCAAGACCCTGTCCCTCTGTCACTTTATCACATAACTCCTGAACCGCAAAATCCTTAAAATAATCTACCATCTTTGACGCATATCCATTTTCATCCTCATCGGAAAAGGCCTTTGTTGTCTTTAACATCGCATCAAAAACTTGTTCTACAAAATAAGCTTCAAACTCTTTACACGCCTCTTTGAGTTCAGCCTCATCTGTCGCTGTACTGCTATTTTCCAATTTATTTTGCAATGTCTCTGTTTTTTTGCTGGAAGCCTGACTTGTCATATAGTCCGCATATACTGATCCCACTCCACCTATATCCATATCACGAAATTCCTCCTGTTACTATCTCTTTAACTGATTTGCTTGCTGAAGCATTTCATCTGAAGTTGTGATTACTTTGGAATTCATTTCATACGCCCTTTGTGCCACAATCAAGTTTACCATCTCGTCTGCAATCTGTACATTGGAGCCTTCCAAATATCCCTGAATCATTTTTGTTTTGGGCAAATTATCATTTTCCGCTTCATTCATTGCCTCACCACTCGCCTCAGTAACAGAGAACAAACTGTCTCCTTCTTTGCTTAATCCTGCCGGATTGTTGAACTGCCACAAACCAATCTGAATATCCAAGCTCTGTGGCACTCCTTTTTCATCTGGATAATACAACATTCCATCCTTTTGACTAACAGTAATCTTACTGGTCACGATATCATCATCTTCCAATATAATTGGATCGCCTTCTGAGTTCAATACTGGAAGACCATCTGTCGTCTCCAACGTTATTCCCTCGCTGCCAACTGCAAAGACAAAATTACCATTTCTTGTATAATATGTATTTCCATCCGCTCCCCTAATACCAAAAAATCCGCGTCCATTTAGCGCAAAGTTTGCCGGCCCTGGTGTCTCAAGTAAACTTCCATCCGTAAAAATTGATGTGATAGAAGAATTTCTCACTCCCAGCCCCACCTCTGCACCAATAGGTTTATTTGCACCGTTCGCCGTCGTAGTTTTTGTCTGTATCGTCTGATATAAAAGTGACTTGAACTCCATTACCTCAGACTTATATCCTGTTGTATTTACGTTTGCCAGATTATTTGAAATATTATCTACATTTAACTGCTGCGCAATCATACCTGTTGCGCCTGTCCATAATGATCGTACCATAATTCTTCCCCTCCTGTTACTTCATATCATTCCCTTTATACTTTGCTTAGTGTCATTGATTTTTCTAATGACTCATCAAAGGTTGTCAGCATCTTCTGGTTTGACTCGTAATGCCTGGAAATCGTTATCATATTTACCATTTCTTTAACAACAGACGCATTTGACATTTCCAGATATCCTTGATAAATCTGAGCATCTTCTGCCTCCTGCTCCACTGCACCTTCCTTAGCATCCCACATTGTCTCCCCATAGTGGGTCAAATAATTGGTATCTTCAAAATCTGTTATCTTTAGAGTCGCTACAAGTCTGTCGTCTTGGAAAATATTTCCAGAACGATCAAACACTGTAGTTCCCGCTGTTGTTGAGAGTTGAATTCTACCATTTTCACCAAGAACATAATCGCCGTCTTTTGTCACCAAATAGCCATCCTTTGTGATTGTAAATCCTCCGTCTCTTGTATATTTTGTAGAGGTCTCACCTGATTTGTTTGTAAATTCTATATTAAAAAATCCACTGCCACCAATTGCAATGTCATATGTGTTTCCAGTATCTCTCAAAGAACCTTGCGAAAAATCTGTGAAAGTTTCTCCAATCTTCACTCCAAGGCTCATATTTCCAAGACGTTTAGGTGTATTGGGATTCTCTGATACATCCTTGATTTTCACTGCCATCACTTCCGCATATGCCTGACTGGTAGAACCTTCTTTCTTGAATCCTGTCGTGTCTGCATTTGCCAGATTATTTGACATAATGTCCATTCTATACTGTTCATTTCGCATGCCAGTGTATGCTGTATATAGACCTCTAAGCATAAGCTCCTCCTAATTTGATCTCATTACTCCCACATTTACAAGAGACATCCTGCAACCAGCTACTCATCCCGATTTCCAGCAAGAAACTCTACATACTTTCCTGTACCAATTGCAACTGCAGTCATAGGATCTTCTGCTGTCATCGTATTAATACCCGTCCTAGATTCGATTAAATCCTCTAATCCACAAAGTAGACTTCCACCGCCAGTAAGAACAATTCCTCTATCAGCGATATCAGCAGCCAATTCTGGTGGCGTTTTCTCCAATACGCTGTGAATTGTATCAATAATCTGTGCTGTTGTTTCACGCAACGCCTCTTCAGTTTCCTCTGATGACACTCGGATTGTCTTTGGTAATCCTGTAACAAGATTGCGTCCTCGCACATCCATATAATCTACTTCTGCTCTTTTAAATGCTGAACCAATTTTAATTTTAATATCTTCTGCTGTTCTCTCACCAATCAAAAGATTGTGTTTCTTTCTCATATATCTGACGAGCGCCTCGTCAAAATCATCACCTGCCACTTTAATAGATGCACTAACTACAGTACCGCCAAGAGATATTACCGCAATGTCAGAAGTTCCTCCTCCAATATCCACAATCATATTTCCACATGGCTTTGAAATATCAATTCCAGCACCGATTGCGGCAGCGATTGGCTCCTCAATAATCTTGACATCTCTTGCACCTGCCTGAAATGTTGCATCTTGCACCGCTTTTTTCTCTACTTCCGTGACACCACTCGGCACGCAAACAGCAATAATTGGCTTACGAAATGTCTTTCTTCCCAGCGCTTTTTGAATAAAGTGCTTCATCATCTGCTCTGTAACTTTATAATCAGAGATTACACCTTGTCTAAGCGGTCTAACTGCCACAATATTTCCTGGGGTTCTTCCAAGCATCAACCGCGCATCCTCTCCGATGGCTTTTATCTTCTGCGTATCCCTATCAAAGGCAACGACGGAAGGCTCCTTCAGCACAACACCCTTCCCTCTAATATAAACTAATATACTTGCGGTTCCAAGGTCAATTCCAATATCTGTGTATTGCATGGCTGTATGCCCCTTTCTTTTTATTTCAAATTTGTTCAAACAGAAAATTTAAATTCTTTATCATTAGCTACTTCAGCATAATCCACTGATAATTTAGTATTCCCAATCCATATATATCTATGAAGAGATACTATAACTAAGCCATTATAACCTAAATTAACCATTTTTCAAAGGGTTTTCATACTTTTTTTACAATAAAAACTTTTGGAACCTCAAAAAATGCCATTAACATGGTTTACAGTAACTATATCGGCCTATTTTTCACAATACTTTAGTTATTTTCGCAATATTATGTAAATTTATTAAATTGTCTGAAAATAATATCTGTCAATCAAAGAAAATTATCTATGCTTTTACTGCGCATAGCATAATTCATTTTAGGACATGGCTTTCTATAGAAAACCATACAAAAAAACTGCCACACAGAATTAAAATCTGTTTATGGCAGCTTTTATTCCAGCCGAAAAAGGCTCTCACTATAAGGGTAAGTAAATTATATTTTATCTCAGTGAAAATACAGTCTCCACCTCTACCAAGATATTTATAGATATTACAAGTTGGTTCTATGTCGCAGAGCTGATTCACATACCCGCAACAAGAATTATCGCTCATCTTAAATCATTAATCCTCAAAACTGTTCATATTACTTGAAATCGCTGCTGCCATAGTACATCTTCCATCAAAACATGCACCTTCATCTATAACTAGCGAGCCAGCTATAATATTTCCTGCAATCTTTCCAGTAGATAGCAACTCCACTTTACCCTGCACAGTAATGTCACCGTCTACTCTTCCCGAAATTACAACACTATATGCAGAAATATTTCCCTTTATCTGTCCATCTGCGCTAAGAATCAAGGTCTTCTCACAAGAACAGTTTCCGTTAATAACGCCATCAATTCGCATCGTTTCTGCAGAAGTCAGATCACCATCAAACGTCGTATCTTTTCCAATCACTGTACTGACTTTCTCTCTGTTATCTCCTATTGAATTCCTACCTTTTCCTAACATAATTTTATCCTCCTTCTTTTATCCCTTCGCTTCCAACACCAGTAACGGATCAATCACCTGCTCCTCATAAATAACCTGATAATCCAACTGTGTATCTTCTTTGTCAACAATAATTAACGTTTCTTTCATTTGTACTTGATCACCAGCTGCCACTTGTACCTGTGCCTCTTTTGTGCACAAGTATTGTGTCAGATAGCCATTTCCATGTTCTATCACCACAATCAGAGGATATGTATCATTCGATCCTACCGATGCGATTGTTCCATCGCCCGCAGCAACAATATGATCCTCAAGCTGTGTACTAATTGAGAAACATGGATGTTCTTCTGAATATTGTTCTTTTAACGCGCCAACTCCTGTATAAGGATACTGGCTTGGAATAGAAGTATCATTTACTATCTTATTTTCCTGTTTCTCTTCGGTATCCATTGTTTTAGCATCTGTCATCGCAAACTGCTTCAATGTCTCGTTTTCTACTGCAAGCATCTCATTTTTTTCACTCAAAGTTTCCTTCTCGTTTTCTAGTTGCTTTATAAGTTGTTCTTGAGCAACCAATTTTTTCCGAAACTCGGATTCGCTCTTGCGATGTGTTCCTGACCGATAAATATTCCACACTAACGTGACACAAATCAATGCCATCAACACAATAATCAGGCGTAGCGAATGAAGCGAGATATAAAACTGCCTAATATCTTTGCCTGTATTGGAAATAAGAAGTAATGAAAAGGATTCCTTGCGCTTATGTTTTTGCTGTTTCATAAGAATCTCCATTCTGTATTTGAAATTGAATAGTGACTTTCTAAAATTTTATCACAAATCAGCGAAATGTCAAATCCATCAGCAAACTTTCTTATCATTTTGTCAGCTTTGGTGACAATCTCCTTTGCGCACAAAAAAAGAACTGAAGTTTTTCAGTTCTTTTTATAAAAATACACTCTGCAACGTGCGTTAGAGGATTCGAACCCCCGACCTTTTGGTCCGTAGCCAAACGCTCTATCCAGCTGAGCTAAACGCACAAATAACATTATATCGTGCCGGCGACCGGAATCGAACCGGTACAGGTATTTCTACCCGCGGGATTTTAAGTCCCGTGCGTCTGCCAGTTCCGCCACGCCGGCATAATAGATACATGGGACCTATAGGGCTCGAACCTATGACCCTCTGCTTGTAAGGCAGATGCTCTCCCAGCTGAGCTAAGATCCCTTAGCGACCCCGATCGGACTCGAACCGACGACCTCCGCCGTGACAGGGCGGCGCTCTAACCAACTGAGCCACGAGGCCAATGTCTTTGCTTTGCAAAGCCACTTAAGAACTTTGTTCTTCCATATTAAAAATCTATATAAACTTTGCAAAAATTCCATAAAATAAAATGGACCTTCAGGGACTCGAACCCAGGACCGACCGGTTATGAGCCGGTTGCTCTAACCAACTGAGCTAAAGGTCCAAAACAATAAATGGTTAAGCCGATGATCGGACTCGAACCGATAACCTGCTGATTACAAATCAGCTGCTCTGCCAATTGAGCCACATCGGCACAAATGACTCCAACGGGAATCGAACCCGTGTTACCGCCGTGAAAGGGCGATGTCTTAACCGCTTGACCATGGAGCCCCAATAAATACTAAGCGAAACTGGGTTAATCCACGCTTAACTCCCCGAGTAGGGCTCGAACCTACAACAACTCGGTTAACAGCCGAGTGCTCTACCATTGAGCTATCGAGGATTAT
>BLMC01000046.1 GCA_011959805.1 Lachnospiraceae bacterium | reverse complement strand
CACACGAACTCCCATCTGCCCGCCTTTGCGGGCATACAAATCAGGATGGTGAAATCTTTGATTTCACACTAAAAATCCTACCATCCAAAAAGTTCTTTTCGCAATGCTTCGTATGTTTCCATCGATATCTTTTCTTCACGAAATGTAAAGTCACTGTTTTCATCATAGACACCATCAGAAGAATCCCAATATTCCGCCGCTAATAAATGTTCCTCCACGATATTTTCTCCACCATTATATCTTGTCAGCCAAAACATCTGTCTGCCCATATGCGACGTATCACTATGTACAATCCAGACTGCATTATCATAATTTGTATAAGACAACATCCCTGATGTTCCTTCTCCTCGCGCAAACACATATACTTTTTGGTCTCTTGCATCCAAGTATAATCCTCCATAAGGACCATTTATAATCTGTTCGTCTTCACCATCGTTATCCAAATCAATCCGTTCTCCAACAGAAAAATTCAAATATGCTACTTCTTCATTTTCCTGTAGTAACTGGTCAAACAATATTTCAATTCCATCGCCATAAATGGCTGGGATTTCGCTAATAAGATAAGCATCTAACAATTTTTCTGAATCCGTTTTTTCATTTTTTCTTCCGCATCCTGACAGAAATAATAACATAGCAAATAACACAATCGTTATCCGATTCTTGTTTTTCAATTTACTTTCCTTTCCTAAAATAGCCTCTTAACATCTCCAAACAGAAAAAATGTTTGTATAAACTAATCCCACCAAAAATACCATATCTTAGATGCGGCGATACATGCTGCCACTTCTGCTAATGTCTCTGTTTCTGTATTCTGATATACTCTATCTGGGGCAAATGCAAAATGCTCTTTGGCAACTTGCAGCGAATCCTGTTTTGCAATTGGTGTTGGAAGTCGCATTTCCATTACATCATGCGTAATTGTCACAGGAATTGCGCCATACTTTTCAAACCAATATTTACAAATTGCCATCATTTCTTCTACTCTGGGACAATCATTCCATCCACCAAACGCTAGATATGCGACAAGTTCCCATGGTTTTGTTGTTGGAACGTGAAACAATATTGTCTCTATATTTTTTTCAGAGGGAAAGCTTTGAAAGGCTATAAAACTGTCAATCACTGTTGGTTTATCGTCAAATACGCCAACAAACGCATCCATATCTACAATATCCTCTGAGTACGCCTCAAAATATTTTTTCAGCAGTTCTTCCCCAGATTCCAATTCTATCTTTAAAATATCCTCCAATGAATAATTATCATCTTCTAAAATTCCCAAATATTTCTCTAACACATCATCTGACGGCACCAATATCGGTGTAAAGCCCTGTTGTTGTCCTTGTTGCATAGCCTGCTCATACGCATCCATCACTTCCTGATAGCTCGCTGATGTTGAAAAAATCTGATATGGATAGCTCAATTTCGCAATGATATTTTGGGTAATCGGATTTGCCTGCTCCAAAGGTATTTCATTGCTTTTCGTTTTATCAACAACAAAACTTTCCTGCTTATTCTTTTTCCACATATAAAATAGATCCACCCGCTTTCCTTTCTCAAATCCAATACATTTGCCTAGCATTATCGAGCCAAGAAATGTTCTTGTCCACATCATTATAATAGACCTGCGTTTTAAAATATTATAGTTTTACTTCTTTTTCAATATACGCTCGGAGCCTTTGGCATCGCCAAGATTCCGAGCGTATTTTTCATGCAATCTATTCAAGATTTATTATCCATAAATTTCTACTATAACAATATGATAATCGATATTGAAACAGATGTCAATCCGATTCGCCACACTTTTATAACATCATCCCTTCACAGCACCTGCTGTCATACCATTCACCAAAAATTTCATCAAGCAAAAATATAGAATAACAATTGGCACTGCAATAAACACAGATCCAGCCGCAAATCGAGAAAACTCTGTATCCCCAAGACTCATCAACCCCACTGCCACTGTATAGAGATCCTTTTCTTTCAGCAACAACTTCGGTAGAATAAAATCGCTCCACGGAAATGTAAAACTAGTCAGTGCTGTATATACAATAATCGGCAGAGAAAGGGGCAAATTAATTTTTAAAAACACTTGAAAATTCGTAGCTCCATCAATTCGCGCCGCCTCATCAATCGAATATGGAATGCTGTCAAAAAAACCTTTCTGTGTCAGATATCCCATAGGTGCATTCGCAGCATAAATCAAAATTAGCCCCCACATATTATTAATCAACCCAAACTGTGTCATAATAATATACACTGCAATCATTCCCATAAAGGAAGGAAACATCCCAAGCACCAATGTGGTCTTCATTATCGCTTTTCTTCCTTTAAATTGAAAACGCGACATTGTATATGCTGTCAACAACAAAAGGAAACTTCCAGTTATGCAACTCATAATCGAGATAAATAGCGTATTGCGAAACCATCTCGGATAATTGTACATTGCTGTATCTGTAAACAGGCTCCGAAATGTATCTAGGCTATATTCGCTAGGGAAAAATCCCTTGAACGAATAGATAGAACCAGACTTACTAAAAGAAGCAAGTATCAGCCATAAACAGGGAAAGAAAAAAATGAAAGCCACCACAATTAAAATCACATGTGTCACCACAGAATCTAAAATACGTATTTTTTTCATGCTTTTCATCGAAATGTATCCTCCTCTCTGTAAGATGAACTCCTAGTGTATATCGCCAGTGAAATCATGGAAGTGATCAAAAAGATTACCAAACTGATTGTTGCACCGATATTGTAGTAATTATTGTTAATAGAAAGATTATAGAGCCAGTTAATTAATAAATCGGTATCGCTGGCAAGAAAATAACCATCCAAATACAATCCGCCGCGCAAAAAGAAGAAAATACCGAAATTGTTAAAGTTTCCAATAAACTGCCCAATCAAAACAGAAGTCGTAGAGAATAGTACAAAGGGCAGCGTGATATAACGAAACTGCTGAAATGGACTCGCACCGTCAATTCTTGCCGACTCCATCTGACTTACATCCTGATTAGAAAGAATGCTAGTTGCAAGCAACATAATAGAAGGCACACTAATCCATGCATTTATTGCAAAACCAATAATTCTTGCAATCCACTTCGCATCGATATCCAAAAATCCAATTGGCGTGCCGCCAATATCTGTAATCATCTGATTAATCGGACCGCCATAAGAGAACATAAATTTAAAGCCAAGCAGTGTAATAAAACCGGGAATTGCGTAAGCGAGCATTGGAAATACGCGCCAGAACGCCTTTTTCTTGACACACTCTTTATTCAACAGCAGCGCAAGACCAAGCCCTGCAAAATAGTTCAGTGCTGTGGAAACTAGCGCCCATAAAAGATTCCATGCCAAAATTCTGCCAAAAGTGGGTGCAAATTGGGACAATGTTGCAATCTGTATAAAATTATTTGCACCTACCCAGTCAACCAGCTTCGGAGGAACAATACTTCCCCCGTAATTCGTAAATGCGATGGCAATCATAAAGACAATAGGCAGTATAACAAAGACACACACACCTATGATTGGAAGAAACAATACTGTCTTATAAAATTTTTTATCCAAAAACTGTTTTAAATCATCCTGAAATCTTGCGGGTTGTCCGCCTTTTTTACAGATTTTTTGCGTCTCATATGCATCCATAATATTGGATATATAACAATATGCCAAAAATAGCAACGCGATAATAGCTAATATCCCCATCAGAAGCATTACTACAGAGTTGTCGCCCTGAACACCTAGCCATGTGTCTGCCTCTTTTGTCCCCAATGTAAAAAGTCCTGCCAGATCCGCAAATCCTCTGTACAAAAAATATGCAATTGCCAGTACAAGGATTCCCAGATAACATAGACCTTTCCCAATCTGACCATAAAAAATCTGTCCTAGCCCCATCAGGCACATACTCAGTTTTACATTTTTTCCTGCATTTTTTATAAAATCCTGCAATCCTTTCATATAAATCCCCCATTCCTGCCGTATCAATCACTAATGACTATTCTGCCGCAAGTGTATGGATTGCGTCGTAAATCTGCTTATCCACTGCCTCAAGCCCTTTCTGAATTTGCTCCGCAGATGAATATTTTTTGTCCGAAGTACGAAAAGCGTCTTTCGCTAAATCCTGAAAGAACGTTCCTGCTGGTGTCCACACTTGCTCAACAGCACGGATTGATGGCATGACAACAACGTTTCCTTCATCCAGGTTTTTGTAGATAATCTCAGACACCCCTCCTGCTGTCTGGGCAGCATCTTCTCTTGCTGGAACAGTTCCTAGATACTGATTGCGTTTCATCGCCATATCATAGCTGGTAGCAAACTCCACAAAAGCAAGACATGCATTGGGCGATTTGGTGTAAGCACTAATTGCATATCCATTAATACCCCCCATTGCTTTTAATGGTATCAACTCTGGATTCTCCTCCGTTAAATCACCGCTTGCTGGCAATTTAGGCACATCAGTGATAACTAGATTCTCCTCTGCCTTTGCTGTCGCTTCCTCTTTTGACATCCCTTCCTTTTCATATACAAGCACTAACTCTTTAAGAAAAAGTGAGTATACATCAGGTGTTGTCATTGTTGCAAAATATGTTCCATCGGCTAACTTACTGTAGGCATTTACTGTAATGGAATTATCAATACAGTCCTCATTCATCAAGGAGGCTTGCTGTAAGATTACATTTGCACCCAACTGTGCGTTTCCCTTGGAAAATCCAACATCATCTGCATTGGTATTGTTGTCTCCAAATACATATGCACCATAAGAAAATAAATATCCCGCAGAAAAATACACATCATCCATAGAACGCATATAGCCAAACTTACCTTCTCCTTTATCCACGATTTCTTTGGAATAGCGATACATATCGCTCCAATTTTCCACCATGTCAGGAATCTTGTTTCCATTTTTATCCCACTCTGTCTCCCAATTCTCTGGCAGCATATCCTTCCGGTAATATAACATTGATGACTGCACATTCACTGGCACGCCCATTGTATACTCAGCACCGTTGACTGTCGTTTGATATGCTTCCCATGCTGCCTGTGAAATCTGACCATAGCTTTCCAAAGACTGTGCAGGAATCGGATAAATATGCTTTCCTTCCACATACTTCATTAGCGAGTCATTTGCCTGATAAAGCACATCCGGTCCATATCCATAAGGACCATCATCCGCCAGATTACTATATTGGTCCATGTTCGCATCCACTGCCACAATCCCATACTCTGCATATTTTTCGTTGAAAGCATTGATCAATTCCTGAAAATATCCCTCTGCAATAGCAGTATCGTTTTCTAATACACGAATTGTCACATTCTGCTCTAGTTCGCCATTGTAAATATTACTTAGATCTGCTCCTTGTGTTGTCTGTCCTTCCTGCCCTGTTTGTGTCGGCGATGAAGGTTCTGGCGTATCGCCATTTTCTTTTCCGCCGCAACCGGACAATAACCCCACACACATTGTCCCTGTCAATAATGTGCACAAAAATCGTTTCATATGTTACACCAACCTTTCTTAATTTTTTATTCTTAGTTTTTAAGAGCCTTTCTATCTTCTGTAAGCTGTATTGTATTAGAACTTCCTTTTATCACGATAAAGCCTTCAGATAACAGGTTTCCGCGCATATTAGACTGCATTGATACTTCTCTATTGTCAAAATGGTTCTCCACAACAATAATACCTTCAAAAACCACATTAATATTTTTGCCTGACTGATTTACTATAAGTACAATTTCCTCATCATTCCATTTCCGACTAAGCCAAAGTAATTCACTCGCTGCCCAGATCCGAATTGTACCTTTTTGTACAACTTCTTCCTGGCGCAAACCAATCAATTTTTGCAACAACCCGCGATAAGTCATATCCCAATGCGATTCATCCCAGTCAAAACAACGCCTGTTATCAGGATCATATCCACCTTCTAACGGAATCTCAGTTCCATAATAAATGCAAGGAGTACCTACAAACATACACATAACCGCAGTCGCTGACAACACTCTGTTTTTATTTTGATGTACACTGGTATAGAATCGGTCTGTATCATGTGAATCTAGTAAATTCATCATCATATGATTGACCTGTATTGTGTTGCGCATCAGCAAATGATTTAATTTCCATGCAAAATCTTGCGCACAAAACACCTCAAACGCATAGAAATCCAGACATGCTTTTGTAAAAGCATAGTTCATAATACTATCGTACTGGTCCCCTTGTAAAAAGCTGTTTGCATCATGCCAGTTTTCCCCAATAATCACACAGTCTTTTTTCACTGCCTTCACCTTTTTTCGGAAAAGTCTCCAAAAATCATGGGAAATCTCATCAGAAACATCCAATCTCCAACCGTCAATATCATATTTTTCTATCCATGAAACCGCGATATCTGTCAAAAATTCTTGCACTCTGTTGTTGGATGTATCTAATTTGGGCATATAAGAACAAAATGCAAAAACTTCATAATTTAATGCATCCTCATCTGGCTTTTCCCCATCAATTAGGAACCAATCAAAATAAGAAGACTCCTTTCCCTGTTTCAACACATCTTGAAACTGCGGCAAAAGCTCACTACAATGATTGAACACCGCATCCAATACAATGCGGATACCCTTTTTGTGTGCCTCTTGCACTAGCTGGCGAAACTCCTCGTTCGTCCCAAATTGTGCATCCACCATATGATAATCAAAGATATCGTACTTATGATTGGAAACAGAACAAAATATTGGGGTCAAATATATAGCATTGACTCCAAGATTTCTTAGATAATCCAGTTTCAACAAAATACCTGCAAAGTCACCGCCTGCAAAGCCCTTTGGTTTTGGCTTATCTCCCCATTTTAAACTCACGTAATTCTTCTGTGTGATATCTCCACCACTGCAGAAACGATCCACAAAAATTTCATAGAAGACTGCCTGTCGCATCCATCCTACTTCCTCATGGATATCAACCGCATTAATAAAGGGCATCTGAAAAAAATTATAATAACCAAGTGCAAAATTGTACGTTTCGCTCAGTCCATCCTCCGAAAAATAATAGCCTTTTTTATCCTCCCAGATACGAAACACATAGGCAAGGCGTACATCCTGCAAAATAAGTTCTGTTTCATAATAAGCGTATAGTCTGTCCTCATACTTTCTTTCCATCTGTATTGTGCGCTGTTTTCCATATATTTCATACTTGCTCTCATAGAGCACTTCCACCTTCTCCACCCTATCATTCCTATCTACGCGGAGTCGTACTACCAATCTGTGTGTGTCTAGTGGAAAGCAGTATTTGGAATCTGGCACATGTAAAATTCCCTGTTCATTCATTCTTATTCATTCCTTTTTAATTTAGTAAAAGTGCCACATTGACAAAAAATGGCAGTCGGTATATAAATAACATATGAGTAAAAAATATACCATTCGAGATATCGCTAAGCAGGCAGGTGTCTCAGTAGCCACTGTATCCTATGTAATCAACAACCGCGATGACCAGAGAATCAGCGAAGAGACGAAGAGAAAGGTACGCCAGATTATCAATCTGTTGGACTACAAACCAAATTCTTCCGCCAAATCACTTGCGACAAATAAAACTTATACCGCCGCACTCTATCTGACCCACGAGGAATCTCTGTACAAACGCTCTGAACAGCTACTTCTTGCAGAAACGCTTGCCGCAGTTTTAAAACAGCATGGATACCATCTCCTGCTGCAAAATCAAGACGATCTTAACCAAATCGACTATGCAGATGCCATCTTTTGCTATGACACGGATACCGATTTTTTTAGTGCGGTCGGCGACCGCAATCTGATCCCCTTGATTGCCATCGACCTTCTGGTCAATGAAACCCTTCCTATTTTTTTCCAAGTATGCTCAGATTACACAAAGCAGAAAGAGCGGGCGGACAGGCATTTTGGTATCGATAATTACACCTATCTGTGCCTAACTCCCAACAATAACATCATAAAAGAATCGATTGCCAAAACCTTTTCAAAGGTCTGCTTTATGGAAGACGTCCCAGTTTCCTTAAAGGGAAATATTGCATATGCACAACCTTCCCTCCACACAATCGTCCCACAAGATGCCTTTTACATTGCCTGTAATCTGCAGGCAAAGATGGAGCAAGTTTTTGTCTGTATGGAAGACGCAATCGACCGCGTCCCTGACCGTTCTCATATCTGCCTTGTATAATATGACTGACAATCATATAGGTTTTGCATGGTGGAGATTTACTGTGTAAACTCCACCGTAAGCTCCTCTGTATCTGGATGGTATGTAAATGTGTAAGTACCTGCTTCTTTTGCTACCATATTATAACTTTCTGTGCCTTCAATATAAGACAATGATGTCTCATCTTTCACATTGCTATAGCGCACATATTCATTTCCTGTACTGGAATTACCATCAACAGTTACTAGTGAAGTAAACAAGAACTCATCCCCTTCTTCCAGTGCGATTGTCAATGTATGTACACCATCTGTCTCCGTAAACGCATATTCTTCATCATACTGATCCTCCCAATTTGTTACTTTAGCGCCCTTTATATAATATGTTGTCACAAGTGCCACCTCACCAGATGTCATTTCGCCATTATAAGTCCAATCAATCTTATCAAACGGATTTGAATTGTAATTCTCCCGTGTTTCTTCTGTATAATAACTGTTCTCTGTATCATAGACATCTGCACCTGGGTAGGTACTTAACGTAAGGGTATAATTGCCAGAAATTGCACACTTAATATTTGATTTCTGCGATCCTTCGACCAAACCACCCGCAACTGTAAAATATTCCTTACCATCTGCCTCCGTATGCGTCATATATCCGCCGCCTCGCTGATTGCTCCATGCACTGTCTACAGCGAACTGAAATTCATCTCCTTCACAGATATCAAGAGTAATCGTATATACATTCTCCCCTTCATTCTTTGTCATATAATGTGCGTCTTCAATTGTCTTCCCCCAGCTAGATGTAGACAAAAGCGGGCTTTTTCCACTACCCATAATGGCAAATGTCCTCGTATCTTCCACATTCTCCATAAACCCTGCAAATACCTTTGTATCCGCAGTAATTGGCTGTGAAAAATCAAATTGATGCGTTAGCGATGGTGTCGCAAACCATCCCATAAACATTTGACCATCCTTTTCGGGTGTGTACTCCTCAACCAATGCGCCATCTGCAACCTCTACTGTGGATAACACAGCCTCACCATCCGCATCACAAAACGTTACCGTAAAGCGCTTCTCTTCCTGCTGCGTATTGCCCTCAGATGACTCCTCCACCTTTACATCAGTTGCATTTGGTGCCTTTGCCTCTTTTCCACCACACCCGTAGAGAAGTGATACACCAAGCATTGCTGTTACAGCCAGTAATCTTACCTTGCGTTTTTTCATATAATCCTCCATTCTGCTGGCAAACGATTATAAACGTCCCAACATAAAATCTACTTAACCAGTTAAGCAAACTGGCAAAAAAAATTGTATACATTGTGATAAATACGCTTGCTTAACCAGTTAAGCAAATTATAATATTTAAGTCTGCTTGTGTCAATTTCCGAAATTAACAAAAGCAGACTTTTAATTTTGTAACTATTTGACAATGTAAGTAGCTTTGCGCTTACGATAATAGTATAAAATCAAAGATTTTACGCAGAAAAACTAAATTCTATCTAAGCATACAATTCTATAATAATTTCTGCCAAACAACATTCCCGCCAATAGTAGCGAAGCACCCAGCCCAGTATAAAATACCGCGATAAATCGTTCTGGAGCAACCCCAGATACACGCAGATAGATTCCTCCTGTCATCATAATCGCCATAATAAAAAACGCTTTTAAATCAAAAAATTTAAAAAAAAACTGATATTCTTGTTTATAATTTATAATTCGTGTTGTGTGCTTTTGAACTAAACGCCCAAAAATAAAAATTTGAAATACAGCAAATACAACTATAGACAAAAAAATATTGAAAACCTTCAAATAAGCTGGATATACCAAAACACCAATTCTTAAAATATTGAATCCTGCCGTCGCCCAGACAAGACATGCAATCAATAATAATGTTTTTTTCTTCACTTTCACAAATTATCCTCCTATCTCACTCTGCGAAATCTCCTTTGTATACAAAGCACGTATCATACGCAACTTGATACATTTTTCTGCAATCCACCGAAGGCATATCAGATGGGGCATTGAATCCTGACACTAATACAAATAAATTGCTCACTAGCCTATAGTGGCGGGAGTCATTCCACATCTAATGTAACGTAAAAATTTGAAAAGCAATCCTATCTATTGTTCATCATTTACCAAACCAAAATTCAATAATTTCCTCTGCGCTGACTGGTGCCATATCATTGGCATCCACACCCACATCATACCGCAAAATTCCGTTTTGTTTATTCTTAGTATTGTACTCCTTATGGTTGTGTTGGTGTCCATGCAACATAACTGCCTCCTTTCCAAAACCATGCCATTCCAATATAGGATAGTGAAATAATACAAATTGTGTATTTCGATATGATATTTCTATATAATCACGGACAGAAACAAATAGTGATTGCTCAAACGACATACAATCTACAAAATTATCATGATTTCCCCGTATAAGGTATTTCTTCCCTTTTAAAGAATATAATAATGCAGATGCCATCTCAGCACCTTTCATTGTAAAGTCACCAAGAATATAAACCTCATCCTTATTTGTTACTTTATCATTCCAATTCTTTATCAAACTTTTATTCATTTCTTCCACGGTATGAAATGGACGCTGTGTATGTTTAATAATTTTCTCATGGTAAAAATGCAAATCCGCTGTAAAATATATCACTTGTTGGCCTCCTTACGAATCGTATTTCATATTAATCCCCATGCCGCCTTTTGGCGGCTCAAATAGAAATGAAAAACGCTGTCCTCTGCGTTTTTCCTGTGTGAAACTTAATCGTTCTTAGGCAGTGTCTTTTGCTGCCTTAGAACTATTTTTCACACTATTTCCTTCCAAAATATATTATTTTTTTCTTATCCACACTTACTACAAGCACCTCTATCTCCTGTCTGTGAGATTGGAACCGCTAGGATTGTTCTCTTTAATCCACTACACCCAAGTGTTGTATGATACTTATCTCCATACTGCGTAATATACACAGTATTTCCACAGGAGGCCCCACACTGTCCACAAGCATAATATTTTTCGCCATTTTGGTTTCTTTGGGTATCCAGAAAACTTTTGTCCACGGATGTAATAGAGAGCTTCAAATAGTTACATCCTTTAGAACGATGATACACAGTACCTTTGGGCGTTATATACACAATCTCCTCCTCATCTGTGAAGTCTGTGCTATTCTTTGCATTATCATAACCCGTCCATGCCCTTGTGCGCATTCTATTATAAAAAATTTGTTTTGGAAAACCGACAACTGCCACAGGTGGTTTAATAAAATATTCGGCAACAAGATCAATACAATCTTCCTCTTGCATCACAGAAGAACGCAGCCACGAAATCGCGGTAGCGCCTCCTGCAAGAGGCGAACCGTCGAGATAATCATTTCCTAGTTTTGTCCTCACTTTAGCTGCTGCATAAAGATAAGTTAACCCAAGCGACTCTGCAATACTCGCATCACCACCACTTAATGCCTGATACTCATACCCATACACAGCCATCTGCTTTGCTGTGTCATGCATTGCTGCACTTATGTTTCCCTGTAAGCGATATAACTCTATGATTGATATGATATTTAAAAATGCAAATAAAAATAATGGTAAGACAAGACAAGCCTCTATTGTCATGCTTGCCTTTTTGTCAGAGGAGCAGAAGGATATTCTTTTTGATACAGTGAACAGATTTCTAAATAGTGAGAGCAAGACTTCTCCTTTCTGATTTTCATATATTTGTTTTCTTTTCCGCATCCAAAAGAACATCCGTCCACTCCTCTTTCTTCTATTAATAGACTCTTGGAATCTTCTCGTAAAGTAAGTACAAGAAAGATTTTTTAATCTATTATTAAATTCCTATCTGCTACTCATAACACATCTTTTTATAAAACACAAAATCATGCCCGTTTGCATCCTCAAAACCAAAATGTACTTTGATATAATCGATACATCTATCTATTCTAAAATGCTGATTGCCATCTGTCTGACGTAAATCCATCTCTACAATATCCAGACTTCGCGTTACCTTTCTCTCCTTATTCATCAATCCTAACAACACTCTTAAATAATCCTGATAAGATAATCCTTTGTTATGTGTAGAATTTCCATGAAAATTTCCTGTTAAAATTTCTGTAAGGCTTGTGTTCCATTCTTTGTGCCCTTTAATCAAAGAAATCCGTCCTCCATCTAACAATTGATGCACATCGGATACTGCTTCTGCCAATGCCCATATTCCTAAAATAATTGCTGATAATACATCAGAAAATTCTGGTGCAAGCAGCAAGGAACAAATAATTAAAGCAGCAAGATCTACCTCTGATTTTCTAGTAGAATCTGCATAGAGACTGCTAAGGTTGGCTGCTGCCCGAAGCGCAAACAATACTTCTACACTACGCCTAAGATTGGCTGCATCGCTATTAAAACCATATAAAATATACTCATTTTGATACTTTAATAATCCTTTTTCTTTTGGTTGTGTATAACAACCGTACATCTTTATTAAATATTCACCAAAAATTAATTCGTCTATTAATGCATCTGGTTTGTATGTATTGTTTTGCAGTCTAGTACCTTCATTAATTTTGCCGTTCTTCTTACGCGCAGAGAAGTATGGTCCTGCATCCATAACTGCTCCTGATACTGTTTTTCCAGTTGGAAGTACCAATTTTAAAAGTCCTTCTCCGGCAATAGCGTCAAACAATCCAGAAACTTTTTGATACGAATATCCTTCTTCACTTTCTGCTCCAACTTCCTGAATTTCTTTTTGTTTTAATGATTCGTCAAATTCTCTTTTTTGGGCAGCAATCTCACCATAAACATCTTTTTCTGTCAAATTATTACTCTGTACAATATCTATGTGTTCTTGTACTCTAGTTAGTACATCACCACCATAAACAGCCTTCATATATTGGACAGCTTGTGCTTTCCATACCATACATTGATCATCACTGGCATAGGATACTTCATCAATTTCAAGATAGGGATTGCGCAGTTTTAATAAAGTATGCTCTCCCGGAAGAAACAGATCATTATCTGGTGTTATATTATAACTCATATAATCAGACAAGTGTGTCTCCACCATACCAATCCCTCCATTTTTACCGCCATAAGAAGAATCAATGAAAAACAACTTGTACTGATCCAATAATTCTCGGTGATATTCTGCAAATATAGAATCAACTCCCAAATCTGCTACCAACTCAGCCTGCGCCCTAACGGCGCCTGCCGCCGCGCCTTCAATTAATACAAAGAGCAGCGACAGGACAATCCCAAATATAAGGGAAAGGTATACCGTCAGATATGCATTATATCTTGTTTGCATTATCAGAAACCTTTTTAAGCAATTTTTCTGCTAACGTCTTAATCTTATCTTTAAAAAGCGCGACGAGCATAATCAATACGACGATGATTAGCACGACCTCGACAGTTCCCATTCCATCTTCTTCTTTCAAAAAACTTGTAAAATTTCTCATATTTTTCTCCTTTCGTTTTCCGTACTTTATAAGTACGATGTTAATGCTGGAACCATAATAATTACCATTGTAATACCTAAAAGTAACATCATCGGAACTAACAACTTTGTTCCAGCCTTCTCTCCTGTTTTCCTCGCTGCATGTTTTCGTTCCTCAAAAGCCTCTGCTGCCTCTTCTTTTAACAACTGAGGCAGATTTGCCGCCCCTTTTCTAATATTCTGTGACAACATTGTAGCGAGCTTATTATAGCTTGGAATGCGACATCGCCTTCCAAAGCGCTCATAAGCTTTTGCCTGCACAACACCATTCTCCATCTCATAGATGGTCAAAAGCATCTCCTCATAAGCAAAACGCTTCTTTGCTCCCCCATCCCTTCTCTTTCTATAATCCTTTGCAATCTTATTCCATGCATTTGGAACTGTCATTCCAGCACCAATTAGCAATGCAAGAGAACTGACAATCTCAGGATAATCCATACGCATCTGTTCTTCTCGCTCCATGACCTGTCTATGCAAATCTTTATCTTTCCCATAGAAAATCAACACTGCTAAAATTGGTGTTACACTCAAAAGAATCAGCCCATTCCATCTTCTCTTATAATGCCAACGAATTGTTCTATCTGCCATTTCTGATGGCAACGTTATATGATACTGTTCGCGACTTTGAGCCTCCAAATCAGATAATTGTCTTGTCAGACACTCCTCTAAACCAGGCTGTATTGCCTTACTGTGGATTCTAACTGTCATATTATACTCTGTCTCAAAGCTCTCGCATGATAAAATTGCTGTCAACTCAGTCAGTATCGGTGATGATAACTTATCTTGTACAAGACGCCCTGTATCATCCAGATACATCTCATCTGTACGCCATTCCACTGAAAACGGATACCCTGCCACTTTAGAGACAAGATTCAAATCATATTGAATTTCATCAAAACTTTGATTTTCTCCTAAGATACTGCGTTCTAGTATGACTGATGCCTCATCTGACATTTGCATCAGTTCATCCTGCGAGTAACATCGCTCTGAAATTGTAAGTGGAATTTGATAACGATGTTCCATATCTTCTGCAATCAATGTAACAGCCTTCTCGCCATCACCATATTCACTGCGTACAATCTGATTATCCACAATAGCTATCTCTGTCTGGTCCTTTATCCACATTATAATCGACATAACCACACCGCAAATTACAATGACACTACACAATGATAGTTTTTGTATGACATATTTCTTTTGTCGATTTGGTATATCACCCGTCGGTTCCAGTGTTTGCAAGTCTTCTCTAACTGCACTATTATACAAAATTGTTGCTGGTTTTTTCTGCAAAGATTCTAGTTTTTGATAAAGCCATTCTGCAAATTGTCCTCCCATTTTAATCACCTCCTTTCTCCATCCCACATTTCTCAACAGTAACTTATCCGATTATAAAAACTTCTTATCATCAAACTCATAAACTTATCCACTATACTTCAATATTTAAGATTTTATTTGAAAAATTGCATGCTACAATATAGATTGCCAACGCGCCTGTCATAAGAATCCAGCCAGAAATATTATGATAAAGACATTCAAAATATCCCTTTGTAGTCAACGAAATATAGAAGATAATAAAAAATGGTATATAACGCATAATCTGTTGTTCTAGTTTCTTCTCTGTCACAACAGTCTCAATTTCACGCCGAATTTCTTGCTTATCTGCTATAATTTCCGCTGTATTGGTAATGATACTGCGCATATCTCCACCGCCCCGCTTTGCAATCTGAAAGATATCTGCAAAATCTCGAATATCCTGTACATTACTTCTTTTCGCAAGGCTCGAAAGTGCATCTTCTAGCTGGTCGTTATTGTTAAGTTTCCGAAAAATTATCTGAAGTTCAACAGCCATTACACAATTCTTTCCATACAATAATACAATATCTCTGTACGACTCTTGAAATGCATTTTCTACACTGTACCCAGCTTGCAAATTTGAAGAAACACTTAAAATCACTTCTCGAAATTCTATTTCCAATCTTCTTTTTCTTTGCTGACACTCTTTCTTTTCTTTCTCTCGAAAAGAGAATAAGGAAAAAGGCATTAATAGTATCCATGCAATGACACTGTCATAAAAAAGCCAACTTACCATTGTGGTAAAAAGCGCGCATGATAGAATATGTAGTAAAATCTCTTTTTTGGAAAATATATACTTTGCATAATTTGTCTCAGATGGCATTTGATTTTTTCCAAAATGCGTTCTATTTGTCATTTTCTGCCTCTCTTATTTTTAATCTTACTTCAAGCCTGAAGCCTGCAGTTTTAAAGTGTGTGTAAGGTTTCCTACTTTTATCAGTTCCCCCACCACATGGCCTTTTTCTTCTCCTGACTCCCGAAACTGATACAGTGGAGCTGTAACAATCTCATCATTCTCAAAACCTAATATCTCCACAATCTCAAGAACACGCCGCGACTTATCCCGCAATCTACCAAGATGTACTATAATGTCGACACCAGATGCAATCTGTCTACGCACTGCTGCAAGAGGAAGTTCCATCCCCATCAATACCATTGTTTCAAGTCTTGTCAACATATCTTTAGAAGAATTTGCATGTCCTGTACTAAGAGAACCATCATGCCCTGTATTAAGTGCCTGTAACATATCGATTGCCTCACTTCCACGCACTTCTCCGATAATCAAGCGATCTGGACGCATACGAAGACTTGATTTTAACAAATCCCGAATTGTAATCTCTCTTGCGCCATCCATATTTGCATTTCGCGTCTCAAGTCGCACTAGATTTGGAATTTCCTGAAGTTGCAATTCTGCGGAATCCTCAATTGTGATAACACGCTCTGTCCCAGGAATATAATGTGACAATGCATTGAGAAATGTTGTCTTACCCGACCCTGTTCCGCCGCTAATAAAAATGTTATATCTCGCTATCACCAGCTTTTCAAGCTCACCTGCAGCTTCTTTGGTGAGAGAGCCAAAACAAATTAAATCTTCCATAGAAATTGGATGTTCTGGAAAACGACGAATTGTAATAATTGGTCCATTCAATGCCACTGGTGCAAGCACAATATTAACGCGCGAACCATTCTCTAGTCTTGCATCCGCAATTGGTAATGCTTCATTGACAACTCTATTACATTTTGCTACAATCTGCTGAATAACATTCTCTAACTTTTCTTGCGTCTCAAAATGCTTCTCCCACTCATAGATGCATCCCGCTTTTTCAACGAAGATATTATCGATTCCGTTCACCATAATTTCTGTGACATCATCACTGTCCACCAATTCCTGAAGCACATCTAGTTTCCGAATTGCATAAAAAACACTTTTGCCAAGTTCCTGTCTTTGCGCAAGAGAAAGCCCATACTTTCTACTCATTTGCACTACAAGAGTATCAATCATATCCTGAATTTCACAGTCTTTTACCTCCCTAGATAGATCGATTTTCTCACGGACAATAGTGCTAATCTGCTCTCGACACTCATCATATCTGTCTGTATTATTCACGTTTCTCCAACACCTCCTTCATCCGAATTCCAATTGAAGATGACGCTAGTCTTTCTAAATTTGTGCACTGCTCCTCCCAATGGGAAGGAAGTGTAAATTCTATAATATGTTCCAGAATTTTGTGATACTCCTTAATCTGTAAAAGTTTCTTAAAATGGGACAGCATTGCTTTCCCATAAACGCTTATCTCCTCTTTCAAAAGGTAGATTGTATCACTTTTTTCAAGCATATCATAAAATCCCTGACAAACTTCTGATAAGTCCAGTATAATCCAAGTATAATCACTGTTATGTAAAAGCAAATTCAGAAATCGCTCCCACTCATCGCGACTGACAGCAAGCAAATCTGCATAGTCAAGCGCCGGAGGAAGGTAATCCACACCATGAATACAACGTTTCAAGCTATCAAGCTTATAAGTTAGCTTGTCAGAATGATTTAACACAAAGTACATAAAATCTGTTATATCCGATTCATAATCTGTCTGCATTAGCTCTTCAAATCCTGTAAATGCCAAAAGATTAACATACAACACTCGATGACCTTGATCCGCCAATAACTCTGCTGTACACAGTGCTGCTGCGCTTTGCCCTTTCTGTCTATCTGGTGCATAAAAGCTAATCAGCGATGCTTTATTTTTACTGCATCTATTGGTAGTAGTGCAGTTTTCATCCAGCGCAAATTCCTTAAGTACCTGCGCAATCATACGCTCCATCGATTGATACTTTGCCACTGCACAGTATTCATTGATCCCCTTTGTTCCATCCTCCTGCAAAATATATACCTTTACGGCATCAATTTTTGTGACATTTGTGTCATAAATTTCCTCACCAACAAGCAAAATTTCAAATGGCTCTTCTTTGCTTGCTTCCAGTGCTTTCGTTACCGTGTCAAAAATTAAAACTGTAAAATCCATAGGATTTCTTTTTAGTAAATATGCTTGTAGCATTTTTAGATAGTCTTGATCTTTATCGCAGATAACAAACTTTTTTGTGCCCACTTTTCCTTCTCCTTTTAATAAATTCCTGTGCACAGCAGCAATAAACTGATAAATGCAGGTATTGACAATCGTATTATGCAATTTCTCTGTTTTTTATCTACCTGATATTCATCCATTGCCCCTGTCATAACCACTTTTCTAACATATTTTCCCAGGTAGAAAAGACGCGCTCTACTTTCTTCATACAAAACCATTTTAAGTATCGATATAACCGCTGCCAAAAGCATTGTGACCAACAGATAACGCATTAGTTGTTCTCCTTTGATATAGCATGCAACCATTATAAAAAGTTTTATATCACCTGCTCCAAGTGCGCCCAATAAATAAAATGGATACAAGAAAAGAAAAACTACAACAACCGTCCCCAGCAACTCAATTAATTCAATCACTGGATAAGTTACACTTCTCAAGATTAGTCCTGCCACTATTCCAATAACAATGCAAGCATTTGGTATTCGATAAAACCGCCAATCCATAAAAATGACAACACAAAACACACCTATGAGGATTCCCATATTTCACATCCTTTCCTATTCAATTTTTCTATGGAATATTTCGCTTTGCACAATCTGATAAAAATATAACAAAGCTATGCGCCCTGAATGGGAACAGTTATGATTATATAGAATTAAAAAGTATTGTCCACTCGAAATGTAAAAACTCATACAACAAATTTTTTATTGTATATCTTTACTATATTTTACATATAATATAATACTCTTATTGTATATTTTATCCTTATATTTTATAAGAATTTTTACATTGCGAAATTTTACGAAATTATTCGGATAAAACAACTTGGCAATCTACAAAATATTTATGTATAATTTTTCCTTTTTACGACTATACTATCTCATATAAAATAATACAGAAAGGACATCTCTATGAAAACATATTTCAGTCTGAAAGGTATACTTAATTCTGCTGGCAGTGCAGATACGCAGCCACTAACGCCGCGCGATATGCTACTTGATGATATCCGCAAAACGCAGTGCGCCCTTGAAACTGCATACTCTGGTTTTGATAATGTAACAGATCCTGACCTGATAGACTGTTATATCTATGAAGTAAATTCCGCACTAAAACGTTATCGTTTTTTGTTGCAGCAAGCAGAGCGGATGCAACTTTATGAGGAGTCCCCTTTGGACTCCTCTGACTGCTATGACAGCAAATCTCTGGTCCATCAACCAATTATGAATGCGTGAGCAAACTCCATAGAACAAGCAGACAACTGGGTACATAAAAAAACGCAGCAAGCTGCGTTTTTTTATGTGATTCCATTAGAATACTGTCAGACACAATATCCCCTTGCACCAGAATAATTTATTAAATTCTCATTGACATCTGTCCTGCCATAGGTAAATCCTGCATATACATCCTGTGTATTTTGCATAAGTGGTTGGGAATCATCTTGTTTGCTGACACTGTGGTAAGCATCTCTCAATTTTTTTAATATCTTTACAACTTCCTGAATGCGATTTCCTGCCAACTCTTTATCTGCAAATACATAGAGTGCAAACAAGTTTCTGGATAAATCGTAGGTAAAGTCTAAACTGTTTCTTAATTCAGCAATACAGTTTCTAGCACACTGTACAGCCTTTTTGTATTCTTGATCACAGCCAATTTCCTGTGCTGTATTGGCATCTTTGAGGTATGTCAGAGTCATATCATATAAAATCACAATCAACTGTGTGCTGTTTGCTTGTGTGATACGCCTTGTGAAAATCTGTTTCATTTCTCTTGTCATATCGATACCCGACCTTTCAAACCCTATCTATCATTATTCTTATTGTAAAAGCTGCAATACCTGTTGTGGTCTCTCATTTGCCTGTGCCAGCATAGATGTAGACGCCTGTACAAGCACTTGTACAGTGGAATATTCTGTCATCTCTGTCGCCATATCTACATCCATAATACGCGAGTAAGCAGATGTAATATTCTCTTCTGATGTATCCAAATTGGTAATTGTGTGCTCTAAACGGTTCGCATACGCGCCAATTTTTGCGCGGACAGACGAGAGCTGATTGATTGCATCACCAATTATATCAATGGAAAGTCTTGCAGACTCCTCTGTGGTAAGATCCACTTTGTCAAGACCAAGATCTTCTGCTGTGAGTGCTGGAAATTCTAGTTCCATATACTGCCCTTCATTTGCACCAACCTGCACAATCATTGCACCCATACCTGTTACATCAAGCGTAATGCAATCCTCTACCGTTCCTTTTCCAATCTCATATTTTGTTCGCGTTGTCATGGTTTCAGAATACTTATAATCCTTTAATTCTTTTTGATCCTTCATCAAAACACCGTGATCATTTTTATCCTGGAATAGTGTAAATTCAGCAGTAATCCCTTTTGTCTCTTGATTCGTTTTGCCATCGATTGTTGCATATGTAACCGTAAACTTTGCTGGTTTGGCAGTGTCGTCATATGCTACTCCTTCAATATTGATACTGCATCCAGGGTTTTTCTCTTTAAAATACTCTACAAAATCATCCCTTAAATCTCTGCCATTATCATCTTTATTTCCAGTGTATATCTGAGCACTTCCATCCGCTAATGGATTTCCCTTAGAATCAACATTATTAAAGAAATTAATTTCACTGATATCATAACGCTTTCCATCGGGACCAGTGACAGCGATATTCCTATACGTAATCACTGCACTATACGAAGTTGTTGTAACCGCAGAACTACCAGTTACACTATTATCATATTTATTTTCAATACTTGTTACACCACCCTGACCACTATTAGTCGTAGTAGTTGTTACTGCGCCAAGTGGCTCCCTATCATTTACTTTTATCTTAATTTCAAAATCATTTTCCGCCTTGATGACAATATTCTCATCTTCAACCATCACTTTAGAGCCATCTGGAAACGCTTTAATCTGATCAATCGATTCGTAATTGCCTATTGTTGCACTCGTTACAAGAGAGTTGAGCACATTATCCTTCTCATTGTCCACTTCATATCGTTCATTTTGAGTGACATTTACTTTTGAAGAACTATAAGAAACATTTACTACTTTTCCATCTGAATCTTTTTCTTCTGTCTCTTTTATTTCATACTTTGTCGTTATATTTTCATAATGATAGTAAGTCAATTTTCCAATTGCATAAGTACCGCTTGCCACACCCTCTGAATATGCTTTTACTTTAATATTTTCTGTATTGGTATAGGACTTAAATGCAAAACTTCCATCCAGTAGGCTCTGTGCATTGAACTGTGTTGTACTTGCAATTCTGTCAATCTCGCCAACCAACTGATCTATTTCTTTTTGAATCATCTCTCGGTCTGACACTGCATTAGTTCCGTTTGCTGATTGAATCGCAAGTTCATTCATTCTCTGCATAATATCATGCATTTCCGCCATAGCACCGTCTGCTGTGTTAACAACAGAAAGGCCATCGTTTGCGTTTCTGTTTGCCTGTTGTAAGCTTCTTATCTGCGCATTCATTTTCCTTGCGATTGCCAATCCTGCGGCATTGTCCGCAGCACTGTTAATCTTATAGCCACTTGACAACTTCTGTGTGGAAGCTGCCACTCTTCTATCATTATTATTCAAAGCATTTCTTGCTATAATTGATGAAACATTGTAATTGATTCTCATGCATTATTTCTCCATTTCTATATGTCCTTAAGAGCTGTCAAAAATGCTTTTGCAGTCTGATACAGCTCTCCTGTCGAAACTTTTTCTGCGCTTCGATCCTGTCCAAATTTGCTGAGGTCGACGGATTTTGCATGTACTAAACTAATTTGTGTCTGTCGCGTCTCAGTGCTGCCAAGTTCCTGTTTTACTGCCTGTTCCAGTTGTTTTAAAGTGGCCTTTTCTGACTGATTTTCATATACAATCATTCCTGAAATACGGTCTTTTGTAACATCAAATTCCGCTGCTACTTTTCCAAGACGTTCTGTGTCGAGTGTCACTGCCACTTTTCCAGTCTGTGATGCATTGTGATAAATCTTTAAATTTACAGAAGTGATTTCACCCTTAATGTCCATAGGAACCTCATAGTTCTCTTCCCGCGCCATATTTCCTGCCAAGGCAAGCCCTTTATACAGCGCTTTGGTGGCCTTAAGGTCAATCTGTTTATTTCCACTATCATAAATCATATGTTCTACGGCTTTGTTTGCCTCACGAATAATCTCTTGATATGAGATTGATGCCTGTCCTGCGTCGGTCAGATGCTCTACAAAATTATCAGACTGTCCTAACACATCAATTTCTGTCTGCTCAACATCTTCTGAGTCCTCTGTCTTTTTTGCATCGAATGTATTCTCAGGATTTTTTCCAACCACTTGGCGAAACAGAGAACCCCGCTCAAATAAGAGCATAGATGCTGCTTGAATATTATCAATGCTAATGGGTTGACCATGTGCAATCAACGCATCAATAATCTGCTCATCAATCTGTTCCACAGTATGCATATCTTTCCGAAATTCTTTGTAATTTTCTTCCCTGTGTTGAATTGCCTGCGCACTATCTTCTGACATGCGTGTCATTTTTACAGTATCGGCAAACTGCTCAATTGAAGTCTCACCTGTAATTTCATCTGCTTTTAGTACACTGTAATCTGTTTTGTCCGCAAGCTCATCATTAATTTCTCCGGAAAGTCGTGCATAATATTTTTCTTGTGTGCTTTGACCTGCATTCTGTTCTTCCGTCCCACTATCCGCAGAGTTCTGGTAGCCTGTATTAATCTGTGCATCAATTGCTTTACCTTTTGTGATTAGAGCTTCTAATCCACCAAAACCATCATCCACACGGACATCCATATTTTTCCCGGATGCTGTCCGTACTGCTGAGAGCATATTTTTAAAGTTCATCTGTGCTCCCGACGCAACAAGACTTCCTATTACAGCACCATCTGATTTTTCAATCTGCCGAAACATTCTATAGATGCCAATGTAAGCCTCGCGTTCTTCTGCACTAATATTTCCTGCTCTATCAAGACGCTGTAAGAACCTCGAATATTTTTCCACATCTGCTGCTGGTTCCGAATCTCTACTATCCAGATATGCTTCCAGTTCTTCCATTGTCATTTCTAGCGGATTTTTCTGTTCCCGTATCATCTGAAGTGTTGCTGCGGGAGTCATTTTACCAATTACACTTGTAACCTGACTGTCTGCTTCCTTTATAGTATTTATATTATCATTGTTAATCTGCATTCGATTATAGCCAAGAATCCGAACTGCACGTCGATTTTCCTCGTTTGTCTCCAATCCCAAATCAGAGAGAATATCATCTATATTTCTAAACGCCTTGCTAATCTTATCCCCTAAATCTTTGCGCGGTTCTGTCATCAGCGTTTCATATGCTGCTGAAGCTTTCTCCTGCTGATTTGGATTTTGTTGATTCTGTCCACCTTCAAACTGCTTTTGAAGTTCTTTGCCTGCCTCATGTATCTGTAATAATGTACTTCCAGATATCTTTGACAATAATTTTCCAAGAACCGCTGCCGGCATATCTGCCAGTTCTTTTGTTGTCTCTAATGTTTCTTCAAATAACAATGCACGCTGCGTATTTTCCTCTGCATTTTCTCCTTGAAAGAGAACTGCCTTCATATGTTCTTCCGCCGTCTTTAACGCCTCTACCAACTTTGACAATTCTGTTGTATCAATAGAAATTCCAGATTTTAACAGATGCCTGTTTGCTTCCTCTGTCATGATAAGGCGGATTTCTTCAAGCTGTCTTCTTGCTTGCATTTCTTTTAATTCTGTCTCAAAAGGAAGATTTGTAGCATCTGTAATATCCTCCTCTGTTTTTGTCTTAGAATCAGCTTGACTGTCAATCTGTTTTTGTGCTTCTGTCAGATTTTTAAGATTCATCTCTTTTCCAGATATGGCCGTCTCATGCACCGCCGCATCTGTAATCTGATCTGTCTGCTCCTTTATCTCATGCGCACGAATTGCAATGGAGGTTTCACCTGTCATATTTGCATCTTCCGGTGCCTTTCCATTCTCCATAGCAGTGACACACAAGTCTGCAATATTCTCTTGTTCCATTGGAAAAGAAAGATTTTTTAATGCGGTTAACTTTTCAAGGTTCTGTGCAGTCAATTCAATTCCAGATGCCACCAACCACTTTGCATTTTCTATTGCCTGTGCCTTTGTGTTCGCGTCGGTATCCAACCCTGCTTCCTGCACCACAGTTTCTATACTTCCCTTTAAATTCTCCCAGTTAATACTGTCTGCTTTCTTTGCATAGTATTTTCCATAGTTTCCTGTGCCTTCACTGTAATAACCTTGAGACTGCTGAATATTACCCGCACTGGAATACTGCGCTTTGTACAAATTCTCTATTGTAGGCGCCTTTCCATTTACAATTAAGTATTTGATTGCATCCTCAGTCAACCCATCAATACTGTCCGCTTTCAAAACTGCCTCGACAAGTTCTGCAATATTCTCATTGGTGACAGGCATATCGCTTTTCTGCAATGCGTCAGAAAGTTTCCCTACTAATTTATTGATTAGCGTACCAGCGTCTGCTCTACTTCCCACAATCTGCTCGACTGTTTCTAAATCTAAATCATCATTGTATCCTGCTACTTCTACTCCTGCCTGCGCCAGCGTTACCTTAATCTTATCTACAATTGTTACATATGTCTCTACATCAACACTTCCTGGAGTGAACCCTTCCTCCTGCATCTTCTGCAAGTCTTCCCCAGAAACACAACTGGACATCACTATCATAAAGTCTTTTTTGGATTGCGCATTTGCATTTGCTGCCTGCTGCATAATGTCATCTGTAGTCATTCCATGACTTCCATATGCTTCGTTATCCATAACTTTATCAGCGATGTCCAGTGTATACCCGCTTCTAGATACCTTTCCTGTACCTGTTGCGGCTGGTTTATATGTAGTTGTAGTTGATTCAGTATTCACTGATACAGAAGGAGTATAATTTGTGTCAACAGTAAAATTCATACACATTCCCTACTCTTTCTGTCAGCCTTATTTACTATGTGCCAAATTAGCACAGTCTTTTTCCTTATACTATATCTTATCAGAAGTTGCCCTTTACTTCTGATAAAA
>BLMC01000045.1 GCA_011959805.1 Lachnospiraceae bacterium | reverse complement strand
GACAAATTTCACTTGGGTGCCCGTGTGCATAAAAAATCTCGTTCTTTTATTATAACAGAAAAAAGAACGAGATGAAACCAATTCTATTCTAATGATACTAATTCTTGTAACAGTTCGTTACTTTTCACACCGCACCATGCACTTGCTGCATGGCGTCGGAGCATGCGCCAAAATGCGTGCTTTTTAGCATTTTGTGCGCATCAGTTGTTGCAATTCACACCGAAATAGTAGTAAATGTATGTGAAATCTGCCGTAAGTGTGAATTGTAACAACAGTTCAGCCCTTGGCTTCCTGTTACAGATATCAAGCCATGCAAAACCACTTCTTGACGACTTGATACATCTCTACTACACTCTTTTATGGACTTTGCAGTAAATGCAAAGTCCTAGAGCGTTATAAGTTCCTTCTTTACAAATCCAATCAAATCCTCGCCATTACCGCGATTTTTCACTGAAACACCAATCTTATAAAAACCATTTTCCTCTGCAAGAATTTTAACTTTTATATCTTTGTTTATTGCAAAAATAACCGTCGCATCTGCATCTGCTGCATTTCGCACTCTTACTTTATTGGTATTAATAATTCCTGTTTTATATTCTGATTCGTCACTTTGCGTTGCAATCTCTTTATCAGATTCTATTTTCATGCACCTTGCATTGGAGACAAACTGAAATCCACTATCTATTTTTCTCAAAGTAACAATCCATTTACTATTGTCAGACTCCTTCTTATACTCTAGCGAAACAGTCCTATCAGGCCACCAATTACCAGATGTAATTACACACCAATCAAAATTCGTGTCTCCTTTTACAAGATAAAAGCTATCATATTGCTCTAAATAATAAAAGTTTTCCAAACCTTTCTTTTGTGTACTCTCCAACGTAACCCCTAATTTTTCTTGAAGGAATGTATCCATCTCAGCCACTGTTATTTTCACAATATCCAGATAGGGCGCTTGGCTGTCTAATGTTGTTAGCAAAGCAATCTCATCCTCTGTTATATTCTCTGTTTCTCCACTTATTCCATTATAAAATGTCTGAAATAAATCAATTTCTTCTGGTTTCGCGTACTCACTGGTCAACAGCATATTGTTCCTATTATCTGTCGTAATATTAAAGAATCCCTCATGAAACATCTGAATCTCTTCTTCAGAAAGTGGAATAGGGTATAATTCTTGTCTAATATCCTTAGCATAAACCTTTTGTAAGAGACAAATATTTATAAGAATCGTTAATATCAAACCCAGTGCAACCCATCTACTCTGTTTTTTCAAAATAGCTTTCGCTTTACAATATCGTTCCATAATACCACCAACCTTTATAAACATTTTATTTCTATAGTTAATGTATCATAGAAAATTGGGAAAGACAATATAGCGAATAGGTTTTTATTTACTATTTTGTAACAACAGTTCAGCCCTGTACAATTGTTACATGCAAAAAACAAACAACAATTGCAAGAACAATTATAATATGATACTATAGTTTCCAGACAATGACAGCAAAATTGTAATCCACTGTTTTCTATACGAAGGAGCTCTAAATGAATTGTTTGAAAAAAATACTATTTTTTTGTATGGCTTTTATCATTAGCAACATATTTTCTATCTGCACTTATGCGGCTGAAAATGGTTATTCTTATCTGCTTATGCCAACACAAATTACAAAAATAAACAATTTATATTTTATTGTAGACTGTAACCATAATCAAGTTATCTATACAGATAATTTAAATACTGATTTAATGCATTGGAAAGTTATGACCCGCGATGTAAAAAAACCACATGCTATCGCCAGTGACGGAGAAATTTATATTGTTGCAGATACTGATCAAAACCGCGTACTTACATTTGAAAAGGGATATGATAATTTCTATCCCTTACAGACCTTTGAACAAATTGGAAAAAGGCCTCATTTTGTAGATTATGATTATTCCAATAATTTATTTTATGTGTGGAGTTCTATGACTGGTGAAATGTATCTTTACAAAAGAATACCTGAAACAAAACTTATTACTTTACAGGAAATCAAAACAATTCCTGAACTTACGAATTGTTATGTACGCTCTTTTACTATATTAGAAGATGTTATTCTTTTTCCGGCCGTCGAGCGAAGCAGTATTTTAATGGTTGACAAAAATTCTTTTGCAGTGATAAATGAATATCCTGTTCCTAACCACATGGCAGGTATGGTACAAATAAGCATTGTAGATAATAATTTTCTAATTACCGTTTCTACGGATTTACAATATAATCTGCAATATTCTACCGTTGTTCGTGCGCAGCATTTGGAAGACTTTGCTCTTGGCAATTATGAGAATTTATACTACTTGTTTGGAAATAATGGTACCCCTTATTACATCTCTTATTTTGATGGCGCTTATTATATGATTCATGAAAATGCTGCACCAAATGTATATCGATTTCATGCAAAAAATGAATCATTTTATGATATAAAAGGTTTATATTAAAACAAAAACAAATTTAGCATTGCGCTTCCCAGCACTTACTAAATCTGTTTTTATTTTAATTAATCAATTTACTTTTTGGGAACAATATGAATAATCCCAATATTTCCACGAAATGCTGGTGCAAAAATATGTTGTGGAACCTGTTGTGTCAACATTCCGTCCCATGATTCATGCAAATGTCCAGCAAGAACCTGTTTAACCATTGTATCTTCACTATATATCATGTCCAGATACTGTTTTGTTATATTATTTGGTTTATACTGCTCACTTGCATCGCTCCAATAATAGATTTTATTACGCACTTGCATAGAACACTCTGCAAGTGTTTGGTCTATTTTTGACTCATATGGTACATGTGTAACCATAATAACAGGTCGTCCTCTAGAGTATACATCAGCGACCATATTTAGATAATAATCAGGCATATCCTTTGTAGAATTATCTATTCCCAATACCATAAAAGTATCTCGATCCCAGAATTTATAAGCAATCTCATCTCCGTCTATCGTTTGGTGAAGTTTTCTTGCCTCATCTTCTGTAAAAAACACTCCTCCATAATAGGTTCCATAATCATGATCTGCTCGAACATAAATATATGGTATCTGTAAATTATCCAACCCTTCCTTTATCATGGTGACATTTGAATTGCTACAATAATCCATTATATCCCCGCCAAAAATAACACCATCAAACTGCATATAATTTAGATATTTAATAATTTCTGGCCAAAGTTCTTCTGCATGAACGCCTTCCTGTGTTACAGATAACTCCTCATAACGCCGTTGAATTGCATCAAGATATTCTATATGTACATCTCCCAACAATTCTCCTGCCTCATGATCACTTATTAAATGTAAGTCACTCACCCATGCAAACTTATATTCTTGTTCAACACCTTCAATGGGAATGGTCACATCTTCTGTCACAAATGTATAATCTGGTTTTGGATAAACAACTTGTGGTGTATCAGATTCCTGTTCTATATCCGCCTCTGTAGTGCTTTCACTTTGAGACATTTCCTCAGATTCCACTGATACAACTTCCTTATTTGAATCGTTTGTTCCTTTCTGCCAAAATAGCAACAATCCAAGTAACACAAGTATGAAAATAGCAAGTATAAAAATTGTTATCTTTCTATCTTTTCGACTCATTCCGTCTCCTTACGCAATTCTGTTCTTGGAAAATTCATCTCAATCAAAGTATTGCCAAAACTTTGTTGTGTTAGATAAATATTGTGAAGGCCACACCACCCATCTTTTGGGTCGTCTAATTTTGCATTATTAATATCAATAATCTGGCGTACTCCTGGCTCTCCTTTTAGTGTAAGATTCTGAATTTGGTCATTCTTAATTTCCGTCTTTCTAATATAGTGAATACCCTCCTCAAAATCTGGCCAATTTTCTAATAATGATTCACGATTTCTTTTTATTCGTAGATTTTTTCGTGCCTCACTATCACAATATTGTATCAATTCTCCATCTAAGGCAGTATAATATCCTTCTGCCTTTAAATGTTCTTTTACTTCTGGATTATTTAACTGGTCCAAGCTAAACCATGTATTCATATTGTCACTTTTATAGGAGTGTTTTGTTTCATATGCGACTGTACTCACCTTAACATTCTGAAATGTCAAATAAATAGGATTTAAACCGCCTGTAGACTGTACTGATATCACATATGGGCACCAGTAATTTCTAAGCTCACAATCTTTCATTGTAAAATATGCTTCTCCATTTGCGTCTGGACTTTGTGTATTATGGAGAAATACGCATCCACCCCCATTGGAGAAGAATTGACAGTCGGAAAATGTAATTGTATTCCAGCCTCTGCTTCCTATTCCTACACACTGATTACTATCAGAAATAATCCGACACTCTTCAATCAATAGTTCCTTGCCATACGAATAATCTTGGTCAATATGGATTGCATACCCCGGAAACTTACTCTGCCAATTATAAACAGATGCCAAATCTGTACTATTATAATCCTTCTCAATATAAGGAACGATGTTCTCTTTTGTTGGATTTGATCCACAGATAGTCATATTGTATATTGTACCAGCGCCAACTGTTAACGGAATATGATGGTAGTCTGTTGTCTCAGATATCAATATACAATCATCTCTACTTGCGCCAATCAGATTTACTGTCTTATTAATAATTTCTACATGTTCCTCATAAACACCAGGATAAACCAATAATGTTGCTCCCGACTCTACCTGTTGTACAGCTTCTTGTATACTGGTAAAGTCTCCTGAACCATCTAAGATTACCTCATAGATAGGTCCTCCTTGCGCCACTGTTTCCAAATATTGTAATAATTCATTATCCTCCTTGGCATTTGCTATGATTCCCATCTGAAGTAAACAGATAACCAGCATTATAAAACACACTTTTTTATACTTTATCATAAGTATATTCTCCTAATTAAAATGTAACAGAACCTAATCGCTGACGAATCCACTGTCTGTTTTCTGTAGTCACGCCATTTTTATCATCAACAGAATATTGACCAAAATCATTAAAATACCAAAAATGTGCCATATCCACATCCTCACCGATATGAAGTCCTTGTGTATCTGCTAATTTGTCCAGAATCTCCAAATATGCAGTTTCTACCATACTACAATCCTGACCCTCAGCATGCATATATTGTATATAGTAATCCACTAGCATCAAATTATAATCGGTTGCTTCTAAAATACCAGCAATCTTTAAAGCCGCCCCTTTTTGTGTAATTGTACCTGAGCCCAACTCAGATTCAATTTGTTTCTGTGTCCACCACGCAAGTGCATAACAGTAACGGAGCCTTATTGGGTCATCCAAATCATCAGATGCAAACATATTATCTGTATCATCCATAAGATTCCATGCCTCTGTTCTTGACCAACTATCTCTAGATGCAAACTCATTGAATGCTTTTATAACACGATTGCGATAACTCGTATCAAAACCATCTCTTTCAGATATCAAAAGTGATGTATCCACATCAAATCCTGCAGCAATAAATTCCTCTGCATATGCTATTGCCTGTCCAAATTCATTCATAATCTGTGTATGAATTCCCCCTGACAATTCCTGCTCAGCCATCATGTCTTTATGTTTTATAATTGCTGATACATACACATCATAAGCATCTGCCATATGTTCTGATACTGACTCTGACATTCCAAATTCGTCAGCAAGTGTTTTGTATTGTTCCATTGCTGATTCAATATTTTCCATACCATCAATCAGTTCCTCAATGTTTTCAATCTTTTCTTTGCCTTCACTTAAATCTCTATCTGCATTAGAAAGTTGTTCTTCTGAAACACCCTTGCCGGATTCTTTTTCATTGATTGTTTCCACTGTAGAAGATTCTACTTCTGTAGTTGTTTCAGTTTCCATAGTGGGTATAAAAGGCAGATCAAATGGTAATTTTACAATACCTTTCCATACCAAAACAAGTACCACTGCTGCCGCTACTATCATAATACATAATAAACCAATAACCAATTTCATTTTATTACCAGAGTTACTCTGTATAGTATTTGTTTGTACTGTATTATTTCCCCCCTGATTCATACTGTTATTATAAGTATTATTCTCATAATACTTAGCATAATTCACTTCATTGCCCACTGAATCATTTAACATTTGTGTTCTGTCTGACTGGTCTACTGTAAATGGCATAGAAGAATCATTTAACATTTGTGTTTTGTCTGACTGGTCTACTGTAAATGGCATAGAAGTTTCTTCTAATACCATGGTTCCCTCAAAACTATCTTCTTGTTCTGGATTAGATTCTTCGAGTATCATTGTTCCCTCAGAATCATCATTTTGTTGTGTGAATGTATTCCCTATAGGTGTTCCACAGCTTGTACAAAATCGTACTCCTGCTGGTAATATTGCACCGCAGCACGCACAATGAACTGCTCCCTTCATTTGTCCTGTTGTACTAAGGTCATATCCGCACTGTACACAGAATCTTGCCTGTGTATTGTTTTCAGTTTGACATCTCGGACATTTCATATGTAGTTTCCTCCCCCTGTTTTCCAAATAATTCATTTGTAATAAAATTATAGCATAATTACTTTACCACAATCACTTAAGTCTTTCAAGATTTCGTTCTGCACATTCCCACACAACAATATCAGCATTTGTCGAAGAAAGTGCAGACTCATATGCTTTTTTATAATCATAACCATAATCCATTATCATATAATGACTAACACCATTTTTAAAGTAATAACTGGATTCCATTTTCAGAAAATCACTAAAGGAATCTCCTATTAAGATCATTGAGGCGTCAACTTTATCTTCTTCTATGACCTTATGACTTGGAAGAAAATATACTGTGTCAACAGCATACCTATCCTCACGGCCAATCATAACCCCTATATCTCCTGCATATTTTGTTGTATGAATATCAAAATTGTTCACATCTAATATTGGAGTTTTTCCATATTCCTGTTTCAACAGCTCTGCAAGTCCCAAAAAGCATCCTAGCATATTGCAATGTGTATCTGTAGTATAATATAATTGGCAAATATCTTTTTGCTCCATAAATTGTTTTTTCGGATATATAATATCTATATCGGAATTTTCTTGCAAATACGCTACTAATTTATCGGCACGTGTCACTTCACTTTGTCTAATAATGTATGATGGCATTTTATCACAATAGATCGTTTCTTTGTTTGGATAAATCATCAATATAAACTTTGCACCTTTTTCTTCTGCTTTTTGTTTCTGTGCTTCAAGATTTTTCTTAATTGACGCTAACTCTTTCTCACTAAATGCATTGTTCCCCACATAATCTCGATAGGAGGTGCCATCTGCATTGTTCTGGAAAAAAAGCCAATTATCACTGCCAAAAATAGCAACTTTATTTACCAATTCGGGAGACATTTTCGACATCTTCTCAAGTTCCTGAATAAATTTATCATAATTTTCTTGCAATGCTATCTTTTTATATGCAGTGTCTACAAGTTCTATCAATTCGCTTTCTTGTGTACTATAATCAACAATATTTACTGTTTTTTGTCTAATTTCTATTTCTATTTCTGATGGTCTTCGCTTATAAGTTGCATTTTTTATAGACTGTTTTGCGGTTGTAGCTATTATATCACCAGCGCTTTCTGCTGTACTAAGATAATTTCTTGCCTGTTCATAATCAGGTCGTACTCCCATACCATATATATTCATTATCCCCATTGCACAGATTACTTCAGGTGTTGGTTTTGAAAGATTATAAAATGCTTCATATGCTTGTTCATAGCTTTGCCTTAATCCATCTCCCATAAAACACAGTTTTCCATATATAGCAAAAGCATGTTCATTTCCATTGTCATAAGCCTGCTTTAAGTATTTCGCTGCTTTCTCTATATCTGGCTTTGTACCAATACCTTGTAAAAACATTTCTCCAGCAAAATATTGTGCATCAATATTCCCTTCTTCTGCGGCTTCTACCATGAAAGAAAGAGTTTTATCAGGATTCACATCTGTCTCTAGTACAAATCTTGAGAGTGCAAGGTACAATGGACTCTCCTCAGTTATTTGTTGCTGATTGTTCTCTACATTGGATAGTTCTTTCGTTTGCTCCTCTGTTGATACTTCTTCTGTAATCGGCTGAGACTCATTTGATTCATCTTCTCTTGATTCTCTTTTTTGGTTAGACCATACGCCTACTGCCACAATAGCGATCAATAATCCAATCAAAACCGCAGTGAGAATTTTTATTATCTTGTTCTGCTTCATCTTGTTATTCTCCTAACGGTATCCCATATTTTTCTGAAATTGATAGATTGTTTCTACATTTGCCTTTTCATATTCATTTAAACTAGACTCATTAAATAAATTTGGTTCAATTGTAGGTTTATACCACCAATACTGTGAAAAATATTCATTCACAGCAGGATCATTAAACTTTCTCCCATGTCGTGCATAAATCTCAAAATATGCTAAATAAAGCTCAAATTGTGAAAGCATAGACAAATCAGAACTAGAAAGATACATACTGCTGCTGTATGGTAGAATATATCCTTCTTCAGATACATGTGTAATATTATTTGAAATTGCGGGCAGCTCCATTTGAGAACGAAAAAAATCCAAAAACTCTATAACCCAACAATTATAATCTGTCATCTCTACATGACTGCTGATGTAGGATACTGCCTGTTCTGGTGACTCATTGTTTAGCTGTCCTATGTTGGAATATACCAACTCTGTATAAACTTTGATTTTAAGTTGTTCATATTCATCTCCTTCAAAATAATTATCCGCTTTCTGAAATATTGTATTGATGCGTCCTTCGTCTCGATTGCCAGCAGCTTGCATTCCTTCTTCTGACAAAAAAGTCTTGTAGGTATTATACACAGATTCATATTTTTTCTCAAGCGCAGACAAATCTATATATTTTTCTGTAAAATCTGATGTATCAATTTCTTTAGTATACGTTATTGCTTCCTTTAGAAGATCCAATGCACCAGCATAATCCTCTGAACTTGCAAATGTATTTGCCTCTACAATCACTGCCTTTTGATCTTTATCCAACGCTTTTTCAAAAAGTTTTCCTGCTTCTTCTTTTTCAGCTTCCTCCAATTTATCTTCCTGTTGAGTAATCTCCTTAATTACATCTTTATATTTCTTTGCATCAATAAGTTTCTGCCACTCCTCCAAAAGCTCTGCATTAGGAGAAATATCTTCTATTGTCAAAGTTGTTACTGTTGATTCTGGTTCCGTTGGCAAAATTGTAGGCACTGGTGTCGAATGTTTCGGAGATAGAAAGCGACCAGATATTACAACAATAACAATCACTGCTACTGCTGCAATTATAAGCACCATTTTACTTTGTTTTGGTGGTTCTTGTTGTTGGTCAATTATTGGAGGTTGGGGATTCGGAATAGGCGTAGGAGTAATCTGATTATAAAACGCATTGTACAACGCCTTCATATCCTTAAACCGCGCATTTGGATCAGGACTCAGTGCCATAATTAATGCTTCCTCTTCGATAGGATTGATACTAATGCCCATCTGACTTGGATATACAAGCGTGTCATTTTTCAATCTTTCCGTTGAAACTGGCGGTTTTTTACCCACTATGCAAGCATAGTAAGTAGCAGCCAAGGCATAAACATCTGTCCATGTCCCCTGATTCCCATTTTTGGCAAACTGCTCTGGCGGCGCATATCCTTTTTTCCCTAACGCAAGTGTGTTTGTATCATTTGACTCTTTCGCAGTTCCAAAGTCAATCAGTTTCATTTTGCCTTCTGGTGTAACCATAATATTATCAGGACTAATATCCCGATGTATCATTCCTGCATTATGTACTTGCATAAGAGATTCTATAACTGGACGCATCATCCTTTTTGTTATTGGTACTTGTAATCTGCCACCATTTTGATTCATATAATCTTTTAAGTTGATTCCTTCTATATATTCCATAACAATATATATTGTATTGTTATCCCGAAAATAATCTTTGACTTCGACAACACCCTCCAGCTGATCGAGCTTTGCCAAACTTCTCGCCTCACTTATCATCTCTTCACGAAGTGCAACAATATCGAGTCCCTCTTGTGAATGTAATTCTACTGCATTCCCTACTCTTTTAGCATACTTTCTCGGATAAAATTCTTTAATTGCAACTTTCATCTCAAGTTTTTTATCAAATGCAACATAAGTTATACCAAATGCTCCCTCACCAACCACTTTTCCAACAATATACCGTTTTTGCTGTTCGCCCAAAATTGTATATGGTTTCAACTGATATGATTTTATTTGTATATTTTTTAAATCATATCCACAATCTACACAAACAGATACATTATCAATATTATTTATTATGCGCATGCATCCTGGGCATAATCCTCTTTTTTCCATAGAAAACTCCTCAATCGTTATTCCTCCATACAGCAATTGCTGTATTATTGTCATTTCTTCCCGTTACTCGCGATTGGAGTATTACAGTCATTTTGTTAATCCACTCTACAGGATTAGAAGATTGTGCTAATGTATCTGTCATCTCCATCTCCTCAACATACTCCCAAAAACCATCTGTACATAGCAGAAATGAATGATTTCCGCGCGTGATATCAATAATCGCTGAAACATCAACTTCAATCTCTGTCTGATATCCAATTGCGCGAAGAAGCTTGTTTCTACTCTTATGTTGTCTTATTTCTGCCTGCGTAATTTCCCCCGAAAGCACTGCCATCTGTGGAACACTGTGGTCAAGCGTCATGTCTTTCAATTCATTATTTAAAAAATGATATAATCTTGTATCTCCTACATGCGCCCATCTGCACTGTGTACTACTTGCAAAAAGCACTGCTAATGTTGTTTTCATCTTGCACTTGTCTGTCTGCATATCATACACCTGTCTATTAATTTGTGAAAACCAATCTCTAATACGCTTCCCTGACAAATCTGGTGCCTCCATATAAAACTCTCCAATCATATTAACTGCTGTTCTAGAAGCAATATCACCACCACCATATCCCCCCAATCCATCTGCAACAGCAGCGCAGAGTCCATTACATTTTGAAAATACTCCATAACTATCCTCGTTATATGGCCTACCGCCTTGATTTGTATAATTCGCCATATATAGCATATACTGTTTCCTTCCCATATGTTTTTACAAGACACAAAGCAACGGGAACATGTGTCCCCGCTGCTTTTACACCTTTTAAATCGTTACATAGCACTATTAAACCCTGATTGAAGTTGTTCATCGACAGAAGAGAACGCCTCTGCTGCGGACTTAGTAGCCTCACCCAACGACCGAACTAACTCTGGAAACTGATCGAGACTTGTCTTCATCTCACTATACATTCCAGTGTATGCTGTCTGTGCTAAACCATCCCAGCCATTATCAATCTCAGCGATTTTTGCGTCAATCTGTTTTAAGATATCACTCAAATCCCCAGCATAACTCACAAGAGAATCTCCCTGTGAATTCAGTTCCTCCGGTGTAACCTTGATATTTGCCATCTTTTGTTTCTCCTTTCTCGTTACAATGTTTTATGATAATCTATATAGCAAACAGCTATCGCTGTAATGCCCTACAACCTTGTGCGTTCTACTTCCTGGATTAAATCATCATAGGTTCCTGCCGACTCTTGCATTATTTTACAAAGTGTATCTAGCAAATCCGCATATTTCTCTACATTGTCTTTCCAGCCAGTAGACACCATCGCCTGAAACGCTTTTCCTGCCCCTGTAGTCCAACCACTATCTCTCAAATCCATAAGACAGTTATCCAATCTCTCTGCAATTCTACGAAGATTATCTGCAATCTCAGAATACTGTGTTCCTGCATGACGCAGCGCGTCGGTATCAACAGCCAGATCATATCTTCCCTCAGTTGCTAAAGACATCTTACTCTTCCTCCTTTGCATAACCCGACTTCAATTCCGGTTTGATGGCAAATGCTTTCTCAAGTTCCTCATTAGACAGCGCTATCTTACCTATCTTTTTATAGATATCTGCTCTAAGAGTATGAATTTCTGCCACTTCACCAGCGATATTTTCCACAAAATCCAAAAGTTCCAATGCCTTATTGTTGTCATTCAAATCACGCATACACATTGCTCGATAAAGATAAATATCAACAGCTTCCGGTCTCTTTAATGTAACCACCCGATAAATTGACGCTGCCTCTTGGAATAAGGAAGCTGCCTGTTCTGTCTTTCCCATCTGTTGCATACAAAATGCCCGATAGTACAATGCTGCATAATAATAATTATCTTCAAGCTCTTTGTCAATTAGTTGCCCTGCTTCTTCACTTGCTTTATCAAAAGTCTTGGTAGCAAGATATAGATTCATTAACATAAATCTTGCTTCGCCATCAAAATACTCTCCATTTTCCAATGCTTTACATTCATTACAACCATTTACCGCTGCCTGCACATTACCTTTTTCTGCCGCAATCTGCGCTTCTAAAAGAATAAAATTTCTCTTAGACTGCTCGAAATATTCCATCTTCTTTGCTCTTTGTATCAAATTCAACGCTTCATCAAGTCTTTGTCCTGCAGTGATACACCTAATATAATCATACATTAAATCTGCATCGTCAGGAAAACGATCACAAGCATTTTTTGCAAATGATTCTGCATCTTCTAGTTTTCCTTTGCTTAATAACAATTGTGTCTTAATATGATAACCATCAAATAATTCTGGCGAATCTTTCAGAAGCTCGTCCACGGTTTCCTCTGCATTTTCAAGCATATTCAACCGCAACATCACAGAAATTTTCTTTACCTTAAAGTCAGGCCGAGAAGGATTTTTCACACATGCTTTCTGAATATAACGAAGTGCCATCTGGTCATCATTCAAATGTTCATATGCCATACCCATAAAGAACATCATATCCTCGCTATCATACCCGTTTGTAATGGCAAGATTATAATTTTCAATCCCTTCATGTGGGTTATCATTCATAAAACACGCATTTCCATACAGAAAATATAGCTCTCCCCTTTTGTCAATGAGCAAAGCTTTCTTGTAATAATTTTTTGCATCACTATATTTTTGGGTTTCCATACAAAGATCCCCATAGTTTTTATAACTTTCCATCACCATAGGATCAAGCTCAATCGCCTTATCGAATTTTGCCTGTGCTTCTTTTATATTGCCACTTTTAAGAAGCAACGCTCCTTGTTGGTTTAAATCCAACGCCTCTAACCTAATTTCATTTGTGTCCATCTCAAACCTCCTTGTGGTTTCTTATCATGTTAATTATCCTGAATAATTACTTTAATTGGTGTGTGTTTTTCCAACTCTACAACAAAATTAACATCTGGTGCCATATTTGTATAGAAGTAACAAATACTGTCAACTGTTTTGTGATATGTAGGCTGACTAGAAATCGTGCCATCCTTTTTATAATTATACCATATTCCCTCAACAATACCAAAAATACTAATTCGATGCGAAGTTTTCTTATATAGACATTTATGTATATCCTTATAAAAAAATTTATCATACTGTTTTCGAGATAACTTTGTGTGATAATAATATTTCTCTCTATATATCACCATAAAATCTGCATAAAATCTAATTTCAAATGGAGAAGGCACAAATACTTCCTTTGTCAATATTTTAGCATAAATATATACACAAATTAATAATCCTAACACACCAATATTCACATTAAGAAACAAATTATCCCTAAAAATAACTGAGCAAACAATGAGCAATACAATAATCCACCAAATTACTTTTTTGAGATAATACAAAACAAGAGAATCATTTTTCGGTACTCGAACTCCTTCGTTTGCCCTTAACACATAATATGGCGTTTCCATAGATACCCTCCTATGCTACAAGTCCAGCTGAAAAATGAATTGGTTGTATATTGATTTGTAAATTTACTCGTAAATTGATTTGTGGTACATATATCTTTGGAACAGAAATATTAGGACCTACTCCCCCTATAAATTTCTTATATATATCAGGAGAATCAGAAAACGGAATCTTAAATGTACTTTTTATAGATGCCCATATATCATCTATAGATACTTTCTCAGGACTGTCTAAAACAATCCGACCATTATTTCTTATAAAACTACCACTTGCATCCGTTTTCCCAACAGGATTCTGCATAACATTTATACAGGGAAGTACACTTTCTTTAAAAACCGAACCGATTCTTCCTCGCAATCCCTCTGTGCTCAAAAACTCTTTTCCAAGTGATGCTAAATTCTTCAATGATTTTAATCCATCTCGCAAACCATCATTTTTGCTAGAATCACTCCAATGTCTTATTCCTTCTTTCATATTGTCAAAATTTAAATAGCGTTCTTTAAGACTTTCCATAAAATCTGTGCCAAAATCTTTTGCTGCTCTTTTAAAAAACTCTAAATCTTTTCTTGCAAACGCAGACTTGACGGAATTAAAGGTATCTGCAAAATCAGTCTTTAGTTTTGTAGTAAAATCCTTAATATTTGATTTTGTTAATATATCCTTTAATTTGAGATTATCCAATTTCTGTAAATTCCCTGATGCCCACTTATACCCATTCTTAATCAAATCCTTTGCTCCATCTACAAAATCAATTACATCACAGACAAACTCAATTCCATCAACAATATTAGCAAACATATGAATCCCTTTATCATCTGAAAAAGTTCTAAGAGAATCCGTATAGGTATCTAATTTACTAAGTCGATATCCCCATGATGCATTGCCATTTTGTCGCGCATTATATCCATTTACTTCATTTATTAAATTGGCAGCACCATTCAAAATGCCAATAACTCCTCCTATAACTGCCGCTACTGCTGCAATTAGTGCACCGACTCCTGTAACAGTTCCAAGCACTACTGCTGCAATTGCTGCTATAGCGCCAACAATTTCTAAAATAGCTATCCCTACTCCCTTAATCAACTGCTTTCCACCATCATAATTGTACCATTCTTTAATTCGGTCTTTCAGATAATCACGTCCCTGATTATATCTATCAACAACATTATTTCCAATCCAGCGAAATAAAGAATTTGAATTTGAAAGGCTTGTCATAAAACGACCAATATGATCCAAGATAGCGTTAGTTTTAATTCCATACATACTTTTAAAGGTTCCTGTAAGTCCCTTAACTCTGTCTGCAACTCGCTTATCTGTATTTTGACAATCACTCTCTAAGGTTTTTAAATCGTTAGAATAATTGCTATATCTTCTACAGTCATCTTGTAGTTGGTTTCTTTTGTTGCGGGCATTACTAATTGCTGACGAAATATTGCCTGTTCTATCACCACTGTAATTGTCAAGTTTTCTAAGCACTGTATTTTCTATTGAATCTGCATATGCATCTAATCTCTTTGATACATTTTTGGCTTGTCCCGCAGCACTTCTTAGCTCACTGTAATTGATTGCTATTGTAGACATATATCTATACCTCCCGAAAACTTAATTAAACAGACCTGTGAATTTGTTCAAAGCCTCTTTCATCTTCTGCTTTGCTTCTTCCTCTTCACGTCGTTTCTCTTGCTCATATCTATTATAATATTCAGAACTGTTGCGCTCTGCGTCATCCTTTTTTCTAGCGAGATCTCTGATTTCCTCATCCAATTCAGACTGTGTGCCACGCAGATATCTATCGCTCCCTGATCCCGCCTCTGTATTACTGCCAATCTCATAAACCTCTGAGGCAAATACTTGATCATGCTTTACAGCATTCTTCAAATCATTACAAAGCTCTGTAATCTCCCGATTGACATTTCTGATTTCATCATCAAGACCACCAGCTGCATTTTGCCGTATTGTCTGCAACTGTTTTATCCACTTTTCGTACTTCTTTGCCTTATCCTTTTCTTCCTTATACAATTTTAAATAATAGCTGCTAGACATAACTTCCTCCTAATTTTCAAACACCTTATCACTTGTCCATAGACATTTTATAGGCCTGCCGCATGTTGTCATCCGCTGTATCATATTCACCCTGAGCCTGCACAAGCGCCTCATAAATATCGATGAGAGTATCACCAAAATCATCAATTTTTTTAATTAGTGTTTTATATTGATGTTCAAATTCATTTAATCCCTTACCAACCCAATTTTCTTTTACTTGATGTGTAATTTCTTCCACTTTAAAATTTACATCTTTATACTCGGACACAAGCTGCTTAATTGTCTCATGTGCTCTCTGAATTTTCTCGGTTTCAATTGTTCCTGAGACTACACTCCCTTTAGCCATACTATTTCCTCCTTATTCAAAGATCTTTATTTTGCTGTATGTATTTCCCTCAAATAAGTAGCCCATCGTTGTATCAAAATTTGTATCAGCTTTTACTCTGCTACTCATCTCAAAGATTTTGTTATCCACCAACTGTTCAAACAATACTGCCTGCCTTAATTCTTTGACTGTCTTTAATACTTCTGAAGAATTAAAACCTACATTCTGATTCTCTACATTTGCTAGCAACAAGAAACAGTCTGCCTCATTGGCCATTTTAATTGCCTCACTCAATTCCTTTGCAGTTGTCTTATCTGCATTAAGCTTCTTCATGACATCTGTATTATTAATAATCAACATCTTTTTACTACGTCCAGTTGAATCTTCATCCTGAAGTCGCTTTGTTACCCCATCACAGAAAGAAGATATAATCATCATTGCCTCCTCGCTGTCATTGGTGTATACTTGTACAAACGCAAGATCCTTTAATGTGCTTAACGGTTTCGCTCTATCATCAATAATCACTGCTTCAACTTCATGAAATACAATATTTTGTGCTAGTGCCTGCATCATATTTTGAACAAATTTAATACGACTTTGCGTATTTCCAATTAGTGCTAAACAGCCCCATAAATTCATATTGACCGTCTTGTAGTTAACACTCTCAAAATCCATACCAATTACAACTTCTCTTCTCTGACGGAACAACTCCCTATGCACAGACATACTTTCTTCCAGAATAAGATGCTCTGGTATCATTGGAATCTGAACTGCTGTTTCTATACACTGACCGTTTCTCTCATCAATAAAATTTTTCAATTCTTTACTGCGATCGGACTCTTTCATACTCTCTCCAAAAATTGCTGTCTGATATTCCAAGATTTTCTTGTCAAGCACAAATAATCCACGCCCTGGAACTTCTTTTGGGGTCTCCTTACAGTGTCCAAAAACATTGCTGTACTCTCCTGAGTCATTACAATTTAAAACCACTTTTCTGCCAAAATTTGCCTGCACTTTATAATTCAATGCATTTGAGGTAGCCGCAGTCAAAATAAAAGAAATTCCAACCCCTTGTGCCTCTCTTGCTAGTCCATTAATCTCCTCCGCCTGCTGTGGAAAATACTCCTTAAACGCTGCCATATTATCAATCATAACCACAGCAAGTGGAATATCTGTATATCCCGCTTCCAAATATGATAAATAACTTCCAATACCTTTTTCAGACAGAATCTTTTTGCGTTGTAAAATCATTGCACCAAGCAATTTAAATAAATTTTTGCACTTTTCCTCCTCATTGGAAAGCACTACCCCTCCAACATGCGACGAATTTTCAAAAAGTTTCAGTACCATGCTTCCACAGTCTACCATATAAAGATTTACCTGATTCGGTGTATATTTTCCGATTAAACCATATGCAATTGTCTGAAGCATCACCGTTTTTCCAGTTTGTGCAGAACCAATAATATAAATATTTTCTCTGGATGGCTCAAATATAATCTCACCCTGATATTGTTGTTCTGGATTATCATATAATCCAATAGGAACTACAATTCCAAATGTTTGTTCTGCCTCATACTGCAACATACTTGTCCTAATAATATCTGGTAAAGATGGCAAACAAATTCCAGGCAACTGTGCAATATTACTAAATTTACAATAGTCAGACACATAGTCCACAATTGCTTGCAACTGACTAATATTTTGATTGGTTTCTTTCTTTTTATTTGTATACTTAAGTATCTTTTTACCCCATGTATTGCGTTCATAGATTTCATAAATCTTCTCATTTGCATTACTGCCAGATGGCACAGGTGCACCGCTATAAGCAGACTGAAACAATTCAAAAATCTCATTGTTCCCCACCTGAAAATATGCACGACCTGGCTCAACAATTTCTGCTGCCAATGGTGTTTTTAACACCTCATTACTGTCTTCTTTTGTTTGTACTTTAAGGCACAATTTAAACTTCGAGTTTGACCAGATTTGTGCATCCACCACTCCAGCAGGCTTCTGCGTGGCAAGAATCAAATGAATCCCTAATGTACGTCCAATTCGTGCAGCAGAGATCAATTCTTTCATAAAATCAGGATGTTCCGCCTTTAACTCTGCAAATTCATCCACAATCATAATTAAATGTGGCATTGGAACGCTAACCATTCCTTCTTTGTACAATTTAATGTAGTCATTAATATGGTTTACACCGCTTTCTGAAAACATTTCTTGGCGTTTTACAAGTTCTGCCTTGATAGAAAGCAATGAACGATTAATTTCCCTTCCATCAATATTCGTGATTCTACCAATCAAATGCGGCAATTTTTCAAACTGATTTGCCATTCCACCACCTTTAAAGTCAATAATTACAAAGCCTACTTCATATGGATGGAAAAATGTTGCTATGGATAATATATAGGTCTGTAAAATTTCACTTTTACCAGAACCCGTTGTCCCAGCGACAAGACCATGTGGTCCATGTGCTCCTGCTTTGTCACTGATATCTAATGAAACTACTTCATTTTTATTTTTTACCCCAAGCGGAACAGAAATACTTTTATGTACCTGAGAATTTTCCCATCGTTTTCCAAGATTAAGGTCATCGACAGAAAGAATACCAAGCAACTCAAACATTGTAATATTCTTTGTCATCTCCCCTTCCAGTGTAATTTCATCCACATATACTCCCGCAAGTTTTAAAGCCGTCTGTCTTGCGATAGCATCTGAAATCTCTGGATAAGTAAAAGCAGCAACATTGTCCCCATTCTGTGCCTTGATCAATCCTCCATGATTTGTTGAGTCAAGACGTATCATTTCTGCACAACCCTGTGGAATTAGTTCTTCATGTTCCTGAAAATATACAAAGGTAAATCCATATTTTGCATAATCTTTTGCATATTTCGCAATTGGATGGGTACTAATTGCAGAAGGATCGGTGACAAAAACGACATAATACTCCTCTGCAACATACTCCTCTCCACCACTGGCCTGCACTTCTCTTGTAGATAAAGTAACATATAGACTTTCCAAAATCAGATTCTTACTCTCATCATCACAGACAATGTTTCGCACATCAAGTCGTTCATTCTCTACATTCTTAAGCCATCTAACCCAACTTAATATCTGTATATCTTCTGGTCTTAAAATATATACAAAATGTACATCTGCGTAAAAGTGCCGAATTGTTAAATCCAATGTAATATTACGAATTGCTTGATATAGCGCATCCCAATTTCCAACAATACCAACACCGCCTGAGAACCGAAAATCAGATACAATTGGCATATCCTCTATATATCTATATTTCTCTGCTGTCTGCTCTGCCAACAACGCCAATGGATCTTCCAAATCAATAAATTCTTGCTTGTCATATTTTACTTGATTTTGAGATTCAACTCGTCCCACACCCATATATACTTTCAAGAAATCTGGGTCTTCAACAGTCCGATCAAAAAGCCGGCGTCCAAAAAACTCACTTTCCATAATCCCTTCGCCAAGCGATTCATATATCAGGCGATTAATCCGCAATTCATTTTCTCTCGATTGCTGTATCAAGGTTTCTTTTTCAGCAATATACTGATTGTAAGATACAATACGCTCTTCCCACTCCCTTTTGTACTCTTTATTGTCCTGAATATATGTCACAACCGACATAATAATGCCTAGAGACATTGATACTGCACTGTAGATCACAAATGTTCCACCACCGCCAATAATCCCTCTTAACACAATTGTCATGGCAAGCATAACAATAGAAGGAATCAAAGACATTACCAAGCTTCTTTTATTCTTCTTCGGTTTCTGTACTGGTTGTTGTATCTGAAGCTCATCTTCAGGCACCCTATATGAGATTCGTGTATTGCGCACAAACTTTGGATATTTAAAATGAGACGACTGTTCTTGTAACACACGCCATTGTAAACCATTCACTGTCACATTGGAAGCCATTGTTGTATAAAGTTTGCCCTCTCGATAATAAAAACTATATCCCACAATAGAGAAAAAATCATAATCTTTGATTTCATGTTCCTTGTCAATTCGTACACCATTAACATTCACGCCATAATGCGTTTTTGCATTTTTCACAAAAAGGCGCCCATTTATAGAATGCAGCAAAACAAAATCATTTCCAACAAAATTATCTGTAATATGAATATTACAGTCAGAAGTACCTCCTATTTTTATCTGTCCTACGTTTGTAATTGTAATTTCTCTATTATAATCTTTCCTTTCATAATCAAAATCTAGCGTAAAATATAATTTTAACACATCACTATTAGAATCCTGATAGCGGACTACTATCTCATCCCCATGTTTTAATTCTTTGCGAAGAAGTTTTTTCACATCATCAACTGCAGACAAATACAATCCATCCGAACACATTACGTTCCATCCGCCTTCTGACGAACGCATAAAGATTAATTGTACTGTGGTAAAAAAAAGCTCTCTGCGCAGTCTTACATCATTCTCCAATTCAGTTCCCACAGTAAATGTTTCGCAATCCAATGCAATTTCAATCTCGCGATATAAATTTTTATTTGAAATAACTGCTTTGTATCTGCCTTGCATATCTTACTTTCCCCTATTCTGTAAAGTTAATAAAACTTCCATTGTGAATTCCCAATTGCCGCAAAGTCTTTCCGCCTTTAATCAGTGCAATTGGATTCTCTGACTTTAGATAGCAACGCTTGATATCGGAAGTATCAATCCCCAATTCATATGCTGCATTGAGTGCCACCACCAGCTCATTTGCAGATATATCTAACGGAATCTCAATATCTGCGGAAATATTGCGCTTATGCATATTTAATATAACATTGACTGTATTATGTCCCATTGTAATTCTGCCCTTCTTCCTTCTATGTCATTAGAAACATGGCAATTTTCTTTATAGACTCATTTTCTGCCATCTCCTCGTAGCTCACTTCTCTACCTGTTTCTGTATCTTCTAACACATGATTCACATATTCATCAACTGAAAACTTCAATCCTTTGTTCATTGTTACGATAGCATTATTTTTCTGCTTATCAAAATTATTACAGATAAATATATGTTTATCACTATTTAGACCGTTGATATTATCCACCATCATGTTAGCAGCGACCACGCTGCTCTCATTTTGATTCATCACAAAAACTACTCTGTCGGCTGTATTAAGTAAATTCATATTTGATTCATGCAATGCCGTCTCCGCATCCACAATAATATAATCGTACTCACCTGTCTTTTTTGCCGATGTAGCAAGCGATTCATAAATTTTATAAGACATTCCTAATGCAACCAAAGATGCTTTAAATGGCGGTATGTATGAAAAATTTTCTTTTCTTATATACTCTTTTATCACAGGATAAGCATTGGAATCTTTTGCTACAAGTTTTGCATATGTATCAATTGAAATGATAGTTCCCTGTTGTTGAAGATGTTGTTGAAAAGTTTGCAGATGTCCTGCATTTATATATAAGACATGGCGAAATTGATTCGCAAGCGCTGCTGCTACAGACATAGATAAAAGCGTTTTTCCCACACCTCCTGTAGCTGAAAAAAATAATATAATTTGTGACTTCTTTGGCGCGCTGTTTTCGGATGCTTTTATCCCTAGTCCACTCGCACCAGCAATCTGGCTGTATATCATATTGACGTTGGAATATTTGTAAATTTCTATAATATTTTTGTCTGATGTTCGTTGTCCAGTATTATTTTCTGTAATTAAAAAAATATTTTCTATATCATTATGTATTATCAACGTCTCTCTATAAAAATCATCTGATACAATCATTACGTCCGCCTTCTGCGGTGTCTGGAACAAAGAATCAAAATACTCTTTGTCTGTAATCATTTCTAGGTTCACCTTATCAAATAATTCCTCAACAAATTTAAGTTCCAACAAAGTGATATAGTTTAAATCTGTGTCAGCGATAATGATTCTGGGTTTTCCCATATTTATGACCATACCTTTCTGCTGACTCCCTTTTTCGTAAATATGGGCAGTCATTCATATATCTTTACTTTAAATTTGGTATTAGCAAGGCTTATCACATCTCCATCGTCTAGCCGTCTAATCTGTCCCGGAAGCACTTTTACATTATTTACAAAAGTTCCGTTCACACTGTTTTCATCTTTCACCATAAAAAAGGAGGTATTTCGCAGTATAGTACAATGCTTTCGACCAATTGCACTATTAAAATTAACTGCCACATCCGACATAGAAGCATTTCGCCCTATCGAAAGTGTATCTTGATTCACCTCAATCACTGTATGGATAGGTGCATCAAGAGCTGTTAGACGCATTCGCTTTACTCCTGAAATTTTTTCAGACTCTTTCTTCGATACTTGATGATTATCTGTATTTTTCTTTCGAATCTTTTCATAGAGATCTTCTAGCTTGACAGACCTATCATATAAATCATAATACAATTGTTGTATTTTCTTGCCATGCATATTAAATTCCGAGTTAATAATTCTGGTAATCCCCATTCGAAGATCGTCTTCAAATGAGGTATAATCTTCATATATTTTAGGTTGAATGGGAACATAGATCAGACGAATACTATAAGTTATCGGATCGACATAGATTTTATCAGATGCTACTTCAATATTTTGACAGGAAAGAAATCCATTCCTTTTAATATCAGCTACACATCCTAGGAGACTTGCTATAATCGTTATAAAATCTTCTTCATCAATACCACGAGACATTGAGAGCAAGGTCTTCAATTCACCTGGCATATACAACAACTGATTTTTTCCATTAAAAAGGACACTCATACAATTTACAAATTCAGATCCATTCTGACTTTGCATTACTTTATACTCCATCTGATTCAACGAACACTCTTTCTCTAATGTATAAGAAAAATTTTCATTTACTCGTTGTTCCAAAATCCTTCCATTCTCTAGCAAAAAATTCATACTGCACCACCTTTGGATACTGCCAACTATAATCAGACAATTTCATTATATCATTTTATGTGCTATATTGTAACAAATTATGACATTAATAGCAATTATTTACAGCAATAAATATTATAGAATATTTTTGCTATTTTCTATTTATCTTTTATACTTTGTCTTTATTTTGCACAAAATTATCTTATATAGTTTGTGCAAAAAAACAACCATGTAAAATTATATCCTACATGGCTGTTTAAAAAATTTATTGAATCCTAAATTCAAACTCCTCATTTGCAAAACGCAACATTGTTCCATTCTCAATTGATATTTGCATATTGACTGGTATTTTGACACCATCTACATAAGTATGATTTGTAGATTCCATATCTATTACACAAAATCTACCACCTAAATTAATCAGTTTTGCATGAACACGGGAAACAGCCTTATTATCCACAATGCAATAATTCACAGCGCCTTGTTTTTTACCGATTATAAATTCTGTTTGGTCAACTTGTACTATAGTGTTATCACGACGCCGTATTAAATAAGGAGTCGTACCGCCCACTCTCGATCCACATGTGGTACAGAACCTAACACCGGCTATCAATGGTGCCCTACATGCCATACACACTGCTGGACGCATATGTGTTGCTTCCGAATGTGACTGTTGCATATCATTAAATCCCGGCTGTATATTAATAGTTGGCATTCTGTATCCACACACAGTACAGAACTTCACATTTCCTGGCACTTCACTCTGGCAATCGGGACATCTCACCTACAATCACCATCCTTCCGTTCTCCTTAATACAGCATCTCTCTTATTAATCCAGATAATATATCACTAAAATTAAATTCGGATAATTCTTCCGATATCTCCTTAAATGATTCCTCAAATACTTTCAAATACTCACCCGAAATCGCCTGTGGAGCTATCTTTGTCGTAGCAATAAATACAACTCCACAAAAGATAATCATTAAAATTACAGACAGATAAGTTTTTGTATTATGATTAATGCCTATTACCCCATGCAAGGCTTCTAACTGTGATGCTATAGAGAAAAATATCCCACCAACAAAAAATACAGAGATTCCTGCAAATGGACTAATCAAAAATACTAATATAGAAATAATTGTAACTGGTATCAAAAATGCTGCACGAACTCCAGAAACAGCAAACATCTGTCCAAAGCTTGTCTTTGCCTTAGAAAGTCCTACTATTACCCACGATAATAATGCATAAAGCAATGCAAAAATAATTGACATCAACATTGTGAGCAAAAATGCCTTTACTGATGAAATCAAGTCTGGTAACGCATTTCCAATTCCATTTCCCAATAAGTTGCCCGCATTACCTCCTGCTATGCCACCAATTAAGCTAAGCACTCTCCCTACTACATCATTAATTTTGCCTGCTATCGTTAAAGAAAACAATCCCGCAACAATCGACTGAATCAAAACCATTGCACATGAAGCTTTTACACTTGCTGCCGCTACAAAATTACTCCCTGCAGTTGATGGTGCTTTTAAAATTAGCAAAAAATGTCCAAATGTCTCATTTAAGATATTTCCTGCTTGCGTCGCTGCCTGCGTCGCGGACTGTGTCGCTTGTGCTGCTGCTTGTCTTGCCTGTTCCTGATACAAATTCTGCTGATTCATTTGAGCCTGATAATTCATACCCGGATTCATCTGTGGTGGTCTATTCATATTTCCCATCGACATTTCTGACTGTGTCTGCCTAACATTTGTACCTTGTACCGCCCTAGCTTCTGCACAGTCACACATCTGGCCATCTGGTATCTGTTTCCCACAATATGCGCAAAATGCCATATTTGTCCCTCCTTTTGAAGTACCCACTTCATAAAAAAATATTTTATCTTTGGCAACTGCAAAATTATGCAATATACCAAACATCCATCTTACATTACCATACAAATCCAAATAAGTCAAATTTTAACTTTATATGATAAAATACAACAATATTGTAAAATAACTTTGAAATTTTGACAGTTTGACAAATAAGAAATAATCAATCTCATTACATAGTTGTTGTAGTATTCAATTTATGTTATGCTAAGAATAACATGATACCAGCAGGGTCAAAAGGTCAAGAAATCCGATGCAAGCTTG
>BLMC01000044.1 GCA_011959805.1 Lachnospiraceae bacterium | reverse complement strand
CCAATCGCGTTGGCTGTCAGAAATGGAAAGATAAAAGAACTGTTTAAAAAGGTTGATCAGGATTGTACAGTAGAATTTTTAACATTGGCCGACGACACAGGGCATAAAACCTACAACCGAACAGCGACGATTATCTTGATGAAAGCAATTAATGATGTGATTGGACCCAATAAGATTGAGAAAATCAAAATGGAGTTTGCAATTGGCAATGGTTATTACTGTGCGAAAAAAGGAGATTTTGAACTTACGGATGAGATTGTTGCCAAAATCAAGGCAAAGATGCAAGAATACATAGAAAAAGATTATTGTATTATTAAAAAGTCTATGCCAATAGAGGAGGCGAATGCGCTTTTTGCACAGCAAAAGATGACAGATAAGGTGCGTTTATTCCGCTATAGAGGAAGCTCCAGCGTCAACGTATATAATCTCGATGGATATTATGACTATTATTATGGTTTTATGCTGCCAAGCACTGGTTATGTGAGATGTTTTGATTTGCAAAAATATGAGGATGGCATGGTATTGATTCTGCCAAATAGAAGAAATCCCATAGAATTGGAAGCATTTAAACCTTCTCCCAAACTGTTTAAATCTATGGAAATCTCAACGGATTGGGGAGAGAAACTAGGGGTTGATACGGTAAGCGATTTGAACGATGAGATACGAAAAGGCAGATTTAATGAGTTAGTGCTTGTGCAGGAAGCGTTGCAAGAACGCAGAATTAGTGAGATTGCATCGGAGATTGTATCGCGCGGCGGCGTTAAGTTTGTTATGATTGCAGGGCCTTCTTCCTCTGGAAAAACGTCGTTTTCTCATAGGTTGTCTGTGCAGCTACGCACGCATGGATTGATGCCACATCCGATTGCGGTAGATGACTATTTTGTAGACCGGGAAAATACACCAAGGCAACCAAACGGAGATTATGATTTTGAATGTCTTGAAGCGATTGATATCCAAAAATTTAATGATGATATGTGCGCGTTGTTAAAGGGGGAGCGGGTAGAACTGCCAACATTTAATTTTGTGACAGGTAAGCGCGAGTATCGAGGGAACTTTAAACAGCTTGGGCCGGATGATATTCTTGTGATAGAAGGAATTCACGGGCTGAATGACAAAATGTCTTATGCACTTCCGGCAGACAGCAAATATAAAATTTATATTAGTGCGCTTACAACCTTGAATATTGATGAACATAACCGAATACCGACTACGGATGGAAGATTACTGCGGCGTTTGGTGCGAGATGCAAAGACAAGAGGTGCGACAGCAAAGCGAACGATACAAATGTGGCCTTCTGTGCGGAAGGGAGAGACAGAAAATATCTTTCCATTTCAGGAGAGCGCAGATGCAATGTTTAACTCTGCATTAATTTATGAGCTTGCTGTTTTAAAGCCATATGCAGAACCATTACTTTATAGCATTGAAAAAGGGGAACCTGAGTATTTTGAAGCGGTGCGTCTTTTGAAGTTTTTGAGTTATTTCCTCGGCATGGGGATAGAAGAGCTTCCAAAAAATTCTATTGTACGAGAGTTTGTCGGCGGAAGTTGTTTTAAGGTGTAAAAGCATAAATTTCTAAGTAACAGTTTTGCTAAGTTTTGTTATTGATGCAAAGTCTGTGAAACAGAGCAATGTTAGTAAACATTAGGAATGAGTGAACGGCGATGCGAAAGGCTTTCTTTGTAGAAGATTTAGAAGAAATGCTTGAAAAAGTTAGGGAACCATTATATAATAAGACGGCAACTGCAGTAAATGATCGCGGCTTACTGGGATTTCCCGGTAAGGTGAGGAAAGTCCGGGCTTCACAGGGCAGGATGCCGGATAACGTCCGGTGGAGGTGACTCTAAGGCCAGTGCAACAGAAATATACCGCCAAAATAAAATTTTTGTTTTGGTAAGGGTGGAAAGGCAGTGTAAGAGACTACCGTATGGCTGGTAACAGCCATAGCCATGTAAACCCCATCCGAAGCAAGACCAAATTAGGAAACGATAGACTTGCTCGGTCTGTTTCCAGGTAGGTCGCTTGAGGTTGACGGCAACGTCAATCCTAGATAGATGATCATTCGTGCTGCCAAGCAGCACCGACATAACCCGGCTTATCGCTGCGGTTGCAAGAAACAAAATATTTTTGGCAATTACTGCTAAGACAGCATAAAAGTAGTGGTAAGTGTATGTGAATCATTGGCAGGAATTGTCAGGGTATCATTGTAATAAAAGGATTGGAAGAATGGAAGTTTTATGTTAAACTATGTAAACAATAATTTACAAAGAGTGAATGGTATCAAAATAAACAAAAGTTTAATCAGGAGTACAGAAATGCGAAAGAATAAAAAGAAAGTTATATATGTTGTGACTGCTGTAGCGTCAGTAGTTGCATTAGTTTATCTGGGGCTTGCATTATTTTTTACCAAACATTTTTATTTCAATACCTTTATTAATGGAGAAAATTATTCAGCAGGCTCAGTTGACTCTGCACAGAATCTTGTCCTGGATAACTCAAATCATTATACATTGACAATCAATGGAAGGGATGGACTTACAGACGCAATCACTTCCGCTGATATTGGATTGAAACTAGAATTTGGGGATGAGTTTCAGAATATTATCAAGACACAGAATGCTTTTCAGTGGCCGGTTTCAATTTTTCAAAAGTCAGAGTATACAGTCGATACAATGGTTACATACTCTCAGGAAGCTTTTGACCGCAAAATTGACACACTCTGTTTTTTCCAGCAGGAAAATATCAGACAACCACAGAATGCATATTTGAGTGATTATACAGAAGATGGGTATCAGATTATCCCGGAGGATAAAGGGACAGTTCCTCTTCGCAAAAAGATTTATAATGCAGTGAAGGAGTCAGTAGAAATTCTTGCTAATTCTGTTGATTTGGATGAGAAAGAATGCTATACAAGTGCGAAAATTGATTCTGAGAACCGCACACTGCAAAAGGAACGCGATGCATTAAATCACTTGACAGGTGTCAAAATTACTTATACTTTTGGAGATGAAATCGAAGTATTAGATGGAAGTATTATTAAAGATTGGCTGGTGACAGAGGAAGGAAAATTGGATATTAATCCTGAACTTGTAAGGGAATATGTAAATGCGCTTTCCCGAAAGTATGATACTTGGGGGAAAAAGCGTGAGTTTCAGACGACAGGCGGAGAGACGATTACAATTTCGGAAGGTGCATATGGCTGGTGGATGAATCGTGCAGGGGAGACAGAAGCCCTAGTTGAATTGATTAGGAATGGTAAAAGTGAAAACAGAACACCATTATATCATGCAGAGGCAGCGCAATATGGAGATAACGATATTGGAGATAGCTATGTAGAGATTGACCTTACAAGCCAACATTTGTGGGTATACAAGGATGGCCAATTAGTAGAAGACACCGATTTTGTGTCTGGAAATGTAAGTAGAGGATATAGTACACCGATTGGTGTGTATGGAATTACATACAAAGAGCGCAATACAACACTTAGAGGAGCGAACTATGCTTCCAAAGTAAGTTTTTGGATGCCATTTAATGGAAATGTGGGAATGCACGATGCATCTTGGAGAAGTTCTTTTGGTGCAGATATTTATCTGAGAAATGGCTCACATGGCTGTGTGAATCTTCCATCAAAAAAGGCAGAAGTGATTTATGGGTATGTAGAACAAGGCGAGCCGGTAATTGTTTATGGCGGACAAATGTCTGTGCCAAGAACAGAACCAAGTGAACAACAGCCACAACCAGAGACTACTCCCAATGAAAATGTAAATCCTGAACTGACACCAGAACAGCAAATACAGATATTAATTGAGGCGGGGATATTAAATCCTGATGGGACTCCTGTGCAACCACCAGAAGGAATTTTGCCGGAAGTTCCAACAGAAAATCCAATACAAACACCACAAGAAATCCCAACAGAAAATTTGGAATCATTACCGCAGCAAATTCCTAATGAAAATCCAGCAGTAGTACCAGAGGTTCCAATAGAAAATACTGTTGAAGTACCGCAGGAGATTCCAGTAGAAATGCCACAGGAGATTATGGGAGATACCACACAAATCGTTCCAGAAGTATAATCATGGCTTTGGATTGGCATAATGAATAGAGATAGAAAGAAAAAATTGCCTGGCAAACATCTGCGAATGCAGATGTTTGTTGGGATTTTGGCAGGTGTGCTGATGACAACGCTGTTTTTTAATCCAGATCAGTATGAGATTCATTTATGTTTATCTCATATTGCAGCGGAAAGGGCAGCAGATGCTGCCAGCTTTCATGCTGGATATGGACTGGAGGCAGAAAATATGGTTATGCAGGTAGTTTATCAGCTGGCAAGACGGAGCGTTGTGAAGGTTGTTGTAAAGGATTCTGTGGGGAATGGTATTATTTGGAAAATTGATGATGCAATTACTATTGTATCAAACAAACACCTTCTTGGAAAAGATGTGAAAGCAGAAATTATTTTTTGTAATGGAGAGGCATTTGAGGCTGATATAATAGGATATTCGCAGCAATTTGATATTGGATTTGCAAGAGTACCAGAAGCTATCATATCAAGCAGTGCTTTGCGTGATATTTATGAGGCGGTGCCTGTTTTTTATGAAGTTGATTCGGAAGAAAAAAGAGAGGCGTTTGCGCAGAATTGGGCAGGAAAACATGTCTTGCAGACAGGGGCAGCAGTCGGTCAAAAGGCTGCTGATTTTTCTTTCGGGAAAGTCAAAGGTATTCAATTTGTGCCACTGTTTAATACAATGATATTGGAGACTGATTGCTTTTCTAAGGCAGGAATGTCTGGCGGTGGTGTGTTTGGGGAAGATGGAAGATTTCTCGGTATGATTTCTGGAGGGAAAGTCCCAGAGAATGCAGGGAAAAAAGAGGCAGAAGTGACATATAGTATTCCGCCAATATTAATTGCATCGGAATATGAAATGATAATTGATAGTAATAAATAATTGTAGAGGGACAAGAAATTGGTGACACCAGAAGGAAGTAAAAGAATCTCAAAGATAGACGCTTATCTAAATTGTGCAGAAAACTTTGCATATCGCAGCACTTGTATTAAAAGAAAATATGGTGCTGTGATTGTTAAAGATGACGCTGTGATTTCAACAGGTTATAATGGCTCTCCTAGAGGCTTTGAAAATTGCTGTGATATTGGAGAGTGTCCGCGCATTCGGATGGATATGCATCAAGGAGAAGGCTATGCAATCTGTCGGGCAGTTCACGCTGAAGCGAATGCGTTACTGAATTGTTCTAGGGAACAGACAATTGGAGCAGACTTGTATTTGGCGGGGATTAATCCAGGGGATTTGTCAGTACATAAGGCAAAACCTTGTCCTTTATGTGCTCGTATGATAATTCAAGCAGGTATTCGCAAAGTGTATCTTAGAAGAGGGGAAGGTGCAGACAACTACGAAGAGATTGCGGCAAGGGAGCTGGTATGGCATACAGACATTTAAAAAGCGAGTCAGAAAATTGTATTCTTTATTGAATTTTTATAGGTTATTTATAGTAGAATCAATCGAATTATGATATGATAAAAAATTAGAGATAATAAATGATGAAGGAGGTTTGTGATCGTGACAAAAATAGATATTTTTTCGGGTTTCTTAGGAGCCGGAAAAACAACATTGATTAAGAAGCTTTTAAAAGAAGCACTAGATGCATCTAAGGTTGTTCTGATTGAAAATGAATTTGGTGAGATTGGGATTGACGGTGGGTTCCTAAAAGAAGCCGGCGTAGAAATTAAGGAGATGAATTCTGGGTGCATTTGTTGTTCACTCGTAGGAGATTTTGGAAGCTCTCTAAAAGAAGTTATTGAGACATATCATCCTGAGCGAATATTGATTGAACCATCAGGTGTTGGGAAGCTCTCTGATGTTATGAAGGCAGTACAAAATGTGGATACAGATGCTAAAGTGGAGTTAAACAGTGCAGTAGTAGTGGTCGATGCAAATAAATGCAAGATGTATGCAAAAAATTTTGGGGAATTTTTTTTGAATCAGATTGCACATGCAGGCACTATTATACTCAGTAGAACGTCAGAGATTAGCGAGAGTAAATTAAATACTGTTCTAGAAATTATTCGAGAGCACAACGAGAAAGCAACAGTTATCACTACACCTTGGGAGGCGCTTGACGGGAAGAAGATTCTTGAAACAATAGAAAATGCCAAGGATTTAGAGGCGGAGCTTATGGAGGAAGTGGCAAGACTTCATGAGGAAGAACATCATCATCACGAGCATGGAGAGCACGAGCATCATTGTCACGAACACGAAGAACAGGAATGTCATCACGAAAAGCACGAACATCACCACGAGCATGGAGAGCAGGAACACCATCATCACAAGCACGAAGAGCATGAACATGGAGAGGATTGTACGTGTGGTTGCCATGATCATCACCATCATCATGCAGATGATGTTTTTACAAGCTGGGGATTTGAGACTCCTGTATCTTATACACAGGATGAACTTGAGCATATTTTGGAAGAGCTTGAGGATGAAAAGAAATATGGTTCTATTCTTCGGGCAAAGGGAATGGTTTCCACAGGAGATGGTACATGGTTACATTTTGATTATGTTCCAGGAGAGAGCAATGTGCGTGTAGGGGCAGCAGAAGTGACAGGAAAAATCTGTGTAATTGGTGCACAGCTTAAGGAAGAGAATTTAAAGATATTGTTTGCGAAATAGCTATTTGTGAGGATTGGAGAAGTTATGAAACCCGTATATATAATCAATGGATTTTTGGAGAGTGGTAAAACGGAGTTTATTTCCTATACACTTTCACAGCCTTATTTTCAAGTAAAGGGTACAACACTTCTGATACTCTGTGAGGAAGGTGAGAATGAGTACGATGAAGAAATTCTCCGTAGGAGTCGCACAATTGTGGAAGTGGTGGATGAGGAGGCACAAATGACCTCTGCAAATTTGGTTGAACTTGAGAAAAAGTACAAGCCAGAGCGGATTTTGATTGAATACAATGGCATGTGGAATTTTAAGAACCTCAAATTACCTTGGCATTGGAGATTAGAGCAGCAGATTACAACGATTGATGCTTCAACATTTCAGAATTATTACACAAATATGCGTTCCTTACTGGCGGAAATGATTCGCAAATCGGAGCTAATTATTTTTAATCGCTGTGATAATTTGACGGAACAATTGAGCAGTTTTAAGAGAAATGTAAAGGCGGTTAATCCACAGGCGGAGATTATTTTTGAGGATAAGAATGGAGAAGTGAATCAGATTTTTGAGGAAGATTTGCCTTATGATTTGAAGAGTAGTATGTTAAAACTGGATGATTATGGATATGGAATTTTTTACTTGGATGCGATGGATAATCTGGACCGTTATATCGATAAGACAATTCAGTTTAAAGCGATGGTGCTGAAACCAGAAGGTAGTGAAGATGCATACTTTGTTCCTGGAAGGATGGCAATGACTTGCTGTGCAGATGATATGGCATTTTTAGGTTATGCCTGTAAGTATGATCAATGTAGTGCATTGAACAATAAAGACTGGGTGGAAGTAACTGCTACTGTACACAGAGAATTTTGGAAGGATTATAACGGCGAAGGGCCAGTGCTCCATGCAGTTAATGTGATGCCAACGAAGAAGCCAAAAGAGGAAGTGTTAAGCTTTGTATAAAAATAGTAGGATTTTACTTGCTTGTTTATGCGCACGCCGATACAAAGAAACTATGTATTGTATGGCGCATCGGCGGCGCGGCGAGTAGGGAAGCAATCTTCCCTACTCGATTATTTTATATTTTAAATCGGTCTTTGCTGCCGTATTTCTCTTCACAGTATTTGCAGCGATAAATCTCTTTTTTCTCGTCAGTCAATACAAAAATATGTGGAAGTTCCTGCTCAATTGATGTGATGCAGCGGGGATTTTTACACTTGAGCACATTTTTGATTTCTTTTGGAAGAGAGAGCGGGAGTTTCTCTACAATCTCACAGTTTTTAATAACATTGACTGTAATGTTATGGTCTATAAACCCTAAAATATCAAGATTTAAAGTATCGATATCACACTCAACTTTTAGGATATCTTTTTTACCCATTTTTTTACTTCTGGCATTTTTAATAATTGCAACAGTACAATCAAGTTTGTCCAGACCAAGATGTTTGTAGATACTCATGCTTTTTCCGGCTTTGATATGATCCAGTACAAAGCCTTCTTCAATTTTTCCAACATTTAGCATATCTAATTCTCCTTTTTATGAAACATCAATTTCTAATAGTGTTAAGAGCAGTGCCATACGTACATATACTCCATATTGTACCTGACGGAAATATACGGCTCTAGGGTCGTCGTCGACTTCCACAGAAATTTCATTGACACGTGGAAGTGGATGCAAAACAATCATATCAGATTTGGCAGGTTCCATTTTTTCTCTGTCCAATATATAATAGTCTTTTAATCTTACGTAATCTTCCTCATTGAAAAAACGTTCTTTCTGGACTCTAGTCATATAGAGAATGTCTAACTCAGGCATGATATCTTCTAATTTTCGCACTTCACGAAAAGAAATATTTTTCTCGCGAAGCATTTCGATAATATAGTCTGGAATTGTGAGTTCTTCTGGTGAGATAAAAACAAACTGGATATCATTGTAGCGTACCAATGCATTGATTAGAGAATGTACAGTACGCCCAAATTTTAAATCACCACATAGACCTATTGTAAAATGGTCAAGGCGACCTTTAATAGCGCGAATTGTTAAAAGGTCAGTGAGCGTCTGTGTTGGATGCTGATGACCACCATCACCAGCATTGATCACCGGAATAGAAGCGCGCGATGCAGCTACCATAGGTGCACCTTCTTTGGGGTGACGCATAGCACAAATATCAGCAAAACAAGAGATAACGCGGATGGTATCCGATACACTTTCTCCCTTTGCAGCAGAGGAAGAGTTTGCATCTGAAAAGCCAAGTACCTGTCCTCCTAAACTTAACATGGCAGATTCAAAGCTTAACCGAGTCCGCGTACTCGGTTCATAGAAGCAGGTTGCAAGCTTTTTTCCGTCGCAGGCATGAGCATATTTGGCGGGATTCTTTTCAATGTCCTCAGCGAGTGTAAAGAGCTTGTCCAATTCCTCTGTGGAAAAATCAAGTGGACTCATTAGATGTCTCAAATGTTTCATAAATGCCTCCTATCAAATAGTAATTTGTTAAGTAGGGAAGGTTCTTTCTCTACTCGTTGCGCTGTCAATGCGCCATGTAATGGCATATTCTTTGGTATTGGCATGCGCATAAAAAAAAGAGAAATAAATTCTCTTGTGCGAAATAGTATGGAAATAGAAAAGAAAGTAGCAAATGCGTCTAAAGTAAAATTTAAAAGTAATAAAAGCATTCAACATACTCATTTCCCTCCATGTAAGTTTATATACTTTTGCAATTGTATCATAGTATCAAAAAGCTTGCAAGATGAAATTCATTAAATTTTTGTTCCAGCCGATTTCGTGTTGATTTTTAAGAAGGGAATGCTATAATAACTTTATAAAAAATCAAATCTAAGGAGAAAAAAATGGAGTTTAAAGAGAGAAAAAGATGGCTGTTTTTTGGATTGCCGTTTACGTTTACGATATATACTGTGAAAGAAGATGTGATTACTGTCAATACAGGTTTTTTTAACCGAGAAGAAAATGATTGTTATATGTATAAAGTACAAGATGTGACTTTGAAGACATCTTTGATTGAGAGAATGTTTGGACTAGGTACAATTGTTTGTCACACAGGAGATGTCACAAGTCCAATGTTACTGATTCAGCATGTAAAGAATGCAAAACCGATAAAGCAATTTATTTTAGAGAAGTCCGAGGAGGACAGGAGAAGACGTCGCACGCTCAATACGCTTGATATCGGTGCAGTTGAGGTAGATGATGTCGACTAACAAGCAGGAACAGGCATTTATGGATTATGAGGGAGAAAACGGTCAACTGAGCGCTGAGGAAATTGCGGCAGTATTGGCAGATACGTTGCAGGGTACATATCATCTTGCAAATGAGCATCTTGATGAAGAAATACAAGATAATGCTGCGTATGAGCAAGAAGAAAAGGAGCGGGAAGCACGCAGGCGCAAGCGGTTAAAAGAGATGCGGCGCAGAAAAAAGCAGCAAGAATGGATGCGCAGGCTGTTAATTCCATGTGTAATTGTGTTAATGCTCTGTTTCGTTTTGATTGGTTTTGGCATTCGCAATCTGGTGAAAAACCAACAGAAGAATAAAGTATCATACAATATAGCTTTGGAGTTTCCTGTGGCAGGGTGTTTTGGCAACAGTGGTATTGCGGATAGTATTAAAGAGGCAATTTCCCATCTTTGTACAATAAATGTACAACCGCTTGGCGGTAAGAATAAACTTCCGCCACTAACAGCAACCGCAGATGAGCAAACTGTCCTATTAGATAGCGCTGTTGTGAGCAAGAATGGCGTATTTATTGATGTGGAGGCAAACCGAATTATGGGACAAAGAGACGCAGATTCCCGTATTATTCCGGCTTCTATGACTAAAATACTCACCATTTTGGTGGCTGCGGAACATATTACAGATGCGGATGATAAATTTGAGATTACCAGAGAGATTACAGACTATAGTTATATCAATAAGTGTAGTAGTATGGGTTTTGAGATTGGAGAGAAAGTAACTGTTCGCGATCTTTTTTATGGGACTATACTTCCTTCTGGGGCAGATGCTGCATTGGGGTTGGCAGTCTATGTGGCTGGTTCTCAGGAAGAATTTGTTGTATTGATGAATGAAAAGCTGGAGGAACTTGGATTGTCGGATTCTTCGCATTTTACAAATTGTGTAGGACTTTATGATGAAAATCATTACAGCACTGTTTACGATATGGCAGTGATTTTGAAAGCGGCGTGTGACAATAGTTTTTGCAGAGACGTACTCAGTGCACATACATACACATCATCTATTACAGAACAGCATCCTGAAGGAATTACCAAATCTAATTGGTTCCTTCGGAAAATTGAGGATAAGGATACGCATGGAGAGGTGCTTTGTGCTAAGACCGGATATGTGTTGCAGTCTGAAAATTGTGCTGCAAGTTTGAGTATAGGAAAAGATGGAAAAGAGTATCTTTGTGTAACAGCGCACTCTAGCGGCACATGGCAGTGTATTTATGATCATGTGGCAATGTGTCAACAGTTTTTGCCATGAGACGCTGTGCTAGCGGAGCTTTTTGGGGCTAAGATATGCTCGAACAAAAGTCCAGCAAAAAACCAAAAAGGAAAATAGTCAATGCGTATCAGCCCATTAATATGCCAATGATGACGATTGTAATTCCAAGGACAGAGTTCGTGTCTGGTAAGAAAACGACCACTCAGATATTCTGCACAGAATATGGAGAGGGCATAGATTGTGCCGCGCACAATTACATGACAATATTTTAACAAACGAAATATTGGTTGAAAGAATGCCGCACTACCATAGATGGGAAACATCCAAAGAGAAGTTTGACCAATTAATGGTAGTTCGCGTCTTCGGAGTGCGCCAAGGGCTGTGAAGAGAATTTCCATACACCAACCAATCACACCACATCGGATAAAATTTTTTAGTAAAGGTAAAGGATTCACAAGTTTTTTCATGCTATCAGCATAACCTGTAAGCCTTTACCTTATTCATATTATTTCTTTTTTTTGCTGATTTCTTCCATTGCAGCTTTCGATGCATTGTCAAATGTAGTGACATTGACTGGTCCGTAGACAGAGGTCTTGTACACAGGGGTAGTTGATCCAAATTTAGTGAAATATACATACTGTGAAGTCGCATTGATATTGTTGTGAACGCCCTCTGCGACCACTTCCATATCAGAACCGTCGCGCCGAATACGTTTTAACTGTGGAGTATCGCCAGAGGTCTGATAATATATGTAACTGTCTGTCACATTAATCATGTCAACTCTGCCTGTGTCAAGCAGTTTCTTGCTTCCATCGTTAATGTTAAGACTAATCAAAGAGTAGTTGTCATGAATGTCAATTCCATAGACAATATTGCCGTCTATAATTGGCATATACACATCTTCTGCAAGCACTTGACGGGAAGTATTCGTCCGAAGGTCAAGCGCCATCAGATGCAGATCTTTCTGATTATTCAGATAGTAGAATGTAGAGTTCTGAACACTTACAGGAAGAATATCTAACTGTAAGAGCATTTCTTTTGTTTTACCGTCAATCGATACTTTATTTAACGAAACTTGGGTATCTGAACAAGTATAATAGACATCATTATCTGCGAGAAGAACATATTTTCCGTTAATGCGGTCAAGACACTCAGCATCTTTGGGATTTTTCTTGTTTACCCGGTAGATACCAGTTGTACTTAACACAAAACCTAGTCCTGTTCCAGCACCGCTGCCAGAACCTCCTTGATAGTAATACAGATATTTTCCGTCTGCATTTAGGCTTGTAACTTCTGTGTACGCCAGTTTTTTTATCTCAGATTCGTCGGGTTTCATGCGGTAGAGCGCGGAGGAGTCATATGCGTTTGCAAAATAGACATATCCGTCATTCTCACAGAAAAGGCCATTATTGTAAAGATTACCTGCGGTGTTCCCGATTGTTCCCGGCGGATTTTTAGGAACGCGGTCAGAGAGATATTTTATAGCAGTCAGACCAGAAAATATTAGCACTGCACAGATAATGCAGACTATAGTTATGATTTTTTTCTTCATTGTGATTACCCCCTATAAATAGTATATGATTGCGATGAGTTTGCCACAGTTAAATATTATTATAATAGTTTTCGGAAAAAAATGAAAGAATTCTATGTATTATTTTTTACAAACTTTATTTGGTGTGCTATACTGGAAAAAAGTGAAGGAAAAAGCGGAGGACAGGCAGATGGATTTATTAGAACTTAGAGGAATGCTTGACGGAATTGACCGCCAGATTGTTGCACTCTATGAAAAGCGGATGGAAATATGTGCGCAGGTTGCTGCATATAAGATTGAAACCGGCAAGCGTGTGTTTGACAAAGAAAGAGAACAGCAAAAACTTAAAGCTGTCAGTGATTTGACACACAATGATTTTAACGCTCAAGGTATTCGAGAACTGTTTGAGCAAATTATGGCGATGAGCAGAAAGCTACAATATCAGATGATTACAGAACATAACGGTGGTGGCAGATTGTCTTTTATTGAGATGGCAAAGATGGACAAATGTAAGTGTAGGGTTGTGTTTCAGGGCGCGGAGGGTGCTTATTCACAGGCGGCGATGATGGAATATTTCGGGGAGGAGGTTGATAGTTTCAATGTTGATACGTTTCGCGATGCGATGCTTGCGATTGATGAAGGGAGTGCTGATTTTGCGGTGCTTCCAATTGAAAATTCCTCGGCGGGGATTGTAAGTGAAATCTATGATTTGCTAGTAGAATTTGAGAATTATATTGTAGGAGAGCAGATTATTAAAGTTGAACATTGTTTGCTTGCAGTACCAGGAGCAAAGATTGAAGATATTGAAACTGTATACTCACATCCACAATCTCTTTTGCAGAGCGCACATTTTCTGTTTGAGGCTGGGTGGCAGCAGATTAGCATGAAAAATAATGCGTATGCGGCAAAAAAAGTTGCGGAGGACAAAGAACGGACACAGGCGGCGATTGCAGGCGAGACAGCGGCAAAGATTTATGGACTTGAAATTTTGAAGCGCGGTGTAAATGATTTAAAGGGGAATTCAACTCGTTTTATTATTATTACAAACCAAAAGGTATTTGCAAAGAAAGCATCTAAGATTAGCCTTTGCTTTGAGCTAAACCATGAGAGCGGAGCGTTGTATCATGTGCTTTCACACTTGATGTACAATGGTTTGAATATGACAAAAATTGAGTCGAGACCACTTGAAGGAAGAAACTGGGAATATCGGTTTTTTCTGGATTTTGAGGGAAATCTTACAGATAGTGCAGTTAAGAATGCACTTCGCGGATTACGTGAGGAAACTCGAAATATGAAGATACTTGGAAATTATTAGATAGAAAAGATACTGTTAGGGGAATGAGGTGTGGATATGTCATACAAGACGTTTGCAGCGATAGATGTAGGCTCCTATGAGCTTGCCATGAAAATATATGAGATATCAACGAAGAACGGAATTAAGGAAATTGACCATATCCGGCACAGAATAGAGCTGGGGACGGATTCTTATTTTACGGGGAAAATTGAGCGTGCTAGAGTTGATGAACTGTGCAGGATGTTGAACGAATTTACCGCGATTATGAAATCCTACAAAGTAGATGGATACAAGGCGTATGGAACAAGCGCAATTCGAGAATCGCAAAATAGACTGATTTTATTGGATCAAATTGAGACACGTACAGGAGTTAAGATTGAGGTTTTGAGCAACTCTGAACAGCGCTTTCTGGATTATAAATCTGTGGCTTCGCGTGTGAAGGACTTTCAGAGTATTATAGAAAAAAGCACCGCTTTTATTGATATTGGAGGTGGAAGTGTTCAGATTTCTCTCTTTGATGAGGATAGTCTTGTCACTTCTCAGAATATTAGACCAGGGGTACTTCGCATGCGTGAGGAGTTAGCGCGCGTATCCTATCGAAGTTATCAGCTAGAAGACATGGTGGAAGAAATGGTCTATGATAGCCTTGAAAGTTTTCGAGAAATGTATATAGGAGATAAGAAGATACAAAATATTATTCTGGTGGATGATTATGTGTCGTTGGTTGTACAGCGCAATTATCTTGAGATGATTAAAAAAGGGCAGGTGAGTACAGAGAGTTTTCTAAACTTTGTAGATTCCTTAAAAAAGAAGAAGACAAGAGAGATTGCAATGTCTCTTGGACTGGCACAAGAGAATATTTCATTATTGTATTTCTCGGCGTTAATGCTTAAGTGCATGATAAAAGTTTTAGGGGCAGAGATGCTTTGGGCGCCAGGAGTATCTTTGTGTGATGGTATTGCCTATGAGTACGCTGAACAAAACAAGCTGTTATCATCAGGTACTGATGGGATGCCACATGATTTTGAGCAAGACATTCTTGACTGTGCTAGAGATATTAACAGGCGCTATCATAGCATTGAATATCGAACACGTGAGCGAGAAATGATTGCACTTACTATTTTTGACAGCATGAAGAAAAAACATAGTCTGTCAAAGCGGGATCGACTGCTTTTGCAACTTGCAGCGATATTGAGTGAGTGCGGCAGATATATCAGTTTTGCCAATATTGGTGATAGTTCATATAACATTATTATCGCGACAGAGATTATTGGTTTGTCTCATGTTGAGCGTGAGATTCTTGCAAATATTGTAAAATATGCCACGGAGAAATTTGACTATTATAAAATATTGGATAGCACTGCTTCTCTTGATAGAGAGTCGTATTTAAAGATTGCGAAGTTGACAGCAATTATAAGACTTTCGGAAGGATTGGATTTGAGTCACAGAGGAAAATGCAGTAAGTTAAAGATTGTGAATGAAGAAGATGAGCTGTTGCTTATAGTGGAGACCAATGCAGATATGACCCTAGAATTTGGGTTGTTTGACCGATATGCAACTTTTTTTGAGGAAGTGTATAATATCAAACCAGTGATAAGACAGAAAAAAAGCAATATTTAAGATGGGGGAACAAAAATGGGCGACAAGAACAGTAAGATAGACTATAGTAAGTCTGAATATTATTATAACAGGGAACTGAGCTGGCTTGCCTTTAATAACCGTGTGCTGGGGGAGGCAAGGGATAAGGATATACCATTGTTTGAACGGATTAAATTTTTGGGCATCACGGCATCTAACTTAGATGAATTTTTTATGGTGCGCGTGGCATCGTTGAAAGATATGGTAAATGCAGGATATACAAAGAAGGATATTGCCGGAATGACTCCCAATGAGCAGCTTGAAGTAATTAATAAGGCGACACATGAACTTGTTGATATGCAATATTCTGTATATAACAGGTCTTTATTGCCACAGCTTGCACAGAATGGACTGATGGTGATAGAAAGCCACGAGGAGCTTACAAAAAAGGATTGTGCGTTTGTAGACCGATATTTTCAAGACAATGTATATCCGGTACTTACACCGATGGCAGTAGATTCTTCAAGGCCTTTTCCCCTAATTCGCAATAAGTCTTTGAATCTGGGCGCGCTAGTGTCCAGAAAAGAAGTAAAGGGGAGAAGACATTTGTTTAATAAAAAATCTGTGCATGGAAAAGAAGTGGAGTTTGCTACGGTTCAGGTTCCAAGTGTTCTTCCGCGGATTGTGCAGCTTCCAGAAGCATCAGATGGAACGAAACGTGTGATTTTGCTGGAACAGATTATTGAGCGTAATATGGACAAATTGTTTTTGAATTATAATATAGAGTGTTCTTTTCCATTTCGTATTATGAGAAATGCAGATTTTTCTCTTGAGGAAGAGGAAACGGAAGACTTATTAAAAGAGATTGAAAAACAGCTTAAGAAAAGACAATGGGGAGAAGCAATCCGGCTTGAAGTGGAGGAAGGCATCGAGACACGCCTTCTTGACATAATCAAAAAAGAGCTTATGATAGATGAGAGAGATATCTATAATATTGCAGGGCCGTTGGACCTTACTTTTTTGATGAAAATGTATGGGCTGGAAGGATTTGCGCACTTGAAGAATCGTCCTTATACACCGCAGCCAGTACCAGAAATTGAGGTAGGAGATAATATTTTTGAGAAAATTCGAGAGCAGGATATTTTGTTGCATCATCCGTACCAGACCTTTACACCAGTAGTCGATTTTATCAAGCAGGCAGCAAAGGACCCACAAGTGTTGGCAATCAAACAGACTCTGTATCGAGTAAGCGGAAATTCACCGATTATTGCAGCGCTTGCACAAGCAGCAGAAAATGGAAAACAGGTGTCTGTGTTGGTGGAATTAAAGGCGCGCTTTGATGAAGAAAATAATATTGTCTGGGCAAAGAAGCTGGAAAAGGCAGGTTGTCATGTAATTTATGGCTTGGTGGGATTAAAGACGCATTGTAAGATTACGTTAGCTGTTAGGCGTGAAGAAGAAGGCATCCGACGTTATGTGCATCTGGGAACAGGAAACTATAATGATGCGACGGCAAAGCTTTATACCGATTTAGGAATACTTACATGCAATGAGGCGATTGGCGAGGATGCGACAGCAGTCTTTAACATGTTATCGGGTTATTCAGAACCTTTGGGGTGGAATCATCTGGCTCTGGCGCCATTGTGGCTGAAAGATCGATTTTTATATTTGATTAACCGTGAGAAATCCAATGCGATAGAAAAGCGACCAGCAAGAATTGTTGCAAAGATGAACTCTCTGTGCGATCCAGATATTATAAAAGCGCTGTATGAGGCAGCAGCAAAGGGAGTAAAGATACAGCTGATTGTTAGAGGAATTTGTTGTTTGCGCACAGGAGTAGAAGGTACCAATGATAATATTGAAGTGCGTTCGATTGTAGGAAATTTTTTGGAACATGCGCGAATTTTCTATTTTGAGAATGCCGGTGATCCAGAACTTTATATGGCGAGTGCGGATTGGATGCCGCGAAACCTTGAACGAAGAGTGGAGATTCTATTTCCGGTGCTCAATGCTGAATTAAAAGAAAAGGTCTGGCATGTGCTTGAAGTACAGCTAAATGATACCCAAAAAGCACAATTTTTGCAAGCGGATGGCAGTTATCACAAAACTGACAAGAAGGATAAAGATATGCTTAATGCGCAGGAAGAATTTTGTAAGGAATATGAGGCGTTATCTGTAAAGAAGGATAAAGTGGGACAGCAGGCACGCACCTTTAAACCGGAATATAATCAGATGATACAAAATTGACAGGAGTATACAAAACTATGATAAAATATATACTTGCATCTGGCTCACCGCGCCGAAGGGAACTTTTGGAACAGGTGGGATTATCCTTTGATATTTCACAGGCACATGGAGAGGAAATAATTACCAAAGAGGAACCGACAGAGATTGTAAAGGAGTTATCATATCAAAAAGCAGATGAGGTTGCAAAACGTTATCTGCAACAATATCAAAATGATACGATTGTTATTATTGGTGCTGATACAATTGTTGCTTGTGGGAAAAAGATTATGGGAAAGCCCAAAGACAAGAATGATGCTATCTCGATGCTGACACAATTACAGGGAGATTCTCATCAGGTATATACAGGCGTGACATTGATAATACTGGAAAAAGGATTAGAAATACGAAAACGAGAGACAACTACTTTTTGTGAGAAAACAGATGTTCACATGTACCCAATGACGCCGGAACAGATTGTAACATATGTGGAGACTGGAGAACCGATGGATAAAGCAGGAGCTTATGCGATTCAAGGGAAGTGTGCTGCTTTTATTAAATCTATTAATGGAGAGTATAATAATGTAGTAGGACTTCCTGTTGCCAGATTGATGCAGGAGCTTTTTGCTAGAAATTTCGTATAGAATGTTTGCGAAAAGGGTTTACAAGTTGGTTGGGATGCTGTTACATTATTAAGTGGTGATAACAGATATTATAAATGATTTATAAAGGAGAGATAATTTATGCACGAGTATGATGAAGCGGTATTGAACTGTTTTTTGAAAGACCAGTTGAAGTTGTTGCCAGAGAAGGTAGCGAGAAATATCGATGAGGCAGAGGCATTTCTTGAGGAGTGTATGGCAGTGGTTGTCGACTCCATTGACGAGGTATGGGAGTATTTCGACGAGGAAGGAATTGACCTTGAGGGACAAGAAAAAGAAGAGATTGTGGATGCGCCTGAGGTATTTGATATCGGTGACGGAAGATATCTGATTGTACAGAGCTAAATAAAGATAGGAATAGGTAGACAAAGTGGAAAGAAAAACAAACATTTCAGTGTGGCAGCTGCGGTTATTCGAGGGCTTTGACAAAGACATTATGGTGATGCAACGCGACGAGGAGGAAGTCTTTGACAACGCCATCCATGTCTTTTTTGAAAAGGAATATTATGATGCGTATGTTGCAAAAGCTGTGAAATACAGCAATCATCAGTATGCGTATCATGAGGATAAGCTTGGTGAGATTATAAACCAGATTTTTGAAGAAAAGATACCTGGGCTGGTACTTCATATAAGTACAAAGGAGAATCAATCTCAAAATGTATTGTGCGATGAGAAATATATTGCATCGAAGGAGCTTTTGGGGCTAAAGGATGCGGCTGACAGCTATCATAATCTGTACACCGCATCGATACAACGGTGCGCGCAGGAGGAAGCGATTGCACGTCTGTGGACAAAGAATGTCTATATTATAGGACAAATTCCTGATTTTCGAGTACCACCAAAAGAGGGCGAGAAACCAGTCTTTGCGTTTATGACTATGAGAAAGAAAAAGAATGGTGAGGAGGCAACGCAAGAAGACTATGATTATGAATCGCTAAAGGTATTTTTGACGGCTGACAGTGCAATGCACTTTAATCCCGACAAAAAACCAATCAATAAATACAAACTTGCGATGCTATCACAGATTGTTAGAGGTAGGTTTCAGATAATTATAGAGCCACACAGAAATTATTGCCTAGAATACGATCCGGCTGTATTAAATCTGACGGGATATATAGATATACCACGTTATAATGAAGAGATGGTGCGAGAGAGAATCCGTTTCTATATGAAAATGGATAAAATTTATGTTTTGTTGGCACCACAACACAGCGATTATCGAACTGCATGTGGAAACCCACTGTTATTGAAACCAGACGACAAAAATATTTTGATATATTTGTTTGAAAAGTATGAGGATGCAGTTAGTTATGTGTTGCAAAGTCCTATGATATTGCCTATTTTCGACAGTACCTTTCCAATTGGCGTGCTTGATCAGAAGGAGAAGTTGTTTCAGCTTGAGACGTTGCTTGCATTGGCAGCAAATCTTGGTGTAACAGGAGTAAATCTTGATTTTGATACAGTGCATGCTTTAGGCTGTAAGATGGAGTATATTCGAGAAGTGACCGGGTATCAGCGCAATGTGGAGGAACTGTTACCAGAAGAAATATTGTCGCAGGTAATGCGTGAGGAAGAAGGCGAGAAAAGTTATCGTATGCCAATTGTGCCATTTTTTGACCAAGAGAATGAGTATAATGTCAACAGTGATAGAAAGGCAGAATTGATTGCGCATATGGATGAAGATTTTGACCAAGGTATGACTTATATAGCTGGATGTAATATTACTGAGATGATGATCATGATGCAGGAGGCAGCAGTGCGCTTTGACACTGCTAGAAAGGCATCTGACGAAGAAACTGTGATAAAGTATACAAGACTAATGAATCAGATTACAATCTCACTTACAGAAGCGCTTTGCGAAAAGCCTTATATTTATACCTTAAAAGAGAAAAATGGTGATTTCACCCTCAAAAACAATATTGCCTACCTAATTACTACAAACCGTTATGAGATGGGACGGAAAGGGGAAGGGCAGTTGATGCCCGCTGGAATAGATAACCCACAATTTATGGAAAAGCTCTGTGAGACCACTAATATAGTGGCACTTACGGACGGACCAAGCGCATTATGTTTGATGAATCCACAACTTATGAGCGAGGTGGCGAAACAGTGGAAAAATGGGGAAGCATTTCGCGAGGAATTTATGATTTATCTGACACAAGGTTGTGGACTTGACTATTCAGAAGCGACATACTATTATAAACGACTTCGCTCTGACCGCAATATCTTTGTGGAGTTTACTTCCGCAGTGAGAAATGGAGCTTATCCATCTGTTGGAATGCTCACGATAGAAGGATTGACAGCACAAGAACTGGCAGAGGCAAATGGTTTTAATATGTTGGAAGCATATAATACCTTACTTACATTTAAGGAAGACCCTAAAAATGCACAAAAATTTAAGAGAGTAGAAGTTTCTCAAACGGTGGAAGAAGAGTCGGAAACAGAAGTAAATAAAAAAGGGATTTTTGGAAGACTTTTTAAAAAGTAATATGGTTGAACGATAAATTTTCCTTGAAAAATCGCCTTTTTTATGTATAATAGAATGTGATGTTCTAAGGCAGTTTTTGTGATAGACAGTTTGGAACAAGAATATTAGGATTTAAGAGGAATTTATTATGATCAGTGCAAACAATGTAACCTACAGAGTAGGGAAGAAAGCATTATTTGAGGATGTAAATATTAAGTTTACAGAGGGGAACTGCTATGGGCTGATTGGTGCAAACGGAGCAGGAAAATCCACGTTTTTAAAGATTTTATCAGGGAAGCTTGAGACAACAAAAGGTGATATTGTGATCACTCCAGGACAGCGTCTTTCTGTTTTGGAGCAGGATCATTTTAAGTATGATGAGTATTCTGTTATCGACACTGTCATTATGGGAAATGCCCGTCTTTACGAAATTATGAAGGAGAAGGATGCCATCTATGCAAAAGAGGATTTTACAGACGAAGATGGCATTCGTGCAAGTGAACTTGAGGGCGAATTTGCCGAGATGGATGGATGGGAAGCAGAGTCCAATGCAGCGCAGTTATTAAATGGACTTGGCATCGATACAGATTTGCACTATTCTTTGATGAAGGATTTAAACGGCAGTGAGAAGGTGAAGGTACTTCTTGCCAAGGCGTTGTTTGGCAATCCAGATATTTTGTTGCTCGACGAGCCGACAAACCATTTGGATTTGGATGCGATTGCATGGCTGGAAGAATTCTTAATTAATTTTGACAATACTGTGATTGTTGTGTCCCATGACCGATATTTTTTAAATAAGGTATGTACTCAGATAGCGGATATTGACTATGGCAAGATTCAGCTCTATGCCGGAAACTATGATTTTTGGTATGAGTCAAGTCAGTTACTTGTCAAGCAGATGAAGGAGGCAAATAAGAAAAAAGAAGAGAAAATCAAGGAATTACAAGAATTTATCTCGCGCTTTTCTGCAAATGCATCTAAGTCAAAACAGGCGACTTCAAGAAAGCGTGCTTTGGAAAAGATTGAACTTGACGATATTAAGCCTTCCAGCCGCAAGTATCCTTATATTGATTTTCGGCCAGACCGTGAGATAGGAAACGAAGTGCTTACAGTTGAAAACCTTTCTAAGACAATTAATGGTGAAAAAGTATTAGATAATATTTCTTTTATTCTTGGCCATGAGGACAAGGTTGCATTTGTGGGTGCAAATGAGCAAGCAAAGACTGTTCTTTTTCAGATTTTGATGGGAGAGATAGAGCCGGATGAAGGGACTTACAAGTGGGGGGTTACTACTTCGCAGGCTTATTTTCCAAAGGACCCAACCAATGAGTTTAACAATGATTATACAATTGCGGATTGGCTTATGGGCTACTCGCCGGTAGATGATATTACCTATGTGCGCGGTTTTCTTGGACGAATGTTGTTTGCGGGGGAAGACGGTATAAAGAAGGTCAAGGTGCTTTCGGGTGGTGAAAAGGTGCGCTGTCTACTTAGTAAAATGATGATAAGTGGTGCAAATTGTCTGGTTCTGGATGAACCGACAAACCATCTTGATATGGAGTCAATCACAGCACTTAACAATGGACTGATTAAGTTCCCTGGCGTGGCGATATTTGCTTGCCATGATCATCAGTTTGTGGAGACAACAGCGAACCGTATTATGGAGATACTACCAAATGGTACACTGATTGATAAGATTACGACTTATGATGAGTATCTTGCAAGTGATGAGATGGCAAGGAAACGGACTTCTGTATATACCGCGGAAGCGGAGGACGAGAGCGGAGAGGACTAATGCAGTAGTCTACGAGAAGAGACAGGGTTTTCTGTCTTTTTTCACTTTTAGGAAATTGATAGCAAAAGGAGAATAAAAATGGGATTTGTCGATCTGCATGTACATTCGTGTTGTTCCGACGGCACTATGACCCCATGCGAATTGGTGGATTATGCAGTTGAGAAAAGACTGCTTGCAATCGCACTTACCGATCATGACACTGTGGATGGGTTGGATGAGATCATAGAATATGCGAAAGATAAACCAATTGAAATTATTCCCGGAATAGAATACTCGACAGAGTACAATGGGCGTGATGTGCATATTTTAGGGTTGTTTATCGATTATAAAGCGCCTGTTTTTCAGGAATATCTGACGCGGTTTCAACAGTCAAGAACAGATAGAAATTATAAGTTGTGTGCAAATTTGCAGAGTGTAGGGATTCCGATTACTTATGAGGCACTTGTGGATTCATTTCCAGATGCGGTGATTACAAGAGCACATTTTGCCAGTTTTTTATTAGAAAAAGGTTATGTAAAAAGTAGGAATGAGGCTTTTGACCGATATCTAGGAGACCATACGCCATATTTTGTACATCGGGAGAAAATCACACCAGAGGAAGTTATAGAAGTGACCCTGAAGGCCGGAGGGATACCAGTCCTTGCCCATCCATTATTGTATCAGCTTGGACAGGAACAACTTGAACATTTGGTGCACCGGTTAAAAGATGCTGGATTGATGGCGATAGAGTGTATTTACAGCACATTTTCACCTTCGGAAGAAAGACAGATGAAAGCGCTTGCGCAGAAATATAATTTGCTTTTGTGCGGTGGTTCTGATTTTCATGGAAAGAATAAGCCAAATCTTGATTTGGGTGTGGGATATGGGAAACTTGCTGTTCCAGAGGAGATTTTGGTCGAATTAAAAAAGACTTTACAAACGAAAATTTTGTTTACTGATTTGGATGACACATTGCTTGATAAGGACAAAAACATTTCAGAGAAAGCAAGACAAAAAATTTTGAACTTGTTATCAAATGGAAATCATTTTGTCTTGTCAAGTGGACGCTCTCTTAGCAGTATTCTTGATGTATTAGAAAAACTTAATATACAAAAGGATAATACAGAAGGTAAAATTTTTATTTCGGCGTATAATGGAGCAGTGCTTTATGATTGTGCAAACTGTTCAGTGATTGCACAGTATAGTGTTCCAATGGTTACAGCACAGGCAATCTATGACATAGCTCTAAAAAAAGGAATCCATATTCAGACATACACAGACACACATATTGTAAGCTGTGCGAAAGACAAGGAACTGGAGTATTATAGAATAGCAATCAAACAGCCAGTTATTATTGGAACGGATTTGTCCAAAGAACTTGAACATCCACCATTTAAATTGCTTGCGATTGACATTGATAATCGGGAACGGCTGGAAGCATTGCGCAAAGAAGTCGAGGCATCGGAGATTGCAAAGGATATTATCTGCGCATTTTCCAATGCATATTATTTGGAATTCTATCATAGAAAGGGCGGAAAAGGGAATGCGTTGCGTAATCTGTGTCGCGCAGTGCATGTTCCTATTCAAAATTCTGTCGCAGCGGGAGATGAAGAGAATGATATTTCTATGTTGAAGGCCGCATCTGTTGGTGTCTGCATGGCAAATGGGCGTCCGATTGTAAAGGAATGTGCAGATTATATTACAACGAACGACAATAATCATGATGGTATAGTAGAGATTATTGATAGATTTTTTTGAAAATAAAACAGAAGTGAAAGGGATAGGGATAACAATGAACGAAAAGAAAATGGCGTTTGCAGAGAGAATCGAGCAGAATAGCAAAAATTATTTTCCAAAGGATTTATTCAATTTAACAGTTGCAGAGACAATGTTAAATCAGTTTCAGTTTCATTTTGGACTTGATACATTAATGACAGATAGACATGGCAGTATTCTTATGACAATTGGAGATTTTGGTGATTTTGTGCCAGATGTTGTCAATAAACCTGGGAATAAAATCCGAGTGAAAGGTAGAACAGTATGTCATATTTATGCAAAGTATGATAATGTTGCAAAGGAAAAAATAGATGTAGTCACTAAACTTCTTAACACATATATTGAGACATTAGAAGACTATTGTGGGAAATCCTATGTGGCAAGTGAGCAAGCTGTCTACATCGATGAATTGGAACAGCAGTTGGAAAAGGATGCAGATCATGCAAAATATTCTAGTGAAAATGATCCATTGACGGGGCTGCTAAATAGAAATCATTTTATTAGTCATATGAAAGAGCTTGCAGAACGGGAAGTGGTTCCTACGGCAGCAATCTGTGTGAATATTAATGATTGGAAGTTTGTCGACAATTATTTCGGTGAGGAGGAGAGTGACCGACTGGTAGTTACGGTGGCAGAAATTCTCAGAAATAAAGCGCAGGAAGCTGGATTTGCACACGCGGTACTTGGCAGGGTCGAAGGAGATGTATTTCATGTACTTTTGCCACTTACAGAAGAGGAGGAGGCAAAGGCTTATTGTGATGCAGTACAACAAGCGTGTGACAATTTTGAAGATGATAAGCTGGCACCTAGTGTTGCAGTAGGCTGTGTAATGCGCACGAATGTTGAGGAAAGCTTTAAGGATATCCTTTCAGATGCAGAATATGCGATGTTGGAGAATAAATTTGTAATCAAAAATGCGCCAGGATATAAAGAACGACTAGAAAAAGGATTGGGAAACTATTCGTAAATCTAAAATAATTATTAAGTGCAACAAACTTTAAAAACAAAAGAAAAATAAAGATAATATGAGTAAATGGAAGAAAATGGGATATAATAAGACTTAAATCCGCTTGCAGAACGCGCAGCAAGAAACTATTATATGATTTGTTAGCACTCAATAGATAAGAGTGCTAATTGAAAAGCGGATAATATTTTTTCATAAACATAAGGAGGCATTTCATATGAAATTAGTACCATTAGGAGACAGAGTCGTATTGAAACAGTTGGTTGCGGAGGAGACAACAAAGTCCGGTATTGTATTACCAGGACAGAACAAAGAGAAGCCACAGCAAGCAGAGGTAATTGCTGTTGGACCAGGTGGTGTCGTTGATGGAAAAGAGATTAAGATGGAGGTAAAAGTTGGCGACAACGTAATCTTCTCTAAGTATTCTGGAACAGAGGTTAAGATTGATGATGAGGAGTTTATCATCGTTAAGCAGAACGACATTCTGGCTGTTATTGAATAACCAAGAACAATGAATCAGGTTATTGAGAGGAACGCTGACAAAGCGATTTTCGCATGAAATAGTGCACTAAGAATTTATATTTGGAGGATGATGGAATCATGGCAAAGGAAATTAAATATGGAGCAGAGGCTCGCAAGACATTGGAGACAGGCGTAAATAAGCTCGCAGACACTGTTAGTGTGACATTAGGACCTAAGGGAAGAAATGTTGTTCTTGATAAGTCCTTCGGCGCGCCACTTATCACAAATGATGGTGTGACAATCGCAAAGGAGATTGAGCTTGAGGATGCATTTGAGAACATGGGTGCACAACTTGTTAAGGAAGTTGCTACTAAGACAAATGACGTAGCTGGCGATGGCACAACCACAGCAACTGTTCTTGCACAGGCGATGATTAATGAAGGAATGAAAAATCTTGCAGCAGGTGCGAATCCAATTATCTTAAGAAAGGGTATGAAAAAAGCTACAAACTGTGCAGTAGATGCAATCGCTGCTATGAGTTCTAAAGTAAATGGAAAGCAGCATATTGCAAGAGTAGCAACCGTTTCTTCTGGAGATGAGGAAGTTGGAAATATGGTAGCAGATGCAATGGAGAAGGTTTCTGGTGATGGTGTTATCACGATCGAGGAATCTAAGACCATGCAGACAGAGCTTGACCTTGTAGAAGGTATGCAGTTCGATCGCGGATATATTTCTGCTTATATGGCGACAGATATGGATAAGATGGAAGCGACTATGGAAGATCCATATATTCTGATTACAGACAAGAAGATTTCTAATATTCAGGAAATTCTTCCATTATTGGAGCAGGTGGTACAATCTGGTGCGAAGCTTTTGATTATTGCTGAGGATGTTGAGGGTGAAGCACTCACAACGTTGATTGTCAATAAACTTCGTGGCACATTTAATGTAGTGGCAGTAAAGGCTCCTGGATATGGCGATAGAAGAAAGGCTATGCTTGAAGACATTGCAATCCTTACAGGTGGTCAGGTAATTAGTGAGGAACTTGGCCTTGATCTTAAAGAGGCAACTTTGGAGCAGTGCGGACGTGCGAAGTCTATCAAGGTTCAGAAAGAGAATACCATTATTGTTGACGGCGAAGGTGACAAGGCTGCAATTGACGCTAGAATTTCACAGATTAAGAAGCAGGTTGAGGAGACAACATCTGACTTTGACAAAGAGAAATTGCAGGAGAGACTTGCAAAGCTTGCCGGAGGTGTTGCGGTAATTCGTGTTGGCGCTGCAACAGAAACAGAGATGAAGGAAGCAAAACTTCGCATGGAGGATGCACTAAACGCTACAAGAGCAGCAGTAGAGGAAGGTATTATTGCAGGTGGTGGATCTGCTTATATTCATGCTTCTAAGAATGTTGCAGAGCTTGTTGAGACTCTTGACGGCGATGAGAAGACAGGTGCAAAGATTGTGTTGAAGGCATTGGATGCACCATTGCATATTATTGTTGCAAACGCAGGTCTTGAGGGAAGTGTTATTGTAAATAAGGTAAGAGAGTCTAAGACTGGTATCGGATTTGATGCTGCAAAGGAAGAGTATGTTGATATGGTAGAAGCTGGTATTCTTGACCCAGTGAAGGTGACAAGAAGCGCATTGCAGAATGCATGTTCTGTAGCAAGCACACTTTTGACAACAGAATCTGTTGTAGCAAATATTAAAGAAGATACACCGGCAATGCCAGCAGGCGGTCCTGGAATGGGCGGAATGATGTAATTGTGGGAAGAAGTCGAATGACTTTACGACTTGCATTAGGAGAACGCAAATATAGCGTTCTCCGTTTTTATGCACGCGGCACCCAAGTGAAATTTGTCATCAAACCGATTTATCGGTTCGCTGACGGGTGCC